>NZ_CP031142.1:6437500-6737500 GCF_014697215.1 Saccharopolyspora pogona
TTCTCGCCGCTGGCCTCGGCGTCCCGCCAGCCGAACCCGGCGCTCGGCGCGATCACCTTCAGGCCCTTGCCGTTCGGGCACAGGAACTGCTCCCGCACCGAGGCGAACAGGTCGACCCACTCGGCCGAGTTGATGAACTCGCGAACCTCCGCCACCGACGGCACCCCCGGCTTCCCGGCGAACCGCTCGGCCGAGGCGAGCATCCAGCGGTTTTCCGCGAGCTCGTTGTAGCAGTAGGCGCGGAAGCTCAGGCCCCGCTCGTACGCGCGGCGGCGCACCGAGCCGAACCACGTCCAGAACTCCGCGAAGGACAGCGCCTCGTCGTCGGACGGCAGCGGCTCCCAGCTGACGAACGCCCGGTAGCCGGGCTCCTCGTCGATGTCCGCTCCGGACAGCCAGCAGCCCCACAGGTAGGCCCCGGCGTCGGCGTAGCTCTCCATGTCCACGTCGACTTCCACGTCCGCGCGCGGCACCGCCAGATCGCGAACCCGCCGCACCAACGGCAGGTTCTGCAGCCAGGCCTTGGCGAGCAGGATCGCGTCGGTGTTGCGGACCCCGGTCAGCGGCAGCGATTCCGCCTCCGCCAGCGGCGTCGCGGCCAACTCATCCACTGTGGACACCCCGACGCCGCGCAGCGCGACCACATCCTCGCCGCGCACCACCAGGCTGACGTCGCGGTTCTCGCGCAGCTGCGATTCGCAGGACGGCCACCACGGGCAGCCCTTGCACTCGGTGATCCGGGACGGCAGCGCGAGCGGCTCGGCCCCTTCTGCGGCCGCCGTGGCCACCGCCAACCGGTCGGCGAAGCGCGCCTCGTACTCGGCAAGCGCGGTCCGGCCGCCGGGCCAGTTCGGCACGTCCAGGTCGTGCCACAGCACCGCGTCGGCCTCGACGCCGATCACGCCACCGACGTGCGTCGCCGCGCCCATCCCGCACGCCTGCAACAGCCGCACGGCGTGCGCCAGGCGCAGCTGGTCGCGCGGCTGCGCACGAACCTTGCGGGCCGGGTCGTTCCAGGCAGCCTCCGGCACCGGCCGATCGATCGGCGATACCCGGGCGCGGGCGCCATTCCCCGGATCGGTGATCTTGTGCCGCACCACCAGCACCGGTACGTAACCGTCGCCGCAGCGCACCAGCAGGTCGACCGAACCCCGGCGACCGCCAGGCACGTCGGCGGGCAGCTGCGCGGAGGAGATATAGGGCGTGCCCGCGCGCATCGCGGCGAGCGTCAACTCCTCGCGGCTGGCCGCAACGCCGCGCGGGATCTCCGCCCAGTCCTCGCCGAGCGTGTTGTGCAGCAGTTTCGCGACGTACCGACGGTGTTCCGCGGCGTCGGCGATGCGCTGCTCGATGCCCAGATCCAACTGCGCGGGCGGTTCGTCCTGCGCGGGATCGTTCTCCAGGTGCACGCGTCGACGGCACCGTGTTACGACGCCCGCGTCGAGCAGCACCTTGTCCTTCACGTGTGAAGGGTATGCCGTCGCTCTGACAGGCGCGCCCATCACCCCGGTGATAACGACTACGCACCGTACCCGCCAGAACACCGCCAGATGTCGTACCGCACGGCTGCCGGACTTAAGGTGATCGCAGTGGAACTGCTGGACAGGGAGGTGTCGGCCGCGGTGAGGAAACGCACTCCCGGGCGCACGATCCGGAAGAAGGGCACGACCGGCTCCCACAAGGCGGTCAAGAAGGCGAAGAAGGCGGACAAGAAGGCCGCCAAAGCCATCAAGAAGGGCGAGCACGGGCGCATCACCCCAGGCAACGCCAAGAAGATCATCGGAGTGGCCAAGGTGGTCGGCCCGGTGATCGCGCCGTTCGCGCTCCACGCGGTGTCGGTGGCACGCGAACGCTACGAGCGGATGCGAGCCCGTCGGCTCGGGGTGCCGGTGGACGAGCTGGGCAGCTTCACCGGCCGGGGCGCGGCGCTGCACGCGCGGATCGCCGGCGACGCCGGTGCGCTGGGCGAGCTGCGCGAGCAGTCGGCGAGCACCGAGGAGGCGGTCGTCGCGGAGCGGTACGCGGAGCGGACGGCGAAGCGGCTGGAGCAGCTGACCAGCGCGGTGCGGGCCGCGGAGCGGATGCCCGCGCAGCGGCGGAGGTCGGCGCACCGCGCCGTCGACGCGGAGCTGGGGCAGATCGAGGACGACCTGCTCACCCGCTTCGGCGTCGCCCGATCCAGGCGCTAGCGCCCCGGCGCACCGCCGGGTTTCCCGACACGCACCGGTGCGCCGGAGGCATTGGATGTGGGTGAAGGGCACCTCCGACCAGGTTCACCACCCGATGAGGTGAGTTCTTCCGCGATTTCAATGGAAATCGGACCTTCGATTTCAATGGAAATTGCGGGTTTCGATCGGAACTGGCCCCGGCCGGACAAGTGCAGGGCACCTTCAGCCGAGCACGCCGTCTGTCGCCGAGCACGCCGCGAGCCGCCAGAAGACGCCCTGCACCTCTTCCTTCCGGTCGCGCTAACGGCCGGTGGCTTGGCCGCCTGGGAGCTTCACCAGGCCCTGCTGGACCATCCACTCGCGGGCGACGTCCGCCGGGTCCCGGCCGTCGACGTCCACCTGGGCGTTCATCTTCAGTAGCTCCGCGTTCGTCAACTTCGCCGAAACCGGCTCGAAGACGCTCGTGATCTGTGGGTACCGCTTGAGGAGCTCATCGCGGGTGGTGATGCCGACGTTGTACCGCGGGAAGAACTGGCGGTCGTCCGCCAGCACCTTCAGGTTCAGCGCCCGGATCCGCCCGTCGGTGGTGAACACCTCACCGAAGGTGCAGGTCCCGTTCTGGGTGGCCTGGTAGATGCTGCCCTCGGTCAGCACCTTCATTTTCGACCGGTCCGCGGTGAAGCCGTACTCCTTCTCCACCCCAGGCATGCCGTCGTTGCGGCTGGCGAACTCGGTGTCCACGCAGAACGAGGCCTCGTCCGGCTTCTCGGCGATGATCTTCGGGATGTCGGAGAGCTTCTCTACGCCCAACCGCCGCGCCGCGTCCTGGTTGACCGCGAACGCGTACGTGTTGTCCACGTTGTAGGTGATCGCGGTCCAGGCGACGCCGTTGCGCTCCAGGTCCAGCTTCTTGACCGCCTCGTACTGGGCACGGGCGTCCGGGATCGGGTCGGTGTTGCCGTTGTAGCTGATCCAGGACGACCCGGTGTAGTCCCACAGGATGTCGATCTGGTCGCTCTCCAACGCCTTCCGGGCGCTGGCCGAACCGACGATGCTGGTCAGGTCCCGGACGTCGGCGCCGGCCGCGGTCAGCGCGAACTCGGCGATGTAGCCGAGCACCAGCTGCTCGGTGAAGTCCTTGGACCCGACGATGATCGTGACGCCCTGCAGCTCGGGGACCGGCTGGATGGCGCCGGGCGCTACCGCCAGCGGCACCGAGCCGCCGGAGCTCAGGCCGCAACCGGCCAGCAGCACGCTGGTGGCCGCCAGCGAGGCCAGCTTGAGCGCGCCTCGGCGCGACGTCTCGCGGTTCATCGCAACCCCCTCGGCGACAGATACGTCTCGGCCAGCGCGCCCAGCCAGTCCACCAGCAGCGCCAGCGACATCGCCAGCACCGCACCGACGACCATGACGGTCCAGTCGTTCAGCTTGTAGCCGGTGTTGATCATCTCGCCGAGCCCGCCCGCGCCGACGAACAGCGCCAGCGTGGCGGTGCCGACGGCCAGCACCAGCGAGGTGCGCAGCCCGGCCAGGATGTAGGGCACCGCCAGCGGCAGCTCGATGCGCGCCAGCACGCCCGTCGCCGACATGCCGATCCCGCGGCCAGCGTCGATCAGCGAAGGATCGACCTGCTGCAACCCGACGATGGTGTTGCGCAGCACCGGCAGCAGCGCATAGCAGGCGATCGGCAGCACCGCGATCCAGAACCCGGTCGAGCCGCCGGTGACCAGGAAGAACAGCACCAACAGACCCACCGAGGGCGCGGCCTGGCCGATGTTGGCGAGGCCGATGACCAGCGGCACCGCCGTGCGCGCCCAGCCGCGGCTGAGCACCACGCCCAGCGGCACCGCCACCAGGATCACGATCACCGCGACCGCGAGGCTGAGCAGGAAGTGCGTCCAGGTCAGGCTCAGGATCGTGGTCGAGTTGATGCTGCGCGCGGTCACCTCGTCGTTGTCCTGGGTGAACGCCCAGCCCAGCACCCCTGCGACCAGCGCCACGACCGCGACCGGCTGCGCCATCAGCCGCAGCCGCTCCGCCCTGCGGGCCCCGGAGTCCGAAGCGAACTGGCTGCTCATGACCGAGCCCCAGTCGGTTCGTCGTCGGCGTGCTCCTCGCGCAGCGCCTTGATCGTGTTCATCACCGTGTCGATGTCGACCACGCCGACGTACTCGCCGCGGGACCCGGTGACCGCAGCGACGCCGTCGTCGTCGGTGAGGATCGCTTCCAGCGCGTCCTGCAGCGTCGAGGCCAGCGACACGCTGTCTTCCACCGGCCGCCCGGCCCGGTCCAGAGCGGACACCGCGCCGGCCTCGCGGGCGGTCGCCCAGCGCAGCGGGCGGTTGCGCCTGTCGAGCACCAGGCCGATCGCGCCGCGGCGGGTACCCAACCGCTCCTTCAGCACCGCCGGCGACTCGTCGATGGTGGCGGTGGGAACCTGGCCCATCTCGATCTCGCGGACGCGCCGCAGGGTGAGCTGCTTGAGCGCGGCACCGGCGCCGACGAAGCCGGCCACGGTGTCGTCGGCCGGGTTGGCCAGGATGGCCTCCGGCGTGTCGTACTGCAGGATCTTGGATCGCTCACCCAGCACCGCGATGCGGTCGCCGAGCTTGACCGCCTCGTCGAAGTCGTGCGTCACGAACACGATCGTCTTGCCTAGGTCTGCCTGCAGGCGCATCAGTTCGTCCTGCAGCACACCTCGGGTGATCGGGTCCACGGCGCCGAAGGGCTCGTCCATCAGCAGCACCGGCGGGTTGGCCGCCAGCGCCCGCGCCACGCCGACGCGCTGCTGCTGGCCGCCCGAGAGCTGCCGCGGGTAGCGGTCGCGGTACTCGGCGGGGTCCAGGTTGACCAGGTCGAGCATCTCGTCGACGCGCTCGCGGATCCGCTTCTTGTCCCAGCCGACCAGGCCGGGCACCATGCCGACGTTCTCGCCGACGGTCAGGTGCGGGAACAGGCCGGCCTGCTGGATCGAGTAGCCGATCTCGCGGCGCAGCTTGTCCGGGTCGAGGCCGAGCACGTCCTGGCCGCCGATGGTGATCTTTCCGGACGTGGGTTCGATCAACCGGTTGATCATCCGCATGGTGGTGGTCTTGCCGCTGCCGGACGGGCCGACCAGCACCACCGTCTCACCGGCCGGGATGGTCATGGTCACCGACTCCACCGCGGACAGCTTCTGCCCGGGGTAGCGCTTTGAGACCTCCTCCAGGCAGATCTCGACGCCGTGCCCGCTGGCCGGGGTGTAGTTGTCGTCAGCCACGAATACCTCTCGAAGTCGTCAACCGCCCGATCAGCACGAAGATGACGTCCAGCAGCAGCGCGAGGATGATCACCCCGACGGTGCCGGCGATGGCCATGTTCAGCGCGTTCGCGCCGCCCAGCTGGTTCAGCCCGCTGAAGATCAGGTTGCCCAGACCGGGGCCCTTGGCGTAGGCGGCGATGGCGGCGATGCCCATCAGCATCTGGGTGCTCACCCGCATGCCCGCGAGGATCGCGGGCCAGGCCAGCCGCAGTTCGACGCGCGTCAGCACGCCGAAGCGGCTCATGCCGATGCCGCGCGCGGCATCCAAGATCGGCTGGTCGACTGTAGACAATCCGACGATGGTGTTGCGGATGATCGGCAGCAGCGCGTAGAGCACCAGGGTCACCACCGACGGCGCCACGCCCAGCCCCAGCACGGGGATGAGCAGGCCGAACAGGGCGAACGACGGAATGGTCAGGATCGCGCTGGACACAGCGGTGGCGATCGCCGCCCCGGCGGGGCTGCGGTAGACCGCAACCCCGACCAGGACGCCGACGATCGTCGCCAGCACGATGCACTGCACCACCATGCTGGCGTGCTGGTAGGAGTCCACCAGCAGCGATTGCCACCTGGATGCGACGTAGTCCAGGAGGTTCACGCTTGCTTACTCTTTTCCACCCGCAGGCACCGCCGCGGTGGCCTCGTCGGCCTCCGCCGGCGTGGTCACCAGCTGGAACTCGCCGTCGTGCTCCTCGGTGCCCAAGATGACGGCCTGCTCCAGCACTTCGGCGCCCTTGGCGTCGCGCAACGTCATGTCGTCGCTGCGCAGGTCCTTGAGCAGGGCCAAGCACATGAACACCATGACGATGGCGAACGGGAGCGCCCCGATGAAGGTCAGGTTCTGGATGCCGTCCAGCGCCTTCTCCTCATCGCCGCCGGCGGTGCCGATGACCAGCATGATCGCGGCCACGGCGCCGGTCGCGGCACCCCAGAAGATGACCACCCACTTGCTTGGCTCGATGGCGCCCCGCTGGGACAGGGTGCCCATCACGATCGACGCGGCGTCGGCCCCGGAGACGAAGAAGATCGCCACCAGGATCATCACCAGCACCGAGGTGACGGTGGCCCACGGCATGGTCCCCAGCACGTCGAAGGTCTGCGCCTCCGCGGAGCCTTCGCCGTAGACGTTGGCGCCCGACTTCTGGGCGTTGATCGAGGCACCGCCGAAGATCGCGAACCAGATCAGGCTGACCCCGCTCGGCACCAGCAGCACGCCGGCGACGAACTGCCGGATCGTGCGGCCGCGGCTGATGCGCGCGATGAACATGCCGACGAACGGCGTCCACGAGATCCACCACGCCCAGTAGAAGACGGTCCAGCTCGCCAGCCAGCTCTGCATCTCGTCGCCGCCGGTGGCACCGGCCCGCGAGGCCATCTCGCCGAACTCGCTGATGTAGGACCCCACCGAGGTGGGCAGCAGGTCGAGGATGAACACCGTCGGGCCCAGGATGAACACGAAGAGCGCGAGCAGGGCCGCCAACACCATGTTGATGTTGGACAGCCACTGAATGCCCTTCTCGACACCTGACACCGCGGACAGGATGAAGCAGAGCGTCAGGATCGCGATGATCCCCACCATCACGGCGCCGCTGGCCGAGTCCTTGGGGAGCCATTCGGCGGCCTCCAAGCCGCTGCGGATCTGCAGGGTGCCGACGCCCAGCGAGGCGGCGGACCCGAACAGCGTCGCGAACAGCGCGAGGATGTCGATCAGCTTGCCGACCCACCCCTCCGCGTTCTTCTTGCCGATCAGCGGGGTGAACACGCCGCTGATCGTCTGGCGGCGGCCGCGGCGGAAGGCGCTGTAGGCGATCGCCAGACCCGCCACCGCGTAGATCGCCCACGGGTGCAGCGTCCAGTGGAACAGCGAGGTCGCCATGGCCGTCTTGATGGCCTCTTCGCTCTCGCCGGGCACCGTCCCCGGCGGCGGCGAGACGAAGTGGCCGAGCGGCTCGCTAACGCCGAAGAACATCAAACCGATGCCCATACCGGCGCTGAACATCATGGCGATCCAGGACACCGTCCGGAACTCCGGCTGCTCGCCGTCCTTCCCGAGCGGGATCCGACCGTACTTGCTGAAGGCCAGGAACAGGGCGAAGATGACGAACCCGGTGGCCGCCAGCACAAAGCCCCAGCCCGTGTTGGTGAGCAACCAGGTCAGCGC
Source organism: Saccharopolyspora pogona (assembly GCF_014697215.1). Taxonomy (GTDB): domain Bacteria; phylum Actinomycetota; class Actinomycetes; order Mycobacteriales; family Pseudonocardiaceae; genus Saccharopolyspora; species Saccharopolyspora hattusasensis. Next base: position 6,445,131 of record NZ_CP031142.1, read on the forward strand.
GGCCGACGAGGCAGCGCTCAACGTGTCAGTCCCCAGTGCTCCCCAGAAGACCACGGCGAACATGATGGCCGCGGTGACGCCGAAGACGACCCAGTCCGTTCTCGGCTTCCCAAGGAACTCGGGGGTTCCGTTCAATGCAGTTGTATGGTGGCCCTCAGCGGGGTCACCACTTCGTTTTGTTTCAGTCGACACAGGTTTCGGCGCCACTTTCGGCGACGCCCCCTCCTCTCCGTCGTCGGTTACGACGATCTGGAACTAATCGAGCACATGTGTGCAGGTGGTAGCTCCCGACCGTCTGCAACCCGTAAACCGTGACCCAATCGGATGAACAAGGCAAGCTCACCTGCGGTCAGCGTGGCCGAACCGACACCTAGACTTGCCTGCTGTGGCAGCCAGACTCACACCTACGCAGGGCGCACTACGCGTCCTGCGCGGTGCCGGGTTGGCCACCACGTCGGCGTCACTGTCCGTGGCCGCGCACGCGGCCGCAGGCGGGTCGTTACCCGATCCGGGAACGACCGTGGTGATCACCGCCCTGCTGGCCGGTGCCGGTGTGGCGCTCGCTGATCGCAAGCGTGGGTCGTGGGGCATTCTAGGGGCCTTGAGCGTCACCCAGCTGGCACTTCACGTATTTCTGCAGGTCGTGGCGGGTCATCAAGACGGCGCCGGGTACCCCGGGATGCCATTCTCACCACTGGCAATGACCCTCGGGCACATCGCAGTGGTGCTGCTGACCGGACTCGTAATGGCGCACGCGGAGCGGGCACTCTTCGTAGTCGCCCGCCTACTCGGGTCAATCCTGCCCCGCCGGTCGACTCCGTCACCGATCGTCACGGAGCCGCGCACGGTGTGCGTCGCCGTCGTCACGGTGCGTGCCCTGGCGCATCTGATCTACCAGCGAATACATGCCCGTCGCGGGCCTCCGGAATCTCTTGTCGATCAAGTGGAATATGCCACCTGATCGTCGCGCATTCGTCATTTCGCCGCTTTCGCGCGCGAATAACTCATACGCACAGGAGATTTCAAGCAAACATGTCGACAAAGCGATTCGCGGTTCGATCCGCGGCACTGACCGCCGCTTGCGGGATTGTTGCGCTAATGGGAGCGGGAACGGCGTCCGCGCACGTCTCCGCACAGCCGGGCGAGGCCGCCAAGGGCGGTTACGCCAAGGTCGCCTTCCGGGTGCCGAACGAGCGGCCGAACGCCGGGACCGTGCAGGTCAAGGTGACCCTTCCGGAGCAGTACCCGCTGAGCTCGGTGCGCACCAAGCCGATGCCGGGCTGGAACGTTCAGGTCGAACGGGTCCAGATCGCGCCGGTCGAGGTGGCTGGCGCGCAGGTCACCGAAGCTGTGCGCAGCATCACGTGGACCGCGCAGCCGGGCAACCGGATCGGGCCGAACGAGTTCAACGAGTTCGAGGTGTCCCTCGGCGCCCTTCCGACCAACACCGATGAACTCGTGATGCCCACCACGCAGACCTACGACAACGGCGAGGTCGTGAACTGGGACACCCCGCCGCCGGCCGAGGGCGCGGAGGAGCCCGAGCACCCCGCCCCGGCGCTGAAGCTGGTCGAGGAGGCCGACGGCGAGCACTCCCACGGCGGCGCCTCGCACCAGGAGCCCGCCGAGGAGACGGAGGCCGGTTCTGGTGACAACGCGGCCCGCTGGCTGGGCGGTGCCGGGCTCGTGGTCGGCGCGCTCGGCCTGGGCGTCGGGGCCGGTGCCCTGGCGCGCACCCGCAACGCCGGGCAGGCTGCGGCGAAGCAGGAATCCGGGAAGGACGAGTCGTGAAGCGGTTGATGGCCGTAGCGGTGCTGGCGCTGGCCGCCCTGTTCGGCGGCGCCGGTACGGCGCTGGCTCACAACGCGCTGGTCAGCAGCGACCCGCCGGAAGCCGCACAGCTGGCCACCGGGCCCCGTGAGGTCCGGTTGACCTTCGACCAGCCGGTGCGCGAGGGCTACAACACGGTCAACGTGGTCGGTCCGGACGGGACGTACTGGACCGACGGGCAGGTGCGGGTCGAGGGCACCTCGGTCATCGCGCCGGTCCGGGAGCTCGGCCCGGCGGGTGCCTACACGGTCGGCTACCGCGTGCTGTCCAACGACGGCCACCCGGTGTCGGGCAAGGTCACCTTCACGCTGACCACCCCGGGCAAGGGCACCCCGGCCCCGGCCCCGCAGAACGCGGACCAGCAGGCGCAGTCCGAGGAGTCGGGCGGCATGCCGATCTGGCCGTGGATCGCGGGAGCGGTGGTCCTGGTCGTCCTCGGCCTGGTCCTCGCCCTCCGCCTCGGCAAGCCCAAGGCCTGACAACCCGATAGATCGAAGTACGAAGGACACCTCCGACCAGGTTCGCCACCCGATGAGGTGGGTTTTTCCGCAATCTCAATGGAAATCAGACCTTCGATTTCAATGGAAATTGCGGGTTTCGACCGGAACGTGCCTGGTCGGACGATGAGTGAAGTGAAGGGGCCCCCTCCTGCCAGGTTGGTCGGCAGGAGGGGGCCCCTTCACTTCGTTCAGGCGTCGAACTTGCCGGTCTTGATGGCGGCGACGAAGGCCGACCACTGGGCGGCGGTCGTGGTGAAGTGACCGGCGGCGCGGTCCTTGGTGTCGCGAACCGCAGCACCGCCACCGACGCGCCCGACCTCGACGCAGTTGGTTTCCTGACTGCTCCAGCTCGACTTCCGCCAACCTGCGGGGGCCTGAGATAACGTCATTTCGGCGTCTCCTCCTGGTTGATGAGGCCCTTCAGCTCACTTGCCGCCGAGGGTTCAGGCGTCGAACTTGCCGGTCTTGACGTTGTTGACAAAGCTCTCGAACACGGCGGCAGACATGCTCAGGATGGGCGACGAGTCTCCGAGCTTCGAGTCACGCACGAGTGTGCGCTCCGGTAAGTTCGAGGCGACTTCAACGCACGCGTTCGCTTGTCCCGAGCGGCTTGACTTCTTCCATACAGGGTTCGGGCGCACCGTATTACTCCTTCGCGCATGAGGCTTGTTCCTGAGCGATGCTACGCAGCAGCTCGACAGATTTGTTCTCTGGAAGAGCTCTGGCCTGCAACGATGCGAACAGACGCGCCAACTCGGCCACGTCCCGAATATCGTCGATGACATGCCCGCCAAGCGGCGTGTCGCTGAAGGCAACGTCGCAGTGGCCGGGATCCGGAAACCGCAGCACCAAAATCGGCCCGTGAAGCCCCTCGTGCGCGCCGGCGCCGAACGGCAACACCTGGAGCCGAACGTTAGGACGCCGAGTGAGCTTGTCAATGCGCTCCAACTGATTGGCCATCACGACCCGTGAGCCGATAACACGCCGCAGTGCTTCCTCTGCAATCACAACGTGAAGCGTCAGGCCACTACTTTCGCTCAGTCGCTCCTGCCGTTTCAGGCGAACATCGACCCAGTGTTGAAGCTCGGCGTCCGTAAGCGCCAGGCGTCCCACTTCGTGGATGGCACGCGCGTACTCCTCGGTTTGCAGCAGTCCTGGAACCACGCCCAGCTCGAAGTGGAAGATCTCGCTTGCCTCGGCCTCGAATCCGACGAACGGAGCGAGGTACGACGGCAACTTGTAGCTCTGCCACCAGCCGCGCTGACCACTCTCCCGCCGTAGCTGCTGAAGCTGTTCGGCCACGTTCTCCGGCGTTCTGTAGAGCTTGAGAAGCGCATCGAGATCCTTCGAAGACACCCTGGAGTGCCCGCGCTCCCAATGCCCGACCGTTGCTCGCGACCTCTCCAGGTGCGCCGCTGCTTCGTCCAAGGACAAGCCCGCTTCGGTCCGCAGCTGCCGGAGCTGCCGGCCCAGGTGGATTTGCCGTGCGGTTCCTGCCATGCGCCCAGCTTCGCACGGAATAGCGAACGGCCAAGATCACCCGTTTAGGCATCTCGACTTTGTTACCGGGTAACTATTACCGTCTAACTTAGAGTCGCTGATCGGCGACTCGAAGTAGCAACGATCGGGGCCCGACATGACACAGCCACAGCCGCGCTACTACTGGCTTCCTGCCGTAGACGAGTCGAGCCGCTACGGAATGGTCCGTCACGCCTTCCCCGGAAGACGCCTAGATGCGGGCGCAAACGGCGAGTCGTTCTGCGGCAAGCTCTTTGGTCTCGCTACACCCTCCGAAGTGGACTAAATCCACGCCCCGTCGTGCCAAGAGTGCAACTCGCTGCTGAAAGCGCTGAAGGGATGACCATGATTGCTTGGATCATCACCGCTGGTACCGCCGCTGTCCTGCTCACCATCTGGCCGATGTACCGCAGCTACTTCTACCGACCCCAGCACGCCGGAAGCGGCGAAGGTGCGTTGACCGTGAGGTACCTGGTCGCACGGATCAACACCGAAACCACCAATGGCGGCCGACACCGCCTGCGCGAACCCCCAGCGGGTTGCAAGGACTCGGCGGAGACGCTCCTTGTCAGCGAAACCCGGCCGCCAACCACCGACCACGACAGCTTCACGCGTCGTTCCGAGATCCTGAGCCGGATACTCGCCGGGCTCGAACGCCTGTAGACCCGGTCCGGCTGCCGTGCCCCCGACGGGCAGCCGGACCGCTCCACTCGACCGAGCGCTGCGCCGTCTCCTTCCGCAGAGCAGCCGAACCCGCGGGCAGGTAGTCCCCTCCCCAATGCCTGCCCGCTGCCACGCCCCGCAGTCCGCCCCCGGCTGCGGGGCGCTGCTCTGCCCGCACCTCGGTTACTTGGAGCGCAGCCGGATCCGGTCGATGACCGCGGGGTCGAGGCGGCCGGCTCGGGTCAGGGCTCGGGGTGAGGCCATGAACCACGGTTGACGGCGGTCGCCCGGCCCGTGGACCGGCCGGAATCCCTGGTCTGCCAGCGAGATCGCGTAGTCGACCGAGACCTCGTGCTGGGCGTTCAGGGTCGCCGTGCCGTGCCAGGGCATCACGCCGGAGCCGCCGAGGGGGACGAAGCGCAGCCTCCCCGGGGCCGGGCGGATCGACAGGCTCAGCCGCACGCAGTTCTCCCGCCACAGCACCGAATAGTCAAGTTCCTCGTCGACGTGCTTGTTCGCGAGATAGATGATCGTTTCGCGCCAGGCCAGCGCGAGCAGGTCGCCGCGGGCTCGGCGGATCCCGAGCGGGGCCGCCGGATCGGTCAGGTCGAACGGGTCCGCGTAGATCCGCTGCGACCACGCGAACGGATCGCCGCCGGGGAAGGGCACGTCCACGGCCTGCAGCACGGAGCGGAACAGCTCGACGAATCGCGGTTGGCCGGGGCGGGCCGGATCTCGGTCGTCGGCCGCCGCCAGCGCCGACCGCGGGTTTCGGCGGATGTCGAGACCCGCGAACGCCGCGGTGTACCTGTCGCGGTGCTTCGCCAGCAGTTCCGGTCGCTGCGCCCGGTCGCCGCAGAGCGGGTGCGCGTCGGCTGCGGTGTCGAAGTCCTCTACGGTCACCACGTCCTGGGCTCCGGCGAGTTCCACCTGCTGCGCGAACTGCTCGTGATACCCGGCGTACCGGTGCGGTTCGCGGAACCTGAAGTGGCTGGCATCGGTGAGCGCCCGCACCTCCATCCCCGGCGGGTGCACCTGCCGGACGGCCGCGTCGAGTTCCCGCAGCCGGATCAGCATCGCGAGCTCGGAGAGGTCCGGCAGCCCGCCGAGCGCCTTCAGCCGCGAACCGTCCTGCTTCAGCGACGGCCCCACCATGACGAACCGGATGCGATCACCGGCCTCGATCGAGGCGAGCACGTCCCGTTCGGCCGCCGCGAGCGGATAAGCCGACCTCGCGGCGCCGAACGGTTTCGCCGTGATGACCTGCCACACTGCGCGGGCAAGCCCCACCGGACCCGGATCCATCCCGGCGCCGACCTGCTTGCCGAGCCGCTGCCCGCTCGCCAGCGCGGTGGCCGCCAGCGACGCGACGATCCGCGCCTGCTCCTCCTCGGTCAGTTCCACGCCGTGCGACCAGATCGTGGGGCGGGTGCTGAGGTCCCCGATCCGCAGCCCGCCGAGCGACGTCGCATGCGACAACTGCGCGTTGCGGCCGTGCCCGCGCCCCACCGGGATCGGATGCGGCAGGGATTCGAAGGTTGCGATGCCATCGGCGGTTCGGCCCACACCGTCCACAGTGAACTCGGGCGGGCGCACCGCGACCACGACGGCAGCTGGGAACGCCGCTTGCAGCGCACGGCGATTGGCGGCCGAGTCATCGAAGGCCGCGACGAGCTCGTGCCCCGGCATGTCGTGCAGCGCCGCGACCTTCTGGTCCGCGACCGGCCCGTCATCGGTGGTGCGCAGGTCGAGGTGGCCGAGTCCGTGGCGGGCCAGGACTTCTCCGGTGGCGGCCCGCATCCGGTGCCGGCGACCGGTCAACCAGACGACCCGGCCACCGGCTTGCTCCAGATCCCGGACGAATCGGACCAGTCCCGGCGCCAGACCATCGGTCAGCAGCGCCGCCCGGTCCCACGCGACGTTGCGGCGGTACTCCGGGTACAGCGCGTCCCAATCGAGTTCGGGATAACGCTCCAACAAGCCGTTGCGCACCAAAAACGGCCGCCAGCCCGGTTGGTACAGCCCGGGCAGCACATCGAGCTGCGCGGCAAGCTCCTCGATGCCGTGCGCTTCGCCCAGCCGGCGCAACGCATCGCGGACCCGATGCTTCGAGTGCAGCGCACAGAAGTCGAGGTCCACGGCGACCAACGGACGCGCCAGGCCGGGCTCGCGCCGGCACCGCACGCTTCGTTCCCTGACCAGCCGGACGACCCGGCTGAGGATCTCGTGCTGTTCCGCAGCGACGGCATGCACGAAGCGGCGCCACGGATGATCACCGGCGAAAGCGGCCGCAGTCTCCTCGGAGAGGTTGCGCAGTTCCTGGGCGATGACGGCGTCGAAGGCAGCGCGAACCTGCTCGTCGCCGGTGACGAGCGCGCAAGCGGCGGCCAGCTCGTCCAACTGCTCGTCCAACGCGACGATCGCGTCCGCCACTCCCGGAACCGCCGACCGCGCGCTGCGGATCCCGGCGAGCACGATCCGCCCGGTGGCCGCCGACTCCGAGTCGAGTTCGACACCAATCTCGCCGACCGGCAGACAACCCTTCGCCAGCAGCCCGCGGAAGGTGATCAGCAACGGCCGGACCACGAACTCGGCTAGGTGGTCCGGCGCTCCCCAGTCCGTCGGCCTGCCCTCCACCAGCCGTTTCAACGACAGCACATCACCGGGGAAACCGCTGCTCGCCAAATCACCCAGACTGACCGCATTCCGCGCCACCGGTAGCGTTCTCAGCTCCCGATGCGCGCCTGCCGCGGACGCCACCACGCAGTACAGGCGCAGCAGCGGGTCGTCGTCCAGCAATCCAGGCTGCTCCGACCGGCCATCCGGACCGCGCAAAACCATCTCCAATCGATCTCTCCGCCGCTTGCTGCACGAATCCGCCGAGAAAACGTCGAAGCAGAACCCGCCCGCGCCCCATCCGCTCATCCGGCCGACGAGTTCTCTTCAATCCCAGAAACTGCGCACCCGAACACCCGCGAGGTCCTACCGGACGACCTCGCGAGCGAAAAATGGGAATGCGGCGGCAAATTCCGCAATACGCCCCAGCGGCCCCACTTCTCCACGCAGCGGCCGCCACCGGCGCGAACGCCGAATTCACCCCGACCGAACGGCCCCCCGCAGATCGTCGAAACCCCAGCTCAACAGGCACACCGGCAGCCAGACACGGCCGCGGCCGAATGATGGCGCGCCGGTCGCCGAGTGGTCACTCGCCGTCGGCGAGCTGCACGAGCGGAACGCAGCAGTCCCCACCCAAGCGCTGCAACGCGAGCTGGCCGCGGCACTCCAACTGGCGCCAGGTGATCCAACCCGCGGCGTAATGCCGATACGCCTGGGCGAGCAACACCAGCTCCGCCAAATGGTCGGCGTGGCGGATCCTGAGTTCCTCGGGCAACCGGGGCAACGATGCGACCTGGCTGTCCACCACGTCGTCGAGCACCTGGGCGGCGCGTAACGCGCGCGTCCGGCGCCAGCGCGGCTTCCGCAGTAAGAACTTCGCGTTCCTCATCGACAGCCCGTCCCATAGCAAAGCACCGATGCACCAGTTCGCCCGTATGATTTACTCCTTCGACCGAAGGTGCGTCACCAGAAACTGTCAAACGGCTTCGGCAATCGACCCAAGATCGCCCGTTCGGCCTAGCAGTTGACCGGATCAGCTGTACGGCACCCATTGCGTGGCGAGATCTCCGTCCCTGATCGTGCGCAACCGCTGGTGCAGTTGCTCGCGAACCCCGGGATTGCTGCGAAGGATCGGGAGCACCCCGGTGGTGATCTTCAATTCGCGCAGTTCGCGCAGCACGGAAAAGCCTTCCCAGCGCGTGATGTCGAAGCCGTAGGCCCGGGCCAGGTCGTCGTGCCAGGACGGCGGGTGCCCCATCCGCAGCCGACCCACCGCGATCGGGGTCAGGTCCCACTCCGGCGGCCCGATGCACAGCGAATCCAGGTCGCACAGCAGCGGACCATCCGCGCCGCCGATCACGTTGCCCAGGTGCGCATCCGCGTGGATCACGCTGCGCGACAACGGGAAGCGCAGCGTTGCCAGCCGTTCTTCCAACGCGTCGCAGCGCTGCTCCAGGAACCGGTGATCGGCCGGATCGACGTCGACCGCATCGGTCAACCGGCGCCGGATGTCCGCCATCGGCTGCCAGTCCAGGAAAGTCGGTGATGCCGGCTTCGAATGCATCTGGCGCAGCAGTTCGCCGAGGTCCGCGCCGCTGGGCATCGGGCCGGACTCCGGCACGTACTGCCAGAGGGTCGCCAGGTGTTCGCCCACCTGGACCGGCTGCTCGACGCCCGGCAGCAGGCGCACGGCGGGAATCCCGTGCACCGCCAGCCAACGCGCGGCTTCCACGGCGTTGAAAGCTCGATAGGTGAAGGACGGGGAAAGGACCAAGCGGACGACGACTTGCTGGTCGCGGAGCAGAAAAACCCCGTTGTTGACGATTCGGATCAAACGCGCGCTGGTCGAATCGAGGCCGACGGCAGCGCAGATTTCGGTCAGTGCCAGATCCAGCTCAGGCGGAACGCACCGACTCTCTTCCACTGGTTGTGTCTTCATGCTCATCGTTTCAAGCCGACGGCACCGGCACGGCTGCCCGGCGTGGCCCGATCACACCCGGCGGAACCGCCGGACCGCCTCGAACAGGTCGCGGACATCGGAATTCATCCGGTGCTTGCCGGCCTCCAGCTCCAGCGGCCTGAGCCGGTCGGCGACGCGCGCGGACTTGACCCGCTCGCCGGCCGCCAGCGCCCGCCGCCCGACCTTGACGCCCTCCTGCAGGTCGCCGGCCCGGATGTGGTTGGTGGCCTGCAGGCTCAGGCCGAAGACGTGGGTGCGCGCCATGTCCGCGCCGTAGGCCTCGTTGCACTTGATGGTCTCGGCGACGGCGATCGAGGCGTGCTTTTTCGGCTCGAAGACGGCCAGCGCGTCGTGCGCGGAGCCGATCATGCCGTGCAGGTCGTTCTCGGTGAAGAAGCGCACCCAGTCCGGCGTCTGGTCGGCGCGGGCGCGGGCGAACTCGTCCTTCGTGCGGCCCACCATTTTCTGCACCTGCTCGGGCTTGTTCAACATGCCGTAGGCCCAGGCCTCGTTGGCGCACAGCACGGCCACGGTCAGCGCGGAACCGGACTCCTGCGCGGCGATCTGGCCCAGCTGGAACAGCTTCAGCGCCTCGTTGGGCTCCTCGTAGTGCAGGTAGACGCGGCCCATCCGGTACAGCACGCTGGCCACCAGGCCGTCGTCGTCGGCCTGCTTCGCGAACTCCAGCGCCTTGCCGAAATGCCCGCGAGCGGGGTCGAGCAGGCCCACGTCGAACGAGGTCCAACCGGCCAGGCTGTGCATGTCCGCCAGGGCCACGTAGAGCTGCTTGCGCACGGGATCGGCGGCGCTGGACTCGAGCAGCTGCTGCGCCCAGGACAGCTGGGCGACGACGGCGTCCCGGCAGGTCCCACCGCCGTAGCGGTAGTCGAGATCGCGCAACGCCTTGGTCGCGGCGTGGATCTGCTGCACGTCGGTCATGCCGATGCGTGCCGGTGCCGGCGTCTGCGCGCTGGCGGGCAACCAGGAACTGGTCTCGGTGCCGAAAACGGCCGCGCCCATGGTCACCGCTGCGGCGTGGGACAGGAACTTCCTGCGCTTCACCGACTCGTCCTCCTCAGCGTCAGGGGCGTTAGCCGCCTGCGCGACCCGCATAGCGGTCGCCCCGTCGTAGGCGAGGCCCATGTAGCCCCGCGGGATACCCAGCCCATCAGCGATCCGGGCAAGCAGGTCATAGGCCATGACCTGCCGCCCCTTGAGGATCTCGGACACCTCGGACTGCGACTGCCCCGTCGTGGCCGCGATCTGCCGCTGCGAAACGCCGTGCCGGCGCAGTTGCCGGTAGATCTCGCTGACGTCCCGTCGAGCCAGCGCATCCCGCATCTCCCGCTCGTTCCAAACGTCGGGTGTAACGGGAGAGCCGCCAGAACCGATGATGTTCATTTAGACCCCCTGACGCTCTGCTCGGGCGTTGGTCGCAGAGTAAGGGCACTGCTGCATCCCGGTGAAGCGCATATCGGTAGAGGTGATCGGCGGCGGTGAAGTCCACCGACCGCTCGTCGTTGCCATTGGCCCGGTTATCGACGCACCCCTAGGCGCGAGGACCCGTCCCGTTCCAATCTAGTCAGCACAGGCAAACCGAGCACGAACGGGAACGGTGACGAGATGCGGGACGCACAGGGCGGGAACGGCCAGTCGGCCGAGTTCCCCACCGCGCCCGCGGACCGGCGTCGTTGGTGGCGAGTGGACTGCCGAGACGTGGCGAACTCGCACCGGTTCCTGGACGTGCTGGTAAACCGGGACAGGGTGGTGCTCGTCGGGCCGCCCGGCCATTCCGCGGCGTTGTCAGCCTACGGCCTCGGCCAGTTGTCGGACGCGCTGCGGGATGCCGCTGTGCAGGCGAGAAAGTGACGGTGACGTTTCGGTGGACGAGATCCTGGGACCGGTGCTGCGCAGTGCGGTGCGGGAGCGGCTCGATGTGCTGACCGAGCTCGCGAACTGCGCGGACGCCCCTTCCCTGCTCTCCGTGGCGCGTTCCGAACTTCCCCGGCTGACCGAGGGGTGGCGAACGCTGCTCACCGCGCACGACGCCGACGAGAAGGGCAACTGCCCGGAGTGCTCGAGCCGCTGGCGCCCGCAGAAAGCACCGTGCTCGGTGTGGCGCACGGCCTACGAGCACCTGGTAGCAGGGGCCTTGGCACCCCGTCCCGCACGGCACCTGCGTCCGGCGCACGCGCTGCGCCCGGTGGCGCCGGTGCCGTAAGCAGGCGGACTTGGCCCCGGAGAGCATTACCTCCTCCCCGATCCGGGTTGCCGAGCAACCGCCAGGCGGCGGCCGGTGAACGTGCGGTCGTGATTCCCCGACCTCGGCCGACGTTCACCGGCCGCCGCCGCGAAAAACTCCACATCGGACCGGCTGGACACCAGCGCGGTCGCCCAAAGTTCCGCGGGCCGGTGCTGACGCACTCCCCTCCCCCCGACCGGCGCCGGTCCGCGGACTCCAACCACTCCGGCAAACCGTTTCCCCGGACGGAGCCGGAGTCTGGAAAGGCCCTGGAGCTCGATTCCCCGACCGAGCCCAGGGCCTTTCCATATTTTTGGGGGCACGTGGTCGGCTTACGTAGCGATGCGGGTAGCGGCCCCCCTGCGGGAATTACAGACGCCGCCTGGACTCCGGGATCCCCGATTTATGTATGCCCACTGCGGACGCGGAAAGAGAACACACCTCCGTCCTTGCTCGACTACCGAGCCGCGGCACCGTTTCTTCTGGTCAGAACCCGCGAATGGGTTGGGTGCCATAGCGGCTGTTTTGGAATGTGCTGGCTGGAGCGAACGGACCGTTCGCGCCGCCTACGAAAGCGAACAGGCCGTTCGCTTCACCCCACCAGCCCGGGGTCTGTGTCGGGGTGAGTGGAGCGAACGGACCGTTCGCGCCGCCTATCGAAGCGAACAGGCCGTTCGCTTCACCCCACCAGCCCGGGAGAACCGGATCGCTCCCGCTTGAGCTGCCACCGGAACCTCCAGGCAGTACCAGTTCCCACACAGTCTCCGCAGCATCGAAAAGCACTCCCGGGCTGAGCTTCGGGAGGGCTACTTCCGGCGGAGGCGGGCTCTGGTTGCGAAGTCCTGGTCCAGCCGGATTCCCGGTGGCGTCGCCGCTCCTCTTTGGGCCGGTACCGCGACACCCGGGGCTTCCGCCAGGTGGGTGTGCTGCGCCGGCACCATCAGCCACGGTTGGCGGGAGCCGAGCAGCGGCGAGTACACCGGCACGAATCCCTGGTCCAGCAGCGAGATCGCGAAGTCGACCGCCACGTAGCCGCGGGTGTCGAGCACGCCGGTGCCCTGCCACGGCAGCAGGCCCGATCCGCCGAGGTAGGTGAACCCGAGGCAGCCCTTGCGGACCGCGCTGAGGGTCAGCCGCACGCGGTTCGGGAACATCCGCTCGTAGCCGAACTCCTCGTCCGCCTGCATCGTCGCCATGTAGCGGAGCACCGTGTGCCACGCCCGGCGAAGCACCGTGCAGCGCGCCTGCCGCACCTCGCCCGACACGCTCTGGTCGGTCACGTTGTAGATGTCCGCGTAGACCGCGGTGGACCACTCCAGCCGGTCCGTGCCGGGCGGCACCACGACCGGCACCGAATACACCAGCGACATCAGGATTTCCCGGAACAGCCCGATGACGTGCGGCGCGAACTCGTCCATCGCGGCGGTGCGCGAATGCACCTGCTCCAGGGTCCGCAGCGGGTTGTCGGTGATGTCGAAGTGCCGCAACGAGTCGGCGAGCAGTCGGCGGTAACCGGCGATCCGGGTGGCGCGCACGGCCGGGAGCCCGGGGCCCAGCCGCCGCTCCGCGACCTCGTCGATCTCCTCGACGGTGGTCCGGTCGCCGATGCCGACCAGGTCGATGTACTCGCGCAGTTTCCGCTGGTAGGCGTCGGTGATCGCGTGCGGCCGGCTGCGGAAGTGCCTGCCGTCGGTGAGGATGTTGAAGTGCAGGCCGGGCGCGTGCACCGCGCTGACCGCCCGCTGGAGCTCTCGCAGCCGCGCCATCGCGCCGAGTTCGGCGAAGTCCGGCAGCGGGCCGCCCGCCTTCAGCCGGTTCAGGCACTGCTTGACCGGGAAGCCGAGCAGCACCACCTCGATGGGTTCGCCCCGGCGCACGAACGGTTCGGCGTCCCGCCGCAGGTCGGCCGGCTGGTAGTTGGACCGCGATCCCTTGATGAACTGTTTGCGGGTGAACACCTGGTGCAGCGCCGCCAGGACCTGCTCCGGCGCGCTGCGCTCGTCGATGCCGAACTTCGCGACCGCGCTGCGCCCGGTCCGCGCCGCCGCCCGGTCCACGTCGGCGAGCACCGAATCCACAATGGACCGCGATTCCCGGTCGGTGAGGTGCACCGCCCACTGCTGCGCCAAGCGGTTTTTGCGCAGTGCACCGATCTGCAGCTCTTCCAGCGAATGCGTGTTGGACAGGCGCGGACCGCTGCGCGCCCCGAGGCGGGGCGTGGTCTCGAAGGTGGCGATCACGGCCGTGGTGTCGGCCACCGGCTGGTCCGGGAGGCGTTCGGCGGCCAGGCCGGGGATCTCGACGGCGACCGGGATGGCCCCGCCGAACTCCTTGGTCACGGCGATGCGGTTCGCCAGCTCGTCGTCGAAGACCGCCACGACGTCGACGTCGCCGAGCTCTCGGAGCTTCTCCACCTTCAGCTCGGAACGCGGGCACCCGCCGTCCTCGGGCAGGCACAGCAGCGTCGCGTGCAGCACCCCGCCGGCGGCGAGCGCCTCCTCGGTGTGCTCGCGGAACCGCTCGCGACGCACGGTGCAGAACACCACCCGCCCGCCGGCGTCCTGCACGTCCCAGACGAACCGGGCGAGCCCGGCGTTCGCGCTGTCGGTGCGCAGCCTTTCCCGCGGCCTGGCCACGAAAGCGCGCGTGAAGTCGGCACGCACCTCGTCCCAGTCCACCGACGGGTAGCGGTCGCGCAGGCCGCTGAGCTCCACGAAGTTCCGCCAGGTAGCAGCGGCGTGGGTCGGCAGCACCGGGAGCGTGCCGGGGCCGGCCAGCTCCAGGATGCCGTCCGGCGCACCAGGGCGCGGGCCCGAAACCGACCGCGCGGCGTCCAGGATCCGCTGCAGCGGCACGAGTCCGCACAGGTCCACGTCGATCACGACGGTCGGCTGCGGCAACCGGTCGTCCCAGCGGCGTTGCTGGGTGCGCTGCTGGACCCGGTCCAGCACCGATTTCAGCACCGCGTCCTGGGTTTCCGGCACGGTGTGGATGTAGCACTGCAGCGGTTGCTCGCCGGAGAGCAGTTCCGCGGTGCTCGGTGCCAGGAAGCGCAGTTCCTCGGTGATCACCCGGTCGACGGCCCGCCGCACCCGGCTCTCCCGCCGCCCGGAATCGAGTCGGCTGAACCCGGCGCCGAGCTCGTCGAGGGTCTCGACCAGCGCAAGCGCTCCCGCCGCGACCTCGGCGCGGGTCGGCTCGTGGCTCACCCGCAGGTAGTCGGTCACCACGATCCGGCCGGTGGCCTGCAGTTCCGGGGAGAGCTCGAAGGCGACCCCGGCCCCGCCCAGGGCGAACAGCCCGACCCCGTGCGAGTCGAGGGCGAGCCGGAAGGTGCGAAGCAGCGGGCGGACGAAGTGCTCCAGGAAGTAGTCGAGTTCGTCCTCGCGCCGCTCGAAGCGGTTGTCCAGCACCACGCGCAGCAGTCCCGGCGTGCCGTCGCCGGCTGGGTGCAGCAGCGTGGCAAGGTCCGCCGCGATGGTGCCGCCCGGGTGTGTGGGATGCGCCGGCGCGGGCTCGGCGATGCGGGTCAGGGCGGCCGAACCGGTGGCGGTGTCCACCACGGCGGCCGGCACCGGCTGGGTGGCGCAGTGCATCCGCAGGTCGGGGTCGGATTCCACAATGGACGAGATCCGTTCCCAGCCGCGGAGCTGGCGCTGGGCGCGCTCGCGGGATCCGACGGCTCGCAGCTCAACGATGCGCGCCGGACCGCTGACCGTGATCCGCTCCGCGGGAAACGGCACGCTGCGGTTCGGGCCGAGCACCGCGGCGAGGCAGTCCTCGGCGAGCTGCCGCCGCTCCGAGGTCAGCAGGTCGACGCGGTCGCCGGGCAGCAGGACCGATCCGCCGGTGCCGACGTCCGAGGCCAGCGACCGGGTCAGCCGGTGCAGCCAGGCCGGGTCGAAGACGCGACGGGTGCGGCGCAACCGGACCAGGGCGCGGTAGAGATCGGACCAGTTCGGTTCGGCGCCCAGCGGCAACCCGGCACCGGCACCGAAGCCGCTGAGCCGCAGCGTGCCCTGCGCCGACCGCTCGACCCGCAGGCCGTAGCCGCCGTCGGAGAGCAGCGCGTTCGCGTCCGCGATGGTCAACGGGTGCCACAGGCCGGGGGCGGGCGGGGCGGCCGCCGCGACCGTGCGGGGCGGCCCCGCCGGGGCCGCGAGCTCCGGGGTCAGCCGCGCGGTCACGTGGCTGCGGTGCGCTTCGCACGGGTGGCAGCCGAACAGACAGGGGTGCCGGCGGCACGGGCGCCACAGCACCCGCTTCTTCCCCCAGTCGATGTCCACCTGGAAAGCACAGCACGAGGCACGGCGGGAAAATGAGGGGCGGCCGGGCAGTAACCCACGATGACCTTTCTGTCACTGAAAATGACGACTCGAATCACACTAGATAGCGAACTTGCGCGCTGACAACATGACTCAATGCATATGACAACGATGTAACGTAACCGGAGCCACAGGTCAGAGCCGCGCCTCGGAACCCTCGAATGACCAGACACCGGGGTTCGGTCAAGGCGTCTACAGGGAAACCACCCGATCGACTGATACCGTCCCCGGCATGTCCGGAGCGCAACACCGCCCGCGGGCCGGGAAACTGTGGACATCGCTGGCGCCGGGCGAAACCCTCGCCCCACGTCGGTGAACCAGACCGCCGAGTCGAGCTCGGCACCATCTGCCCAGGGCTCCCTCCCCTGAAAGAGAATCATGGTCGTGGTCGGCAAGATGGTCATTTAGAACTTGATCAAGGAGTTGCCTTGCCTGCCGAAGTAGCCCCGCTGCGCCGAAAGCCGGTCCAGCAGCGCAGTGCACAACGTGTGGAGAAGATGCTCTCGGCGTGTGCCGAGCTGATCGACGAGGTGGGCTATGACGGGTTGACAACCACTCTCATCGCCGAGCGCGCCGGCGTGGCGGTCGGATCGCTCTACCAGTTCTTCCCCGACAAGCGCGCCGTCGTCCAGGAACTAACGCTGCGCAACCTCGACCGCTTCGTGCGCACCGTGTCCGCGCGGTTCGACCAGCTGGAGCTGGAGCACTGGTGGGACGCGGTGGACGCGGTCTTCGACGTCTACCTGACGATGCACCGCGAAGTCCCGGCGTTCAGCCGGCTGCACTTCGGCGACGTGGTCGACCTGCGGCTGCTGGACCCCAGCAAGGACAACAACGCGGTGATCGCCGAGAAGCTCACCGGGCTGATCGGCGAGGAGTTCGGGCTCGCCCCGGCGGACCTGCTGCTTCCACTGGCGGTCGCGGTCGAGGCGGCGGACGCGGTGCTGCACCTGGCGTTCCGGCGCGACCCGGCCGGGGAGCCCACGCTCGTCGCGGAGGCGAAGGAACTGGTGCGCGGCTACCTGTCGAACCGGATGCCCGCGGATCAGCCGAAGGACTTGCCCTCGCCCCGGTAGGTCGGCGCGGTGCCGGTCAGCCGGTCGGCCGCCACCAGGTGGTAGTGGGTGAACCGCTCGGCTAGCTCGCCCGCCTTGGCATGCCGGAACCAGACCCGGTCGCCGAGCCGGAGCCGCCGGGCCGCGTCGCCGGCCACGGGGGTCTGCACCTCGCCGGTGCCCTCGGTCGCGAGCAACTGGAGGCCGGCCGGCCAGTGTGGCGTCGGCACCCGGTCCGCGCCGGGCGGCCCGGAAGCGAGGTAGCCACCGCCGAACACCGTCGCGATGCGCGCGGCGGGGCGGTGCACGACGGGTAGCGCGTAGAGGACCGCCGGGCGGGGGCGGAAGGCGCGGTAGCCGTCGAATAGCGTCGGGCCGATCAGCCCGGAGCCGGCTGCCACCTCGGTGACGGCGCGTTCCGCGGCGGTGCCCTCCAGGCTGCCGGTGCCACCGCCGTTGACGTACTCCAGGGGCGCCAGCGCGCGCACCGCCCGCACCACCTCGGCCCGGCGTTCGGCCAGTTCGGCGGCCGAACGGCGCTGCATCCAGCGCAGCACGGCGGCCTTCAGCGGCCGGCCGGGCGGCGCGTCGCCGAGCCCGGCGATCTGGCCTTCGTACGCCATCAGCCCGACCAGGCGAAAACCCTTGCGGCGCACCACGGATTCGGCGAGTCGCCGGGCCTGCGCGGCGGTGTGCACCGGGGAGCGCCGGGTGCCGAGGTGCAGGCCGGGCAGCGGCCGCCAGGACGCGTCGATTTCGAGGCAGAGCCGGATCTTGGGCCGGGCGGAGCCGGTGGCGGCGTCGATGAGGTCGAGGTGGTCGACGGAGTCGACCATGAGCGCGATCGACGCGGCGGCCGCCGGGTCGGCCGCGAGCTCGCGAAGCGCCGAGCGGTCGGCGGTCGGGTAGGCGACGAGGGCGTCGTCGCTCAGGCCTTCGCGGTGCAGCCAGAGCGCTTCGGCCAGGGTGTAGCACATCAGCCCGGCGAAGCCGGGGGTGCGCAGCACCCGTTGCAGGAGGTCGCGGCAGCGCACCGACTTGGTGGCCACCCGGATCGGCCGCCCGGCGGCACGGCGCGCCAGGTCGGCCGCGTTGCTGTCGAACGCGTCGAGGTCGGCCACCGCGAAGGGCGGGTCGAGCTCCCTGGTGATCTCTTCGAACCGGCGCACGGCGACAACAGTAGGCCGAAAACTCTTGTTATGTGAATCTCATTCACATAATTTCTCCGTGACGGCACCCAAAGGAGGGAGGGTTGGCGATGCAGCGTTGGACCAACTGGGCGGGCACTGCCACCGCCACACCCAGCGCGCTGGTGACGCCGCGCGACACCGAAGAGGCCGCTGCGGCGATCCGCGCCGCAGCACGCGACGGCGGCACAGTCCGCCCGCTGGGCACCGGCCACTCGTTCTCCGGCATCGGCTCGCCGGACACCGGCTGCGCCCTGGACCTCTCGCACTGGTCCGGGATCGTGCAGGCCGACCCGCACAGCGGGCTAATCAAGGTGCGCGCCGGCACGCCCCTGAGCCGGCTCAACGCCGAACTCGACGGGCTCGGCCTGGCGATGGCGAACCTCGGCGACATCGACCGGCAGACCATCGCCGGGGCGATCTCCACCGGCACCCACGGCACCGGCGCCGGGCTGGGCGGGCTGGCGACGCAGGTCGAGGAGCTGGAACTGCTGCTCGCGGACGGCACCGAGCGGCGCTGCTGCGCCGAGGAGAACCCGGAGCTGTTCGCCGCCGCCCGCGTCGGGCTCGGCGCGCTCGGGGTGATCACGACCGTGACGTTGCGCTGCGTGCCCGCGTTCGCGCTGGTCGCCGACGAACGACCCGTCCGCCTGGATGACGTGCTGGACCGCTTCGACCAGCTCACCACCGACAACGACCACGTCGAGTTCTACTGGTTCCCGCACGCCTCGAACACGCTGGTCAAACGGAACAACCGGCTCCCCGCCGAGGAATCACCGCGGCCGCTGCACCCGCTCCGGCACTTCCTGGAGTACGAGGTGGTGGAGAACCGGCTGTTCGGCACGATCTGCCGGCTGGGGCGCGCGGTACCCGCGTCGGTACGACCGCTCAACCGGCTCTGCGCCTCGACCTGGTCCGCGCGTTCCTACAGCGATCGTTCGCACCGGGTCTTCACGACGCAGCGGACCGTCCGGTTCGTCGAATCCGAGTACGCCGTGCCACGGGAGGCGCTGCGGGACGTGCTCGGGGAACTGCGCGCCGCGGTCGGGCGGCTCGCCGACCCGGTGATGTTCCCGGTGGAGGTGCGGGTCGCGGCGGCCGACGACGTGTGGCTGTCGACCGCCTACCAGCGCCCGTCGGCCTACATCGCGATCCACCAGTTCCAGGGGATGCCGCACCGGCGCTGGTTCGACGCCTTCGAGGACATCGCCGGCGCGGCGGGCGGGCGACCGCACTGGGGCAAGATGCACCGCCTCGACGCCTCGTCATTGCGCGAGCGCTACCCGCGCTTCGACGACTTCCGCCGGGTGCGCGCCGAGGTCGACCCCGACGGCGTCTTCCGCAACCCGTACCTCGATCGCGTCCTCGGCCCCTGTGGATAACTCACGATTTCGGTGGAAACCGGCGTGTCGCTCTCCACCGAAATCCCGGCCGTCAGACCAGCGCGACGCGGAGGGCTTCGGGGATCGGGATTTCGCCATTGACGAGCTCCAGGGCTCGCCGGGACGCGGCCGGCTCGTCGAGCAGGGCGAGCAGCACGGCGGCGACGTCGGCGCGGGTCACCTCGGCCCGGCCGACCGACTCGGCCAGCGTCACGCGACCGGTGGGCGGATCGTCGGTCAGCCTCCCCGGCCGCAGGATCGTCCAGTCCAGATCCCGCGACCGCAAGTCCTCCTCGGCAGCTCGCTTGGCGTCCAGGTACGCGCCGAACACCGGGTCCACACCGGGCGGGTTCGGCCGCGTCGTACCCATCGAACTCACTTGCAGGAAACGACGAATCTCCGCCCTCTCGCACGCGTCCGCGAGCAGCGCCGAGGCGGCGCGGTCCACAGTGTCCTTGCGCGGCGCGCCGCTTCCGGGACCGGCTCCGGCGGCGAACACAGCAGCGTCCACACCGGACAGCAGGGCGGCAAGCTGGGCGGCGTCGACCTGCTCCAGATCGGCCAGCTGCGGCTCGACGCCGTCGGCGCGGAGGCCCTCGGCGTGGTCCGGGTTCCTGATCAGTCCGAGCACGGCATCGCCGCGCTCGACGAGCATCGCCCCCAGGTGTCGCGCGATCTTCCCGTGGGCTCCGGCAATCACGATTCGCATGCCATCCAACGTAGGACAACGCGCGGTTCCAGGCCGCCCGCACAGCCTGTGGACAACTAGCCACATCCTGTGGACAACTGGGGCGGGACGCCTCTGCGGTTCCCCCTGTGGCGCGGCTGCCAAGCCGTCGGTCGTGAGTGCGTAGTCGAGTGGCGCGCCCGATTACGCACTCACGACCAGACCCCAGGGGCTGGCTCGTGGGTCAGCTGCGGGACGGGGTGGGGGCCTCCGTCGCGAGCAGCTGCTGGTAGACGACCTCGTTCACCCAGCGGGACACCGCGGTGTGCTCCACCGGCGGCGCGTCGTCGAAGCACCGCCCGACCAGCTCCACCTGCACGTCGTCGCCGTTGGCGCTGAGCACCGCGATGCCGAACTGGCGGGCGCGGATCAGGCAGGCGGAAACGAAGTCGGGGGCCACGGCCACGTTGCGCGGCACCACGATCGCGGAGCTGACGAACCGGGCGAACGGCACCGCGGCGGTCAACGCGCTGCGCCAGTGCCGGGCCGGGGCGAGCACACCGGTGATCCGGGCGGCGGGCGGCGGCACCCGCCCGTCCATCTCGGGCCACACCCAGGTGGCGATCTCAGCTCGGTCCAACACCGGCCCGCTGCCGAAGCACAGCCGCTCGGCGTGCGCGTCGGGGAGCAGGTCGGCGGTCGCGATGATCTGCCGACCGAGCAGCTTCACGGGCGGCAGCACGCTGCCCGCCCACCCCAACGTGTCCACCGTCCGCTGGGCGAGCCGACCCATGGAGGATGCGAGCCCCAGCGGGGACCGGAGTTGCGTCGTCGAGCAGGCTTGGAGCTCGTCCTCGGTCCAGGCACGTCCCGGCATTCCGCCTCCCTCATGCACTGCGCTTGCACTCCGCGGCCACCGACAACGAGGCCACTGCTGACTTAAACAGCTCGGAGCTGGTTTTGCGCTGCTCAACAGGGTTCCTGCGACCGGCGGCGGGCATCGGTCGGTGACTGGTCGATGAATGACATCGGGACTTCAGCCCTGCGATGCGGCCATTCAGGTGAACCGGTACGGCACATGGCGTTCAGGTTTTCCCAACCAGCAGAACCGAATTTCGCCACCTTCACAAAACGACCGCCCGCCGGGCGGCGGGCGGGACGTCAGTGCGACAGCAGGTCGAGGTTGGCCCGATCCTGCTCGACGAGCCGCTGGCGGATCGCTTCCGCGGCAGGCAGCAGCGGCTTCACCAGCTTCGAGGCCTCGGCGCGAACGCTGTGCGCCACTACCCCGAGCGCCGCGACGACTACTCCGTTGGCGTCATGCACCGGCACCGCGACGGAGCAGTTCCCGAGCGTCATCTCCTCGTTGGCCTGCGCGAAGCCACGACTGCGCACGGTCTGCAGCTCGCGCCCCAGGCGACCGGGTTCGGTGATGGTGTACGCGGTGAACCGGGACAGCCCGCGCTCGCAGTACTGGTGCATCACGACGCTCGGGGCGTGCGCCAGGAGCACCTTGCCGACGCTGGTCGAGTGCAGCGGCAGTCGGCCGCCGATGCGCGAGATGATCGGCACGGCGCGCGGCGATGTGAGCTTCTCGACGTACACGACCTCCATCCCGTCGCGTACCGCGAGGTGGACGTTGTCGTGGGTGCTCTGGCACAGGTCCTGCATGAACGGCAGGGCGATCTCGCGGAGTCGGCTGTTCACCGGCGCCAGCAGCCCGATCTCCCACAGCCGCAGGCCGATCATGTAGCGGCCTTCGCCGTCGCGCTCCAAGGCGCCCCACATCTCCAGCTCGCGGACCAGCCGGTGCGCGGTGGCCAGCGGGATCTCCGCGCGGCGGGCGATGGCGGTGAGGGTGAGCCGGACGTGTTCGATGTCGAAGGCGGTGAGGACGCTGAGCGCTCGCGCAGTGACCGACCGGCCAGGATCCCGGCTGTTGCCCGCCATCGCTTCCTCCCGTGCACGCGGTCCGAGACCGCGGGATCCCGGTCACCCGGCCCGAGCGGACTCCGGTTCCGCCCGCACCGACTCCAGTGTTCACCCGAACGACGGCTCAAGCCCAGCACAGTCCGCGGCTGTCGCCAAGACCGAGAAGCCGATCATCGAGGTCTGATCTGTCGGGGACGGCAGCCCCGTTCGCGATCCCGCAGCGAGAGGTGATGGTGATCACGAAATCTGGCTCAGTCGAGTCCGAGGAGCGCGGTGAACGCCTCCGCCTGCTCGACGTTGGCCAGGTGGGCGGCGTGCGGCAGCACTTCCAGCCGGGCGTTGGCGTCGATCCCGTCGACGATCGCGGCGCCGTGCTCCGGCGGCGTGGCGGGATCGTCGGCCCCGGCGACGACCAGCGTCGGCGCGGTGATGGCGGGCAGGTCGGCTCGCAGGTCAACGCGGCCGATCAGCTCCGAGCACAGCGCGTACGCCTCGTCGTCGGTGCTGGCGATCATCGCGGAGTAGACGGCGGTTTCGGCGTGCCACTCGCGGAAGTACGGGGTGAACCAGCGCTCGATGGTCGGCGAGACCAACTCGTTGGTCCCGTGCTCCCGAACCGCGGCGGCCCGGTCGAGCTCGACCTGCTCCTGCCCCAACCAGGCGGAACTGCAGCAGATGGTCAACCCTTCGATGCGCTCGCCGGCATGCGCCCCCAGCCACAACCCGATCATCCCGCCGAGCGAGGAGCCCATGAACGAGGCCCGCGGAACCTCCAGGTGGTCCAGCAACGCGAGCACGTCCGCACCGAGGTCGGCCAGGGTGTACGGGCCGGGAAGCACCGGCGATCGGCCGTGCCCGCGCTGGTTGTACCGGAGCACGTGATAAGCGCTGTTGAGGGCGTCGAGTTGCGGATCCCACATCTCCCAGGTGCAGCCGAGGGCGTTGGACAGCACCAGGACCGGAGCGTCGGCATGCCCGGTCTCCCGCCACTCCAAGCCGAGTTGTTCCCACCGAGTCACGCCGAAACCCCTCCGTCGTCGGCCGACCGGCTCACAGTCCCAGCAGTGCGCGCATCCGCGCGTACTTCCTGGTGAGCCGCTCCCGCGTCGCTTCGTCCAGCACGGCCAACCGCGCGGGGTCGGCGTTGTGCGCCAGGTCGGCCGCTTTCACCAGCAGCGCGCCCGGCGTCCCCAAGATCCGGGCGGCGTAGTCGGCGGGTTCTTCACCGGCCCGCTTGGTCACCGCCAGCACGATGTCCTTGGTCTCCGACGGGAGCGGAGCCCCCGACAACCAAGCCTCGGAAACGGCCCCGTCCTCGACGGCATCGTGCAACCAAGCAGCGGCGACCTGGGCCTCGCTCCCACCCCTGGCCCGCACCCCGGCGGCAACGGCGGCCAGGTGCTCGACGTAGGGCCGACCGGCCTTGTCGACCTGCCCACCATGAGCCCGAGCGGCAAGAGAAGCAACCTCGTCAAGCCCCAGAACCCGACCACCCACGACGAAACCGTACAACCCCGCGACCACCGAGGGCCCGGGTCAGAGCACCTCGACGACCAATGCCGTCAGGAGGCAACCGAAGGAGCCGTTAGCAGCGAATGCCCGAACCAGGTTCCACCGCACCCAACGCACCTCGAACCGAGCGCGCGCGGCGGCGGGGTCGGCACCTTCGCCGGCGGCGAGCTCGTTGTTCAACGGCACGTTCACGGCAGCGGTGACGACGAACATCGCCAGGTAGAGCAAGAATCCGGCAGCGCCCCACCCCGTGCCGGCCCCACCGCCGAACCACAGCAGCGCGGCGCCCAACCCGCTGACGACCAACCCGCCGAGGAACAGCGCCAAGAACAACCAGTTGACGATGGCCACATTGATGCGCTGCATCACATCGACGAAGGCCCGGTCCGCAACGCTCCGAAGCCCGGGCATGACGGCGTACCCGAACCCGGCGAACAACCCCGTCATCAACCCGGCGGCGACAACACCGGCGACCAAGACAGCGACGACCACCAGCCAGCCCCCTCCCACGAGATTCGCGCGAACCACGAAAAACCAACCACACCAACCCAGCGGAAACCCCGAAAACACCCAAACCGCAACCGAACCTGTTCGCTGTCCGCTGAAGAGAACCCGAGGAACAGCCGACCCCCGAACGCCGAAGGCGACCTTCGCCAAAACCAAAGAAGCCCAGAACCACCGCCGCCCCGAAACCACCAGGGACATAACTCACAAGCCCCGAGCGCCCCGGCAGAACCCCAGCCGGAACAAGGGAGAACGCCCCAAATCAGAGACACAAACCACAACAACCGA
This sequence comes from Saccharopolyspora pogona, assembly GCF_014697215.1. GTDB lineage: Bacteria > Actinomycetota > Actinomycetes > Mycobacteriales > Pseudonocardiaceae > Saccharopolyspora > Saccharopolyspora hattusasensis. The sequence goes on from NZ_CP031142.1 coordinate 6,469,312, forward strand.
CCAACAAGTCCAGCCCAGAGGAAGCACGCCACCAGCAACAACCAACCCGCAAGACCAGACCAGACCAGACCAGGGAAAACACAGCCACACAACCCACCACCCCGTCAGCAAAACCAGAGAAACGAACGGAGGCTGGTCGGTGAGCAGGCCGGGAACGCCCGAGAAGGCAAGGAGTCCGAGAGAAACGACCACCGCGCCGTGGGGGTCTGCGGGGGTCGGCCCCCGCAAAATAATAAGGAAGGGCCCTCCCGGCGAAGCATGAGCCGGGAGGGCCCTTCCGAGTGGGCGAGGAGGGAGTTGAACCCTCACGTCCTTTCGGACACACGGACCTGAACCGTGCGCGTCTGCCATTCCGCCACTCGCCCGTGGCTTGGCTGGAAGCTTACCCTGCTCTCTTCCGGCCCTTGGCACCGGAGTCACTTTCGCATCCGCTGCCCTGTTGGCGAGAAAAGATTAGCACGGCTGACGAGGGGGTTCGGCGGGGGGTTGGACGAGTTGGGAACAGGGCGGTGTCTCGGCCCGTTGGCCCAGATACGATGGTCGCCAGGAGTCGTACGCGTGGAGGGATTTTGCCGTGGGCCTCGTGCAGCGCTTTGAGCGCCGACTCGAAGGCATCGTCGGTAACGGCTTTGCGCGCGTTTTCGGCGGAAAGGTCGTCCCCCAGGAGGTCGCCCAGGCTCTGCAGCGAGAAGCCGAGCTGCAGGTCCGGGAGCTCGCCGGGGGGCGGATGCTCGCTTGTAACCACTACGTTGTGCAACTGAGCCCGTCCGATCACGATCGGCTCACCGACGATGAGGCCCGGGTTACTGACCTCCTCGCCGACTGCGTTCAGGAGCATCTCACCGAACAGGGGTGGGAAACATATGGTGACGTCGTAGTCTCCCTGGAGCGCTCTGAAACGCTGCACACGGGACAGTTTCGAATCAGCTCGACCGTCGACCCCGACGTGACTCGACGGCCGGCACAACCGCGTACCGCAGGAGACCGACCCATGAGCCAGCCACCAGGCCACTACCCCCAGGGAGATCCGTACAACCAGCAGGGGCAGTACGGCTACGACCAGGGTTACGGCCAAGGCCAAGGCCAAGGCCAAGGCCAAGGCCAAGGCCAAGGCCAAGGCCAAGGCCAAGGCCAAGACCCCAACTACGGCTACGGCCAGCAGCCGCAGCAACCTGGTTACGACCAGGGCGGTTACGGCCAGCAGCCGCCGGGTTATGACCAGGGCGGCTACGGCCAGCAGCCGCAGCAAGCCGGTTACGACCAGGGCTACGGCCAGCAGCAGCAGCCCGGCTACGACCAGGGCGGTTACGGCCAGCAGCCGCAGCAAGCCGGTTACGACCAGGGCTACGGCCAGCAGCAGCAGCCCGGCTACGACCAGGGCGGTTACGGCCAGCAGCCGCCGGGTTATGACCAGGGTTACGGCCAGCAGCCGCCGGGTTATGACCAGGGTTACGGCCAGCAGCCGCAGCAAGCCGGTTACGACCAGGGCTACGGCCAGCAGCAGCAGCCCGGCTACGACCAGGGCGGTTACGGCCAGCAGCCGCCGGGTTATGACCAGGGTTACGGCCAGCCCACCGGTTACGACCAGGGCGGCTACGGCCAGCAGCCGGGTGGGGCGTACCCGCAGTCCGGTGGCTTCCCGGACCAGGGCTACGGCCAGCAGCCCGGCGGCGCCTTCCCGCAGAGCGGCGGCTTCGCCGCGGGTGGCCCGCGCGCGCAGATGACCGCGACGCTGCACCTCGACGACGGTTCGAACCGGTCGTACACGCTGCAGCACGGCTCGAACATCATCGGCCGGGGTCAGGAGGGTCAGTTCCGCCTGCCGGACACCGGGGTCTCGCGCAAGCACATCGAGATCACCTGGGACGGCCAGAGCGCGATGTTGGCCGATCTCGGTTCGACCAATGGCACCACGGTGAACGGCACGCCGGTGCAGACTTGGCAGTTGGCAGACGGCGACGTGATCAGGGTGGGCCACTCGTCCCTGGTCTTCCGCGCTCAGCAGGCCTGAGACCGCGGAACCCCGCGTCCAGACACGAGTAGGAGCGTTCACAACAAGTGCCAGAGCTGGTGATTCAGCTGACCAGAGCAGGGTTTCTCGCCCTGCTCTGGTTGTTCGTGCTGGCTGCGCTTCGCGTGGTTCGCTCGGATCTTTACTCGGCGTCCGGGATGCGGGTCCCGATGCCAGGTGCGAGTCGGCTACCGGGCAAGCAGGCCCGGGGCAAGAGCAAGGCGCCCCGCCAGATGGTGGTGACGCACGGCGCTCTCGCCGGCACGCGCATCTCCCTGGACGGCCGGCCGATCCTGATCGGTCGCGCCGATGACTCCACGTTGGTCCTCGACGACGACTACGCGTCGACACGACACGCGAGACTGTCGCTTCGAGGCTCCGATTGGTACGTGGAGGATCTAGGCTCCACAAACGGCACATACCTCGATCGGGCGAAGGTCACGGGGCCGACCAAGGTCCCGCTCGGCGTTCCGATCAGAATCGGCAAGACGGTGATCGAGCTGCGCTCATGACCCTCGTCCTTCACTACGCAGCCCGCAGCGACCGCGGCCTGGTGCGCTCCAACAACCAGGACTCGGTCTATGCCGGCCCACGACTACTCGCCCTCGCGGACGGCATGGGTGGACATGCCGCCGGTGAGGTCGCCAGCAAGGTCGTCATCGCGGCGTTGGCGCCGTTGGACGACGACGAGCCGAGCGACGACCTGCTCGGGCAGCTCCGCGGTGCGGTGCTGGCCGGCAACGGCGCGATCGCCGAGCTGGTGGCCAACGACCCGGACCTGGAGGGGATGGGCACCACGCTCACCGCTGTGCTGTTCGCAGGCAGCAAACTGGGCTTGGTGCACATCGGCGACTCCCGGGCCTATCTGGTCCGCGACGGCGAGCTGACCCAGATAACCCACGACGACACCTTCGTGCAGTCGCTGATCGACGAAGGCCGGATCACCGAGGAGGAGGCCGCGCACCACCCGCAGCGCTCGCTGCTGCTGCACGCGTTGACCGGCCACGAGGTGGAACCGAGCCTGGCGATCCGGGAAGCCCGGGCCGGCGACCGCTACCTGCTCTGCTCGGACGGCCTGACCGGCCCGGTGAGCACCGAGACGATGGCGGAAGCGCTGCGCATCCCGGACCCGCAGCAGTGCGCGGACCGGATGATCGAGCTCGCCCTCAAGGGCGGTGGTCCGGACAACGTCACCGTGATCATCGCCGACGTCGTCGACGTCGAGTTCGGCGACGACGCCCCGATCGTCGGGGGCGCGGCGGGAAATGGCGATGAGCATCCGCAACCCGATTCGTCTGCGGCACGCGCATCCGCGGTGACCATGCCGCGGCCGCAGCCGCAGCGTTTCGAGCCCACCTCACCTCCACCGGAGCAGCCGCGCAAGCGCCGCTGGCTGCGTTCGCTGCTGGTGACGTGCGGCGTGCTCATCGTGCTGGCCGGAGTCGCGCTGGTTGGGCGCTGGTGGGTGCTCAACCAGTACTACATCGGCGCGAACCGCGCCGATGAGGTGGTGATCTTCCAAGGAATGCAGGGCAGCGTGCTGGGTGTCTCGCTGAACTGGCAGGTCGAAACGTCCTGCCCGCCGGACTCCGCGCCGGACTGCACCCCGATCAAGGTGGTCGACCTGCAGGAAGCGCAGCGACCGGACGTCCGCAACGGCATCGCCGAGGTCAACGGGCTGCAGGAGGCCCGCGACGCGATGCGGCGGCTCCGGATGACCGCGCTGCTGCCGGAATGCCAGAAGCCCAAGCCGCCGCCAGCGCAGCCCCCGGCTGGCCAGCAGCCGTCGCAGCCGCCGTCGCAGGGCCCGCAGCCCGAGCAGCCGTCGGACGCCACCCCGCTGCAGACGGAGGAGCAGCAGCCGGGCGTGACCTGCCGGATGGTGAGTTGATGGCGCAACCGGCCGTTACGACCGGAGCTGCCAGCGGGGCCCCCCGAGTCGACACTCGGCGGGGCACCGAGCTGTTCATGCTGGTTTGCTCGGCGGTGATCATCACGTTCGCGCTGATCGTGGTGGAGGTCTCCCAGGAGCAGACCGTTACCCGGGAGCTGTTCTTCTACGGCTTGGCGTTCCTGGTGCTCTTCGGCGCGGCGCATCTCGGCGTCCGCCGGTGGGCTCCGTACGCCGACCCGTTGATCCTGCCGCTGGTGTCCTTGATCAACGGGATGGGCCTGGTGATGCTGCACCGGCTCGACCTGGCACCGGTGGTGGGAGCCCCGTACACGCCGAAGCAGATCGTGTTCACCACGGCGGGCGTGGTGCTGTTCATCCTGGTCCTGGTGTTTGTCAAGGACCACCGAACACTGGCGCAGTACAGCTACACCTGCGGGTTTGTCGGCCTGGCCTTGCTGGCGCTGCCCGGCCTGCTGCCCTCGAGCATCTCTGAGGTCAATGGCGCGAAGCTGTGGATCAACCTGGGTTTCGTGTCCATCCAGCCGAACGAGTTCGCCAAGATCCTGCTGCTGGTCTTCTTCGCCTCGTTCCTGGTGTCCAAGCGGGAGCTGTTCACCACTGCGGGCAAGCGGTTCCTCGGCATCGACTGGCCGCGCCCGCGTGACCTGATGCCGGTGATCGCCGCCTGGGCCCTGTCCATCGGCATCGTCGTGCTGGAGAAGGACCTCGGCACGTCGCTGCTGTTCTTCGGCATCGTGCTGGTGATGATCTACATCGCCACCGAGCGCGCGGTGTGGGTCTTCCTGGGTCTGTCGATGTTCGCGCTCGGCTGCATCATCGCGTTCAACCTGTTCGACCACGTCCAGGCCCGGGTGAACACCTGGCTGGACCCCCTGGCCGACGGTACTGCGAACGACCAGCTGCGGTCCGGCCTGTTCGGCATGGCCAACGGCGGGATCGGCGGCTCCGGGCTGGGCGCGGGCATGCCCAACCTGACCCCGCTGTCGTTCAGCGACTTCATCATCCCGTCGCTGGCCGAAGAGCTCGGCTTGGCCGGGCTGATGGCGCTGCTGATGCTGTACCTGCTGCTGATGATGCGCGGGCTGCGCAGCGCGCTCGCGGTGCGCGACTCGTTCGGCAAGCTGTTCGCCGGCGGTCTGTCGTTCACCGTGGCGCTGCAGCTGTTCGTGGTCACTGGCGGTTCCACCGGGCTGATCCCGATGACCGGTCTCACCGCGCCGTTCCTGGCCTCAGGCGGTTCCTCGATGCTGGCCAACTACATGCTGGTCGCGCTGCTGCTGCGGATCTCCGACGCCGCGCGTCGCCCGCAGGCGCCCGCAAAGCCGAAGCCCAAGCAGGCCCCGATCGCGGAGGCACATACCGAGTTGGTGGAGCGTCCCCGATGAACAAACCGCTGCGCCGGGTTGCGCTGGCGATGATGGTGATGGTCGTGCTGCTGATGGGCAACGCGACCTACGTGCAGGTCATCCAGGCCGACGAGTTGCGCGACCACCCGCTCAACAGGCGGACGATGTACGAGGAGAACTCGCGGGAGCGCGGGCAGATCATCGCCGGCGGCCAGTCGCTGGCGAGCTCGATGCCCATCGAGCACGACCGCTACGCGTTCCAGCGCACCTACCCGAACGGGCCGCTGTACGCCCCGGTCACCGGGTTCTACTCGTTCTTCTACGGGTCCAACGGGGTCGAGCGCGCCGAGGACAAGATCCTCAACGGCACCGACGACAGCTTGGCCTTCGGCCAGCTCTCCGACATGATCACCGGCAACAAGCCGCGCGGTGGCAGCGTCGAGCTGACCATCAAACCGGCGATCCAGCAGGTGGCCTACGAGCAGCTGACCAAGCAGGGCTTCCACGGCTCCGTGGTGGCGCTCGACCCGAAGACCGGCAAGGTCCTGGCGATGGTCAACGCGCCGTCGTACGACCCGAACGTGCTGGCCACCACGAACAACAACGACGCCGCCGCGGAGTGGAAGAAGCTCAACGACACCCCGGATGCGCCGATGTCCAACCGGGCGGTCTCCGAGATCTATCCGCCGGGCTCGACGTTCAAGCTGATCACCGCCGCCGCCGCGCTGCAGAACGGGTACAACCCGAACAGCCAGGTGGAGGCGGCCGCATCGATCACGCTGCCCGGCACCAACACGCAGCTGCCGAACTACGGCAGCAAGACCTGCGCGGGCAACACCCTGACGCAGGCGCTGGCGCATTCGTGCAACACCGCGTTCGCCAAGATCGCCGGTGAGGTCGGCCCGGAGAAGATGCGGGAGACCGCCGCCGCGTTCGGCTTCGGGCAGGACCTGGCGATCCCGATGAACGTCGCCAAGTCGGACCTGGGTCCGATGGCCGACGCCCCGTCGCTGTACCAGAGCGGGATCGGCCAGCGCGACGTGCGGGTGACGCCGCTGCAGAACGCGATGATGGCCGCGGCCATCGCCAACGACGGCAAGCTGATGAAGCCGCAGCTGGTCGAGGCCACCCGGTCGCCGGACATGGCGGAGCTGAGCTCCTTCCAGTCGGAGGAGATGAACCAGGCCGTCTCGCCGGACGTCGCGCGGATGATCCGCGACATGATGATCCAGTCGGAGAAGAACACCAAGGGCGGCGGCAAGATCTCCGGCATCGAGATCGCTTCGAAGACCGGTACCGCCCAGCACGGCGACGTCAAGGACCAGCCGCACGGTTGGTACGTCGCGTTCGCGCCGGCTGAGAACCCGACCATCGCCGTGGCGGTGATCGTGGAGAACGGTGGTGACGAGGGCACCGAGGCCACGGGTGGCTCGATCGCCGCCCCGATCGGCCGGGAGGTCATCCGGGCCGGTCTGCAGGGGGGTGGCTGACCAATGCTGACCTCCGGCCAGTTACTCGCCGACCGTTACCGGCTCGGCCAGCGCATCGCCGTCGGCGGGATGGGCGAGGTTTGGCAGGCGGTGGACGTCCGGCTGGACCGGACCGTCGCCATAAAGGTGCTGAAGGCGGAGCTGTGCGGTGACGCCGAGTTCCTGCACCGCTTCCGCACCGAGGCCCGGACCACCGCGTCGCTGAACCACCCGGGCATCGCCGCGGTGCACGACTACGGCGAGACCGCAGCCATCCCGGACGGCCCGGAGGACACCGCGTACCTGGTGATGGAGCTGGTCGAGGGCGAGCCACTGGCAGCGATCCTGGCCCGCGAGCGCCGCATCAACACCGACCACACGCTGGACATGCTGGACCAGGCCGGTCGGGCGTTGCAGGCCGCGCACGAGCGGGGCCTAGTGCACCGGGATGTCAAGCCGGGCAACATCCTGATCACGCCCGAGGGCAAGGTGAAGCTGACCGACTTCGGCATCGCGAAGGCGGCCGACGCGGCACCGGTGACCCGCTCGGGCATGGTGATGGGCACCGCGCACTACATCGCGCCGGAGCAAGCCCTGGGCGACGACGCGACGCCGTCCAGCGACGTGTACTCGCTGGCCGTGGTCGGCTACGAGTGCCTGATGGGCCACCGCCCGTTCCTGTCCGAGAACGCGGTCACGGTCGCGATGATGCACATCCGGGAGATCCCGCCGCCGCTGCCGCCGGACGTGCCGCCGGGGGTGCGGGCGCTGATCGAGGCGACGCTGGCGAAGGACCCGCGACGCCGCTACGCCGACGGCGGCGAGTTCGCCAACGCCGTCGCCGCCGTGCGCGCGGGCATGCCGCTGCCCACCCCGTCCACGCTGGTCATGCCGCAGCAGCGGCAGCAGCAGCTGGTGCCGACGAACACCGGGGTGCACCAGATGCCCGGGCAGCTGCCGCCGATGGGCAACACGTACCCGCCTGGGCTGATCCCGCCGCAGGCACCGGCCCCACAGCTGCCTGCCCCGCAGCTGCCACCGCAGCAGGTGCCGTCCCCGCCTCGCACGAACAAGGTCATCGTCTGGGTGCTCGTCGCGGTGCTCGCGGTAGCCTTGCTGGTCGCTGTCGGTGTGACCACTTACTGGGTGGTCAACCGGGACCAGGGATTGGTCGGATCCGGCCATGTGACAACTCACAACCTGGATTCGGCAACTGCTTTGGGCCAGACTTCGCTACGGCGCACGCCCTTGATCGGGGCGGACCCCGCGAGTTCGCCGGACACGGAATTCGGGGGACCGCCGCCGGTCGTCCTGCTGGCACCGGCCGCACAGGGCGAATCGGCATGATGGGACGATCGTTGACAAGGATCGGAACGACACTTCGATGAGTTCACCTCGACTTCTGTCCAACCGCTACGAGCTCGGTGAGACTCTCGGCTACGGCGGTATGTCCGAGGTGCACCGCGGCCGCGACACCCGGCTGAGTCGCGACGTGGCGGTGAAGATCCTGCGCGCCGACCTCGCCCGCGACCCCACGTTCCAGCTGCGGTTCCGCCGCGAGGCGCAGAACGCCGCCGCGCTGAACCACCCGGCCATCGTGGCCGTCTACGACACCGGCGAGACGGAGGCCGAGAGCGGGCCGCTGCCGTACATCGTGATGGAGTACGTCGACGGCCGGACGCTGCGCGACATCGTCAAGACCGAGGGTCCGTTGTCGCCGCGCCGGGCCATGGAGGTCATGGCGGACGCGTCGGCTGCGCTGGACTTCAGCCACCGGCACGGCATCGTGCATCGGGACGTCAAGCCCGCCAACATCATGATCACCCGCGGCGGCGCCGTGAAGGTGATGGACTTCGGTATCGCCCGCGCGCTCGCCGACGGGCAGGCCGCGGTGACGCAGACCGCGGCGGTGATCGGGACCGCGCAATACCTCTCGCCGGAGCAGGCGCGTGGCGAGGCGGTGGACGCGCGAAGCGACGTCTACGCGTCCGGCTGCGTGCTGTTCGAGCTGCTCACCGGGGAGCCGCCGTTCACCGGCGACTCGCCGGTCGCGGTCGCCTACCAGCACGTTCGAGAGGAGCCGCGCAAGCCCTCCGACGTCAAGCCGACGACGCCGGCCTCGCTGGACGCCGTGGTGCTCAAGGCGTTGAGCAAGAACCCGGCCAACCGCTACCAGTCGGCCGCGGAGATGCGGGCCGACCTGGTGCGGGTGCTCTCCGGGCAGCGCCCGAAGGCGCCGATGATCATGTCCGAGGACGAGCGGACGGCGATGCTCTCGCAGGCCTCGGCGACCGAGGTACTGCCGCCCGGACGTCACCGGTCGGTCGCCCGGGATCCGGACGAGGCCGACGTCGAGCGGGAGCGCAAGAAGCGCAAGCACCGGACGATCGCGCTGGTCACCACGGCCTGCGTGATCGTGTTCGCGCTCGCCGCCTGGCTGGCGACCTGGATCTTCAACGGTTCGCCGAAGACGGAGGTCCCGCCGAACTTCGTCAGCATGACCCGGGCCTCGGCCCAGGCCGAGGCCGACGCCCGGGGGTGGAAGCTCGCCTGGTGCGTGTCCCCGTCCAGCGTCGACAACATCGACAAGGTCGTCAGCCAGAAGCCGGCGCCGGGTGTGGCGGTGGCCAAGGAGACCCAGAAGATCGAGCTCTGCTCCGGCACCGGGCCGGCGAGCGTGCAGGTGCCGGACCTGAGCGGGCTGTCCATCCCCGAGGCGTCGCAGAAGTTGGACGAGGCCGGGCTCAAGCTGGGGCTGACGCCGTCCTACGAGGAGACCAGCGACCCCAAGCAGGTCGACAAGATCATCGACTGGGACAAGAAGGGCCAGTCCGTCACCCAGGGCACCACGATTTCCGTGACGGTGGGCAAGTCGATCCCGACAGTCGAGGTCAAGGACGTGCGCGGCATGCCCTACGACACCGCGAAGGCCTACCTGGAGGGCGCCGGGTTCAAGGTCAGCAGACAGGACCGCGACTCCGACCAGGCACCGGACACCGTGCTCGACCAGAGCCCGTCGGGCGGTAGCAAGGCGCGGCCGAACACCGAGATCACCCTGGTGGTCTCCAACGGCCAGCAGATCACCATGCCGTCGCTGCTGGGCATGTCGCCCAGCCAGGCCGAGGACGCCCTGCGGTCCCGTGGCTGGGACGGCGAGATCAACGAGGTCAACCAGCCGACCTCGGACAAGAGCCAGGACGGCAAGGTGGTCGGCTCGTCGCCGAGCAGCGGGCAGAAGCTGGGCAAGAACCAGTCGGTGACGCTGATGGTGGGCGACTACAGCAGCAGCAGCCCGACCACCAGTCCCCCGTCCAACGGCTCCCTCTTCCCGCCATTCGGCTGACCTGTTCTGCGTGAGGGGCACCCGTGACCGGGCAACCGGGTCGCGGATGCCCCTCACGCGTCACCGCAGTTATGGATGAAGGGCACCTCCGACCGACTTGGCCGGTCAGCGGTGCCCTTCAACTTTCCGGCTCAGCGCTGGGCGGCGGCGGCGGCGACCTTGCGCATGCCGAGTTCGAGCTCGGCGACCAGGTGCTCGTCCACCGGGTGACCGGCCGAAGCCATCCAGTTCGCCAGCATCCGGTGGCCGCCCTCGGTGAGCACCGACTCGGGGTGGAACTGGACGCTCTCCACCGGCAGCTCTCGGTGCCGCATGCCCATCACGATGCCGGACGCGGTCCGCGCAGTGATCTCGAAGTCGTCCGGGATGGTGTCCGCGCGGACGATCAGCGAGTGGTAGCGCGTCGCGATGAACGGCGCTGGCAGTCCGGCGAACACCCCGGTCCCGGAGTGGTGGATCTCGCTGACCTTGCCGTGCAGCAGCTCCGGCGCCCGCTCGACGGTCCCGCCCCACACCGCACCGACGGCCTGGTGCCCGAGGCACACTCCGAACACCGGCCTGCGCTCCGCGGCGCAGCGCTCGATCAACTCCATCGTGCGGCCCGCGCGGTCCGGCGTACCAGGACCGGGGCTGAGCAGAACACCGTCGGCGGCGGCAACGTCGTCGTCGGTGACGACGTCGTTGCGGCGCACGACGCAGTCCGCGCCCAGCTGAGCGAGGTACTGCACGAGGTTGTAGACGAAGCTGTCGTAGTTGTCGACGACGAGTACGCGCACCCCGCCAGACTACGCGGAGCGCAAAACGTGTTTCCAGGCTCGTTTCAGGAAGGGAACCTCATTAACCTCCTCACCGGCGTGAACGCCGATGATTCCTGCCGCGCCTGAAGGCACGGAACTCCGCACACTTCAGGTCATCTCGGTGGGTTCCTGCTTCCCAGCGATCAGCCCACTCAACGAGCGGGTCTTACGTTCGCTCCACAGGCGTTTTGTCTCTCCGCCGGTCCAGCGGCGAGTGCCGGGCTGTGTCCGTCCCAGCAGTTTCGGAGCTTCCGGGCTCTGCCTTCGCCCCGCACAAAGATCAACGATACCCGCGCAACCCTAGACGGGGGCCTTCACCACCGCCCTGAAGGGCGGCGCACTGGCCCACGTGCCTGGTAGCGGGAACACCACGAACAGCAGCAACGCGACCGCGACGGCGACCAGCAGCACGAGCTCCGCGGCGATCAGCAGCTCACCCAGCACGTGCAGCGCCGTGCGCAGCCGAGCCGGCCGGCGGTCCGGTGGCGGTGCCACCACCAGCTCCGGCGAAGCCACGAGGAAGCCTCTCCCATTGCGGCTTGGACCACGGGGGAGATCAACGCTGTGATTACGTTAACGTGGTAGCTGGAAAACGAGCTGCACCGCGAGAAGTTGCGCGCGCCTCGGCGCGCTGACGCCCGGGGTGCGGCCACCGCCCGAGCACGCGGCGCACGATGCCGCACCACCTGGCGAGGACACCATGCCGAAGTCCAAGGTCCGCAAGAAGGACTCCCCCACCCCGGTGACCGATCGCCGCACGCCGGTGAAGGCGAAGGCGGTCGGCCCGTCGCACCCGATCTACATCATCGTGATGTTGGGGATGATGTTGATCGGCCTGCTCTGGCTGGTGATCAACTACATCGCTGGCGACAAGATCCCGTTCATGGTCGACCTGGGCGGGTGGAACTTCGCCGTCGGCTTCGCGTTCATGATCATCGGCCTGCTGATGACGATGCGCTGGCGCTGACCTTTAGCACGCAAGCGGAATGTGGTCGAGGTCCGAAGGGGTCAATCCCTTCGGACCTCACTCATCTCGTCGACCTCTTGACGTTCGGTCAGCGAACAACACAGGTGTAACTCATCCCCAGTGGGGATAACTCCTGTGGATAACTCATCGGTAGCAGGTGGAAAACGGTGGATGAGAACGGATCTCGGCAGTGGTCGACGCCCATCGGGCTGATCACCTGCGGATGGGTGCTCGCCGCTGTGGCCGCGGCGTGGTGGCTGCTCGCGGAGAGCCCAGTCGACCGGCTGTTCATCGGCGTGCTCGTGCTGGCGCTGGCCGTCGCCTCCGCACACGGCAGCATCTGCCGACCGCGGCTGCGCGCGGACCTCGACGGTGTCACGGTGCGCGGCTTGCGCGGCCCACGGCACTGGTCCTGGCCTGCGGTGTCGATCCGGGTCCGGCACGACCGCCGGTTCGGCCGCACCGTGCAAGCGCTCGAACTCGACGCCGACCCGGAGCTGGTCGTGCTGACCAGGCTCGACCTCGGCGCCGACCCGCAGGAAGTCGCGGACGAACTGCGCGCGCTGCGCCGCTGAGCGTCAGGACCGCAACAGGCCGCAGCGGGTTTCCGCTCCGGACCCGATGCACACCACGTTGCCGAACTGCAGATCACGGGTCACCAGCACGGCGATCACGACCACCAGCAGCGCGGTCAGCGCACCCACCTGGACCAGCGTCCGCCGTTCGCGTGGCGCGTAGACGAGCGCACCAGTCGCGAGCACACCGATGACGAGCCCGCCGAGGTGCCCGAGCAGCGAGAGGCCCGGGATCAGCACGCTGGCCGCGATGTTCAGCGCGATCACCACCAGCACCGGCCGCAGGCTGATCTTCAACCGCAGCGCGGCGATCGCGATGCCCCCCATCAGGCCGTACACCGCGCCGGACGCGCCGGCCACCATCCCCATCGGCTCGCCGAACATGAACACCGCGGTGCTGCCGCCGAGCAGCGACAGCAGGTACACCGCGCCGAACCGCAGCCGCCCCAGCAGGAGCTCCAGGTCCCGGCCGATCACCCACAGCGCGATCATGTTCATCGCCAGGTGCAGCAGGCCGATGTGCAGGAACCCGGCACTGATCAGGCGCCACCATTGCCCGCCCGCGACCACGACCGGCCACAGCGCGAAGTCGTCGAACAGCGCGGCGGTGTAGTTCCCGCCGATGCTGCCGGCCTGCACTGCGGTGAGCGCGAAGACCACCACGTTGATCGCGACCAGCACGGGGACCAAGATGGATTTCTTGGCCAGCCGCGCGCCGGCTACCGTCACCGGCCGCCGCATGCCGCGTTGTCCCTGCGCGATGCAGTCGACGCATTGCTGGCCGACGGCGGCATCGCGCAGGCACTCCGGACACGCCGGCCGCTCACACCGGGTGCAGCGCAGCCCGGTGGGACGGTCGGGGTGCCGGACGCAGGTCGGCAGCTGCGGCGGAGCCCCGTCCGCGCCGGGCTGGGATCCGGGCGGAACAGTCACGTCGGGACCTGCTCTTCGCTTGGGGCTGTCTCGGAACCGAGCCTCGTCGGCCGAGGTTCAGCCGCGTTCGATCGAGACCTTCTCGATGATGACGTCGTTGACCGGGCGGTCCCCCACACCGGTCGCGGTGTTCGCGATCAAGTCGACGACGTCGCGGGACTTCTGGTCAGCGACCTCGCCGAAGATGGAGTGCTTGTAGTTCAGCCAATCCGTGGCGCCCACCGTGACGAAGAACTGCGAGCCGTTGGTGTTCGGCCCGGCGTTGGCCATCGCCAGCAGGTACGGCTTGGTGAACTGCAGCTCGGGGTGGAACTCGTCGCCGAACTTGTAGCCCGGGCCACCACGCCCGGTCCCGGTCGGGTCCCCGGTCTGGATCATGAAGCCGGAGATGACGCGGTGAAAAATCACCCCGTCGTAGAACGGCCCGGAGCGTTCGCCCTTGGCGTTGGGCTCGGTGTACTCCTTGGTTCCTTCGGCGAGGCCCACGAAATTGGCCACTGTCTTGGGTGCCTTGTCGGGGAACAGGTTGATCCGGATGTCGCCCTGCGAGGTGTGCAGGGTCGCGGTCACCGTAATCCCAACGAGCGATCCGTTGTCTTCAGCCACCAGACCATCCTGCCATCGAAGAGGCCGAACCCGGAGTCTGGGTGCAATATGGGGCTGATCGCCGCCTGCTGGGCGGTGCCCACGCCGCAGGCGTGGGCCGACGAAGTCGACCGGCGAACGCCGGGCCGAGGAGGCACACGATGGACGAGGTGAAGGCGATGGCCCGAGCTGGCGAAAGCGTGGGCAAGGCGGTCGGGACGGGCATCAAGTCCGCCCGCCACGGCGCGAGACGCGCGGGTGAGGTCGGCGTGGCGCTGTCCAAGCAGGCCGCTGCCCGCGCCGAGCAAGAGCTGGCCAACCACGGGTACTCGACCGACGAGTTGCAGGAGCTCATCGCGCAGCGCGCCACCGGGATGTCGCGCAAGGAGCTCGCCAAGCGCGGCCGCAAGGCGCGCAAGCAGTGGGAGAAGAAGACCGCGAACTCCCGCAAGCAGCTGGCCAAGAACACGGCCGCCGCCCGCAAGGAGCTGGCCGCTCGTATCGACCCGGGCAAGCCGAAGCCGCGGCGCAAGTGGCCGTGGGTGCTGCTGGCACTGACCGCCCTCGGCGCGGCCGCGGCGGTTGCGTTCTCCCGCCGCCCGGAGGAGCTGCCGGTGGCTGAGGCCGACGACAGCTTCACAAGGCGCGACACCCAGGCCCGTCACCGCGCGAGCCGTCCCGACGTGCCGGCGCAGCCCGACGGCCAGACGAACATCGCGCCGGAACGATCCCACTGACCCGGTGAACTTCTCGGAGGCCGGGCCCGCCGGGTCCGGCCTCCGACTTCTCCGGATGTCGCACATCACATTCGATCCCACCGGATCGATGGCCACGATGCAGGGATGAGCGAACCGGGCACCACCGGCGCCACCTTCAAGGGCCACAACCGGTTCCGCGACGACCTCTGGACGACCGAGCGCGACAACTCGGTGTGGTCCTTCGATATCGAACCCGACGGCGACGGCTGCACGCTCACCCAGCGCTTCCGGATGAAGCAGCCGCCCAGTCAATTGCTGTCGATCAGGGACAGCCTGCCCGCCGACCGGGCCGCCACCTTCTTGGAGTTCCGCCGAGCAGACCGTCGACGCGATCCGGGACGCCCTCCAACTCTGACGTCAACCGAGGTTGACATCTCCCGATTGTCAACATAAGTTGACGGCATGGCAGAAGCGACGGAACTCGCCTCAGCGGCGAGCAGCCGGGATCCGCGGATCGGCCTGCGAGCCGTGGCGGCGCTGCGGAAGCTGCTCGAACAACTGGAATCCGTCCAAGTCCGCAACGCCCGCAACCGGGGCTGGTCGTGGCAGGAGATCGCCGTAGAACTCGGCGTATCGCGGCAGGCCGTGCACAAGAAACACGGGAGGTCCTGATCATATTCAAGAAGTTCACCTCGGCCACCCGGCGAGGCCGAGCAGCACGAGGAACACCTGCTATTCGCCCTCGTCGACGACCCGACCACCGCGGCGGGGCGCAAAGACCAATCAAAAACCAAAAACGTCACCACAAGGCCAAACCCAAACCCAACCCCACAACGAAACCAAAGCCAACGAAACCAAATGTCCAAAGAGGACGATCCCCAACAAGAGCAACAACACAGCCGAGCGGATGGAGCGGAACCCCAGAAACCCACCGAAAACCCACCGACAGCCGAAGGCTGACAACCCGCAACCCCAAGGGCACGGCCGAAGGCCGACACCAGGCAAAACACGACCGAAGGCCGACAAAGAGCGAGAGCGGGAAGGGCCCGCCACGAACGAAGGCACGACGAATGTCGCCCAGAAGCTCCGTGAACGAAGAGGGCCCGGAGTGCTCCGACAGCCGAAGGCTGGAGCTCAGAACCCCCGGAAAGCTGGTCCAAGAGCAGGCCGGGAACGCTCCGAAGACCAAGGAGCGGGCAAAAAAAGAAACCCCCACACCGTGGGGGTCTGCGGGGGCTCGGCCCCCGCAAAATAATGACGCGACAGTAATGGCCCACGCTTTCCGTGGGCACACTCCACCCAACTGACGCGTGGAGACGAGGGGAATCGAACCCCTAACCCCCGCCTTGCAAAGGCGGTGCTCTGCCAATTGAGCTACGTCCCCGGCTATCGCAGCCCCACTCAGGTCCGCTGACCGGTGACGCTCACGATGGCTGCCGGCTCCGCGAGCCGGATCAAGAACGGTGGGGAGCGATCAGGCCTCGGCAGTGGCCTCGCGCCACAGGTCGGCCTCGGCCTTCGCGGCCCGGTTGCGCCGGATGACGAACAGAACGACCCCAGCAACTGCGGCGAGTGCGAGTAGCTTCTTCACTTCCGGTCGCCTCCTAGCACGGCGTGCAGCCCGAGAAGTCCTCGGATTTGCGAAAGATTACCAGTGGGCCTAGAAGGACTTGAACCTTCGACCTCTTCGTTATCAGCGAAGCGCTCTAACCGCCTGAGCTATAGGCCCTTGGTGTGGTTCAAACACTACAGGACGCCGTTCCGGAGCCCGAAACGGGGGTCGGCGTTGCGGATCTCCCGGGACGTGGCGATCCCGGTGCTGGACCGGGATCGCCACGTCAGCGGTTCATTCCCGCTCGGAGAGGGTGACCTCGATGCCGCCGGCGAAGTCGGCTGCCACGTTGTAGATGAACGCGGCCACCGTCGCCAGCGCGGTCACCAGCACGATGTTGATCGCGCCGATGATCGAGGCGACCCCGAACACGCGTCCCGCGCTGATCAGCGGTTCGCTGGCCGCGTTGTCGGGCTGGGTCAGCTCGGTGAAGGTGCCGTTGAGCTGGTCCCACACGCCCATGCCGTCGAGCACCCCGTAGAGCACCGCGACGGCGATCATCCACACGAAGAACAGCGCGACGCTGAGCACCAGGGCGAGCTTCAGCACCGACCACGGGTCCAGCCGCTTCACCTGCAGGCTGGCCCGCCGCGGGCCTCGGCTCGGCCGCCGCGCCGAGGCCGTTGTGGCGCGGGCCGCCCCGCCCACACCGGCGGCACCGGCAGCGCCGCCGGTGAACGACACGGTCGTCCGCGTGGACGGCGGCAGTTTGGTGCGCACCGTTTCCTGGTCCTGCACCTGCTTCGGGATGTGCTGCGTGTTAGCGACATCCGGACCGGAGGAGGCTGCAGCCGCGGCCACCGGTGTGTCGGACGAGCCGGACGCGGTCACCGAGGCGCGTTGCCACGGGGGCGGCGTCTCGGTGCCGTGCAGGTCTTCCCCATTGCCTCCGGCGGTCGGCTGAGCGGGAGCCGACCCGGATTCCGTGCCGTCGTCCGCGGCACTGTCGTCGGCTGTCTGGGTGCTGACCGAAGCCCGGTCCGCATCCTGCTGCGGGTCCGACTGCTCCGGCTTCTCGGAAGGTGTCACGAGCGATCCTTCGTTGATCGTCGGCGGCGGTGTGCGACGTGGTCTCCCACGGTTTTACTGCTGCTGTTCCGGCCCCGCAGCGTCCGGGTCGGCGGCTTCCTCGGCGTTGCGCGCGATCGCCACCAGCGCGGACCCCTCGTCCAGGTTCATCAGACGAACCCCCTTCGTCTGCCTGCCGGCCTTGCGCACCTCCTTGGCGGTGGTCCGGATGACCCCACCGGTCGAGGTGATCGCGTAGAGCTCGTCGTCGATCTCGACGATGAGTGCCCCCACCAGCCTGCCACGCCTGTTGTCGTACTGGAGAGTCAGCACGCCCTTGCCGCCGCGGCCCTGCACCGGGTAGTCATCGATCGGGGTGCGCTTCGCGTAACCGCCGTCGGTGGCCACCAGCACGTACCGGTCGGCGCGGACGACGCCCATCGCCAGCAGCTCGTCGCCGCCGTTGAACCGCATGCCCAGCACGCCCGAGGTGGCCCGGCCCATCGGCCGCAGCGCGTCGTCGGTGGCGTGGAACCGGATCGACTGGCCCTCCGCGGACACCAGCAGCAGGTCGTCATCGGCGGAGCACAGCACCGCGCCGACCAGCTCGTCCTCGTCCTTCAGGTTGATCCCGATGAGACCACCCGATCGGTTGGAATCGAAGTCGGTCAGGCGGGACTTCTTGACCAACCCGTTGCGGGTGGCCAGCACCAGGTACGGCGCCGCGGTGTAGTCCTTGATCTGCATGACCTGGGCGATCTGCTCGTCCGGCTGGAACGCCAGCAGGTTCGCCACGTGCTGGCCGCGAGCGGTGCGGTTGGCCTCCGGCAGCTCGTAGGCCTTCGCCCGGTAGACGCGCCCCTTGTTGGTGAAGAACAGGATCCAGTCGTGCGTGGAGCACACGAAGAAGTGCGACACGATGTCGTCCTGCTTCAGCTGCGCGCCCTGCACGCCCTTGCCGCCGCGCTTCTGCGCCCGGTACAGGTCGGTGCGCGTCCGCTTGGCGTAGCCGGTGCGGGTGATCGTGACGACCACGTCCTCGTCCGCGATGAGGTCCTCCATGGAGACCTCGCCCTCGAACGGAACGATCTTCGTGCGCCGGTCCTCGCCGTACTTGTCGACGATCTCCATCAGCTCGTCGCGGATGATCTGCCGCTGCCGCTCCGGCTTGGCGAGGATGTCCTTGAGGTCCTCGATCTCCCGCTCGATCTCGGCCAACTGGTCGATGATCTTCTGCCGCTCCAGGGCGGCCAGGCGGCGCAGCTGCATCTCCAGGATCGCGTTGGCCTGGATCTCATCGACGTCGAGCAGCCCGATCAGCCCGGTGCGCGCGTCGTCCACCGTGGGCGACCGGCGGATCAACGCGATCACCTCGTCGAGCATGTCCAGCGCCTTGACCAGACCGCGCAGGATGTGGGCGCGCTCCTCGGCCTTCTTCAACCGGTACTTGGTGCGCCGGACGATGACCTCGACCTGGTGCTTGACGTAGTACCGGATGATCTGGTCCAGCCGCAGGGTGCGCGGCACCCCGTCGACCAGGGCCAGCATGTTGGTGCCGAAGGTGGTCTGCAGCTGGGTGTGCTTGTAGAGGTTGTTCAGCACCACCTTCGGGATCGCGTCGCGCTTGAGCGTGATCACGATCCGCATGCCGCGCCGGCTGTTCGACTCGTCTGCGATGTCGGAGATGCCGGTGAGTTTGCCCTCCCGGTGCATCGCGGCGATGTTCTCGATCAGGTTGTCCGGGTTGACCTGGTAGGGCAGCTCGGTGACGACCAGCGTGGTGCGGCCCTTGGTGTCCTCTTCGATCGTGACGACGGCCCGCATCTTGATGGAGCCGCGGCCGGTGCGGTAGGCGTCCGCGATCGCATTGGTACCGAGGATGAGGCCGTGGGTCGGGAAGTCCGGACCCTTGATCCGCGCCATGAGCGCGTCGAGCAGCTCTTCGTCGGTGGCCTCCGGGTTCTCCAACGCCCAGACGACACCGTCGGAAACCTCGCGCAGGTTGTGCGACGGGATGTTGGTGGCCATTCCGACCGCGATCCCGCCACCGCCGTTGACGAGGAGGTTCGGGAATCGCGACGGCAGCACCGTGGGTTCCTGGGTGCGCCCGTCGTAGTTGTCGGCGAAGTCGACGGTGTCCTCTTCAATGTCGGCGAGCATGTGCATCGCCAACGGGGCCAGCCGCGACTCGGTGTACCGCATCGCCGCGGCCGGGTCGTTGCCGGGCGAACCGAAGTTGCCCTGGCCGTCGATCAGGGGGTGGCGCATCGACCACGGCTGGGCCAGGCGGACCAGGGCGTCGTAGATCGCCGAGTCGCCGTGCGGGTGGTAGTTGCCCATCACGTCGCCGACGACGCGGGAGCACTTCACGTACCCGCGGTCCGGGCGGAAGCCGGAGTCGTACATCGCGTACAGCACGCGCCGGTGCACCGGCTTGAGGCCGTCGCGCACGTCTGGCAGCGCGCGGGCCACGATCACGCTCATCGCGTAGTCGATGTATGAGCGTTGCATCTCCTGCTGGATGTCGACCGGCTCGATCCGGCCGTGTTCCGGCGGCAGGATTTCCGTCATGCTCGTCCTTCGCTTTCCGGGAAGTTCGGGGGCTTAGCGGCGCGGTGCGTCACACGTCGAGGAAGCGGACGTCCTTGGCGTTGCGGGTGATAAACGAGCGCCGGGCTTCGACGTCCTCGCCCATCAGCACGCTGAACAGCTCGTCCGCGGTCGCCGCGTCGTCCAGCGAGACCTGCAGCAGCAGCCGGGTCTCCGGGTTCATAGTGGTCTCCCACAGCTCGTCGGCGTTCATCTCGCCGAGACCCTTGTAGCGCTGGATGCCGTCGTCCTTGGGCAGCTTGCGGCCGGCTGCCGCGCCCTGTGCCAGCAGCGCGTCGCGCTCCTTGTCGCTGTAGGCGTACTCCGGCTCCGACCGCGGCCACTTGATCTTGTACAGCGGCGGCTGCGCGAGGAACACGTGGCCGTTCTCGATCAGCGGCCGCATGAACCGGAACAGCAGGGTCAGCAGCAGGGTGCGGATGTGCTGGCCGTCGACGTCGGCGTCGGCCATCAGCACGACCTTGTGGTAACGCAGCTTGGACAGGTCGAACTCGTCGTGGATGCCGGTCCCCAGCGCGGTGATGATCGCCTGGACCTCGTTGTTCTTGAGGACCCTGTCGATCCGCGACTTCTCCACGTTGATGATCTTGCCGCGCAGCGGCAGGATCGCCTGGAACCGCGACTCGCGGCCTTCCTTCGCGGAGCCGCCCGCGGAGTCGCCCTCCACCACGTAGAGCTCGCACTCCTCCGGGCTGTTGGACTGGCAGTCCTTCAGCTTGCCCGGCAGGCCGCCGATGTCCATCGCGCTCTTGCGGCGCACCAGCTCCTTGGCCTTGCGCGCGGCCATTCGCGCCTGCGCCGAGGACACCGCCTTGTTGACGATCACCTTGGCCTCGGCGGGGTTGCGCTCGAACCAGTCGGTGAGCCACTCAAAGGCGGTGGTCTGCACGAACGACTTGACCTCGGTGTTGCCCAGCTTGGTCTTGGTCTGGCCCTCGAACTGGGGCTCGCGGACCTTCACGGACACGATCGCGGCCAGGCCCTCGCGGACGTCGTCGCCGGTGAGGCTGCCATCCTTCTCCTTGAGCAGCTTCTTGTCCTTGGCATAGCTGTTGACCACGCGGGTCAGCGCCGACCGGAAGCCTTCCTCGTGGGTGCCGCCCTCGTGCGTGTTGATGGTGTTCGCGAAGGTGTAGACCGACTGGTTGTAGCCGGAGTTCCACTGCATCGCGATCTCCAGCTCGTAGTCCTTGCTGGCGGAGTTGAAGGACACCACCTTCTTGTGGATGGGTTCCTTGGTGGCGTTGATGTGGCGGACGAAGTCTTCCAGGCCGCCCGGATAGTGGAAGGTGCGCTCGGTGGCGCGGGCGGTGGTGCCGCTGGCGTCCTCGCCGGCCTCGTCCTCTTCGGCGGCGCGCTCGTCGCGCAGGACGATGGTCAGGCCCTTGTTCAGGAACGCCATCTCCTGCAGGCGACGGGAGATGGTTTCGGCGTTGTACCTGGTGGTTTCGAAGATCGTCGGATCGGCCCAGAAGGTGATGGTGGTGCCGGTTTTGTCGGTGCGCTCGCCGCGCTCGATTTCGGCGACGGGCTTGGAGTCCTCGTAGCGCTGCCGCCACACGTAGCCCTCTAGGTGGATCTCCGCCTCCAGCGCCGTGGACAGCGCGTTGACCACCGACACACCCACGCCGTGCAGACCGCCGGAGACCGCGTAGGAGTCGCCGTCGAACTTGCCGCCCGCGTGCAGCACGGTGAGCACGACTTCGAGGGTCGGCTTCTTCTCCACCGGGTGGATGCCAACAGGGATGCCGCGGCCGTCATCGACGACGCGCACGCCGCCGTCGGCGAGCAGGGTGACCTCGACCCTGGTGGCGTAGCCGGCCATCGCCTCGTCGACGGAGTTGTCCACGACTTCCTGCACCAAGTGGTGCAGGCCGCGTTCGCCGGTCGAACCGATGTACATGCCGGGACGCTTGCGGACGGCCTCAAGGCCCTCAAGAACGGTGATGGATGAAGCGTTGTATTCGCTCTTCTTCGGTGCCACGGGCCTCAATTTCTCCTTGAGCCGACTGTGCTGTCAGGTTGGCCGGTGCCGGTTCGAAAACACGCCCTGTCCCGCACCGCAGACCATTTCGGGGCGACTCATCTGTCGGCGCCGCACCCTGATGGGTGCCGTCGCCCAGCGCCTCGACGATCACATCGGTCGAAGGCGTCGGCCACACCCTGTCCTGATTCTACTGGCCCCCCGCGACAGAAGTAGGGCAAGGACACCCCTGACTTCCTCACAGGACGGAGAACTCGAATCAATCCACCATCCGAGAGCCTCGAGAGGTAGCCGGGGGATCTCGGTGGCGATCGGCCGCTTGCCGATCCGGCGGTGGACCGGCCCGCGGGTCTGCTCCTCGGCGCGACCGGGCCATTCGCCCCACCTCGCCTGGGGGCCGCCGGCCCGCGCGGGCCGGCGGCGAGCGTGTATCGGCAGGCTACTAGCCGTAGGTGTCGCGCGGGCCACGCCCGGGAATATGCCTGGGTCCGTGCCGCCAGCTCGGCGCGGCCGGGCCCTGCACCTTGATGCGGCGCACCACGTCGCGGCCGACGCCGTCGCTGATCCGCTTCAGGATCTGGCGCTGGAGCAGGCGCAGCTGCGTGGCCCACGCGGTGGACTGGGCCTGGACGGTGAGCTCGCCGTCCTTCAGCGCCACCGGCTTGGTGTGCTCGGCCACGTCGCCGCCGACCAGGGACGCCCACTTCGCGAAGACCTGGCCGCCGGAGAGGTGCTCGGTCCAGCCGCGCTCGCTGGCGATCCGGGCGGCCAGCCGACCCAGCGGCTGCGGATCGCGGTCGTCCGGGCGGGGCCCGGACCAGCCACGACGGCGGCGTGTCCGGACCGCGCCACCCTTCTTATTGCCGTCGCGCCGGCGGGCCGCGGACTGCTCCCGGGCGGCCTGCAGGGCGGCCCGGGCGAGGTCGGGACCGGACAGCGCGGCCCCGTCGGACCCGACCGGCGACGTCCCGGTATCCACCGGGAACGCTGTCGATGGTCCTGTTGATGGCGCCGAGTTATCCACACCATCCACAGAGTTATCCCCAGATGTGGGCAAATCTGTGGCGTTTCGGGCCGCGGCGATCACTCTGGGTTTACTTGACGACTGCGAACGGTTATAAGACACGTCGCACCTCGCCTTCCCGGACGTCGAATCGGGCACCGGTGAGCTCCGGCGGAACGTCCTCCGGCACCGCCGCGGTCACCAGCACCTGCTCGGCCCCGGCCACCAGGTCGGCCAGCCGGGCCCGGCGGTGGCGGTCGAGCTCGGCGAAGACGTCGTCCAGGATCAACACCGGCTCGGCGCCATCCTCGGTGAGCAGGTGGTAGGAAGCCAGCCGCAACGCCAGCACGAACGACCAAGATTCGCCGTGGCTCGCGTAGCCCTTCGTGGGCAGGTCGCCGAGCAGCAGTTCCAGGTCATCGCGATGCGGCCCGACCAGCGACACGCCGCGGTCGATCTCCTGCGGCCGGACCCGCTCCAGCTCGGCGAGCAGGGCCGCTTCCAGTTCCGCCGGGTCGGCGGCCTTGCCCAGCGGCACGCCGTAGCCCTCGGGCAGCGACTCGCCGAGGCTGCTGCGGTAGCGGAGGTCGGCTACCCGACCGGACGGCACGGTCGCCTCATCAGTCGCCGCGACGTTGGCATATGCGCTGGTCACGTGGGGTGCGATGGCGGCGACCAGGTCGAGCCGACCAGCCAGCAGCTCGGCGCCGAAGCGGGCCAGGTGGCCGTCCCACGCCTCCAGCGTGCGCAGGTCCGCCGAGCCGCCGCCCTTGCGCGCCGCGCCCGCGGACTTGAGCAGAGCGCTGCGCTGCTTGAGCACCCGGTCGTAGTCCGAGCGGATACCTGCGTACCGGGGTGACCGCGTGACCAGCAGGTCGTCGAGGAACCGGCGGCGCTCGCCCGGATCACCGCGCACGATCGCGAGGTCCTCCGGTGCGAACAGCACGGTGCGCAGGATGCCGAGCACGTCGCGAGTCCTGGCGACGGCACCGCGGTTGATCCGCGCCCGGTTGGCCTTGCCCGGCGTGATCTCCAGCTCGACCAGCAGCTCGCGCCCGCTGTTGACCACAGCGGCCCGCACGACCGCGCGCGCCGCGCCGTCGCGGACCAGCGGGGCATCGGTGGACACGCGGTGCGAGCCGAGGGTCGCGGCGTAGCCGATCGCCTCGACCAGGTTGGTCTTGCCCTGCCCGTTGGCCCCGAGCAGCACGGTGATGCCCGGCTCCAGGTCCAGGTCGGCGTGCGGCCACGACCGGAAGTCGGTCACTTGCAGATGACGGACGTACACGGCGATCCAACTTATTCGCAGCTTTCTTCGGTCGTCCGCCCGGTCGCCGAATTCGCGGATTCGACGCCTTTGTCGCCCTGGCGATTTGTCGGCAAATCGCCAGGACAGCGGGCGGCGGTGCTCCCTGGGGCGGGATTTTCCTGGTAGCTGCCTGGTGCGTTGAGTCGCTACCGCACCTCAACGTACTCAAGACACCTGACCTGCGGAAACAGCGAGGACGGTCGCCGGTGTTGATTTGTCGGCAAATCAACACCGCTTCCGGGCCCCGGTCAGTCCTCGGTCTTCTCCACGGCGTGGCCGCCGAACTGGTTGCGCAGCGCCGCGACCGCCTTCATGGCCGGGGAGTCCTCCTGGCGCGAGGCGAACCGCGCGAACAGCGAGGCGGTGATCACCGGCGTGGGCACGGCGTTGTTGATCGACTCCTCGACAGTCCACCGACCCTCGCCGGAGTCGTTGACGTAGCCGCGCAACTCGGCCAGCTCCGGGTCCTCCTCCAGCGCGCGGACCAGCAGGTCCAGCAGCCAGGAGCGGACCACCGTGCCGCGGCTCCACGCCTTGATCGTCTCCGGCACGTTAGTGACCACGTCCGACGCCGACAGCAGCTCGAAGCCCTCGGCGTAGGCCTGCATCAGGCCGTACTCGATGCCGTTGTGCACCATCTTCGCGTAGTGCCCGGCACCCACCGGGCCGGAGTGCGCGAAGCCCTCCGCGCGCGGGCCTTCCGGGCGCAGCGCGTCGAAGATCGGCATGGCGCGCTCGATGTCCTCGGCGTCGCCACCGGCCATCAGGCCGTAACCGTTCTTGGCACCCCACACGCCGCCGGAAACCCCGACGTCGGCGTACTTGATCCCGCGCTCGGCGAGCAGCGCCGCGTTAGCCTGGTCATCGGTGAACTTCGAGTTGCCGCCCTCGATCACCAGGTCGCCGGTCGACAGCAGCCCGGCCAGCTCCTCGACGGTCTGCCGGGTCGGGTCGCCGTGCGGCACCATGATCCAGACGATCCGCGGGCCGGCCAGCTTCTGCACCAGCTCCGCGATGGAAGCGACATCGCTGACGTCCGGGTTGCGGTCGTAACCGACGACGTCGTGACCGGCGGCGCGCAGCCGCTCACGCATGTTGAAACCCATTCGGCCGAGACCGACAAGTCCGAGTTGCACCGGATCTCCCTCTGCGAGCTGTGTATCGACTGGTTGGTCGGCGCGGATGGCCGGCCGCGGGGTGAGGACCACCAGCTGAATCGATCCGACCGGAGCCTAGCCATCGGCGTTCGCGGCTCCGGCCGGGCAGTGCGCCGGATGTGACCCAGGTCAGCCCGGAAGGCGGACCGGCATCAGGAGGTAGAGGTAGCCCTCCGCCACTTCGCCATCCTCTCCGACCGGTTTGACGAGGGCCGGGCGGTTGGCGGTGGTGAACTGCAGCTGGGCGCGCTCGGTCTTCATCGCGCCCAGCCCGTCGAGCAGGTAGGCCGGGTTGAACGCGATGGTCAGCGGCTCGCCGACCAGCTCGACCGCGAGCTCTTCCTCGGCGCTGCCCTCGTCGTCACCGCCTGCGGTCAGTCGCAGCAGCCGGTCGGAGAACTCCAGGCGCACCTGGGTGCCGCGCTGGGCGACCAGCGAGACGCGCTTGATCGCGTCGATGAGCGGGGCGACGTCGACGTCAGCGGTCACGGCGCTCTCGGCGGGCAGCAGCTGCCGGTACTTCGGGAACTCCGCGTCCAGCAGCCGGGTGGTGTTGCGGCGCGCCGTCCCGGACAGGCCGAGCAGGCCCTCGCCGGAGACCAGCGAGATCTCCACCTTGCCGCCGCCGGTGCCCAGCGTCTTCGCCGAGTCGGCGAGGGTCTTGGCCGGGACGAGCACCGCGGTGTCCTCCATCGAGGTGCCCGGCTTCCAGGTGATCTCGCGCATCGCCAAGCGGAACCGGTCGGTGGCGACCATGGTCAGCTTGTCGTTGTTGATCTCCATCCGGATGCCGGTGAGCATCGGCAGCGTGTCGTCCTTGCCGGCCGCCACCGCGACCTGGCCGACGGCCTCGCTGAACAGGTCGCCCGGAACCGAACCGGCGTGCTCGGGCATCGCGGGCAGTTCCGGGTAGTCCTCGACCGGCATGGTCGGCAGGCTGAACCGCGAGCTGCCGCAGGTGATGGTGACGCGAGAGCCGTCGACGGTGATCTCGACCGGGCGGGCCGGGAGCGCCTTGGTGATGTCTGCCAGCAACCGCCCGGAAACGAGGGTGCGTCCGCTGGCGTCGATCGAGGCGTCGATGGTGACCTGGGCCGAGACCTCGTAGTCGAACCCGGAGATGGTCAGCGCCTCCCCGGAGCTCGCGTCGAGCAGCACTCCGCCCAGCACCGGAACCGGTGGGCGCGACGGCAGGCTGCGCGCGACCCAGGCGACGGCGTCGGCGAGACCGTCACGTTCCACGCGGATCTTCATGGGTGTCCTTTCGGTTCCAGCCGTGGCTCGGCTGCCGGAGAACTGTGTAGAGCTGGAGCGCAGCTCATCGGGTCGGTGTAGTCGGTGTGCCCCGCGCCCCTCGCAACGAGGACGAAGCGGTCCCCCACGAGCGCCGTGCACGCGAAGTCGGCTCGAGCTCGACCCGGAGTTCACGCCGGCGGCCTCCGCAGGAGTTCCACCGTAGAGCGTGCGCCGCGATCTCCGCATCCGGGTCCGAGCAGTTCGTGCTGCCGTCCTGGCGGGTCCAGGTCGAGTTGTCCACTTATCCACCGAGCCTTCTTCTCTTTTTCTTTTTTCTTCAAAGAGAAGAAAAGACCGTAGTAGTAGTAAGGGCTGTGAGTTGTGGGGACAAGTGTCGTTTGGGCTGGTCGGACGGCGTGGTCGGTTGTGGATGAACACGGGATGTAACCGGGGACTACGACGTCCTGGTTGTGGACAACTTTTGCCCCACCTCGGTTTATCCACAACCACCCCGAGTTGTCCACAGTTCCATCCACAGCTTTCGGCCCGGTTATACCCACCCCCTGTTGGTTTTGGGGTCCTCCACCGATCAGGTTGTGGGCAAAGCTGTGAAAGCGTTGTGGTCAACCCGGCTCCGCTCTGTGGGCAGCCTGCTCCAGCTTGTGCACAGCTTGTGGATGAATTGGGGAAAACTCCAGGTCAGGCCTGGGGATAAAGAATCTGTGGATAACTCGGGCCTTGCCGTTGACATGGCGGACTTTTTTACCGATGGGGTGAGGCGAAGACCACCCGGGTCCCCAGAAAAATTCGGCGCGCCAACTCCCTCCGCGAGTGCGTAGCGCGCTTGATCAACCTCGGAACGTGGTGGTTTGCTGTCCGGGCGCGCGCCCCGCTGCCGGTTCGCGGCCTTCGATTCGCGCGCATCCCGGGCTCCGGCGGCCCGCGAAGCGGCCCGAAGTTTTCTGTCGGGGCGGTCTGATGCGAGCCGGGTGGTCCAACAGAAACCTCTCGACGTCCCCGGCGGGCCCCGGGACGTCCGGCGCGCGCCGCGAAGCGCGCAGCGACCAACGATGTCCCGGAGCCCCGCTCCGGGACATCACGGCGCGCGGCCGGAGTGATTCCCCACGGGCCGCGACGGGAGAGCTTTCTGTTGAAGGGGGTGGCTCGCGCCAGGCGAGGTCAGCAGAAAGATTCGCCGCGAGAGGCGAAGGAATCACACCGGGGACCCCGAGACGGCCCCGCAGCGGCCATTTGAGCGGCCCGGCCCTTCTGACCTCGAACTTCTCAACAGCACCGCGGAATCAGGCAAGCAGCGAAGGCGCGCACTCCTTCCTGCGCACAAAACCGCCGCTGCGATGCTCGACGCTGGGCTTGCGGGAGCGGTCGCAAGCGGCGAAGCCGCTTAGCCCACCTACGGCCTTTGCCCCACCGCGGGTTCTCAGACTGTGCCCACCCCGTCGGGGTTCTTGGCGAGGCCAGTCCCCGAAGCCGCGTATTGGGCATACGTAAATTGGGGATCACGGAGTCCAGGCGGCGTCTGTAATTCCCGCAGGGGGCCGCTCTACCCGCACCGCCACGCAGGGACGCCCCCAGTTTCCTTTGAGAGGTCAGCGGGACTGCTGCTTGATTCGGGCCGTGAGCTCTTGGACGTGCTCGTAGACGCGGCGCCGCTCGGCCATCTCCTTGCGGATCTTCTTATCCGCGTACATCACCGTCGTGTGGTCGCGGCCGCCGAAGTACTGGCCGATCTTCGGCAGCGACGAGTCGGTCAGCTCCCGGCACAGGTACATCGCGATCTGCCGGGCCTGCGCCAGCGCCTTCGTCTTGCCCGGGCCGCACAGGTCGTCGATGGTCACGCTGAAGTAGTCCGCTGTCACCGCCATGATCGTCGGCGGGGTGATCTCCGGGGTCTGCGAGTCCGGGATCAGGTCGCGCAGCACGATCTCGGCCAGCTGCAGGTCGACCGGCTGCCGGTTCAGCGACGCGAACGCGGTGACCCGGATCAGCGCCCCCTCCAGCTCGCGGATGTTGCGCTCGATCCGGGACGCGATGAACTCCAGCACGTCGGCCGGCGCATTCATCCGGTCCTGGGCGGCCTTCTTGCGAAGGATCGCGATCCGCGTCTCCAGCTCCGGCGGCTGGATGTCGGTGATCAGGCCCCACTCGAACCGGGTGCGCAGCCGGTCCTCCAGGGTGCGCAGCCCCTTCGGCGGCCGGTCCGAGGACACCACGATCTGCTTGTTCGAGTTGTGCAGCGTGTTGAAGGTGTGGAAGAACTCCTCCTGGGTTCCTTCCTTGCCCTCCAAGAACTGGATGTCGTCCACCAGCAGCACGTCGACGTCGCGGTACCGGCGCTGGAACGCCACCTGCCGGTCGTCGCGCAGCGAGTTGATGAAGTCGTTGGTGAATTCCTCGGTGGACACGTAGCGGACGCGCATCCCGGGGAAAAGCCGCTGGGCGTAGTGGCCGACCGCGTGCAGCAGGTGCGTCTTGCCGAGCCCGGACTCGCCCCAGATGAACAGCGGGTTGTACGCGCGGGCCGGTGCTTCCGCCGCGGCGACGGCGGCGGCGTGCGCGAAGCGGTTCGAGGAGCCGATGACGAACGTGTCGAAGGTGTACTTTGCGTTCAGCCGGGTCTGCGAGGTCGGCGGCGCATGCTTCGGCGCGGTGAACGGCTGGCCCTGGTGCGGCTCGCCCGGTTGTCCGGCGCGGCCGAAGGTCGGCCAGATCTCGTTGGCGGACTCGTCGGCTTCCGGCTCGGTCGCCGCGCTCTCCGGCTCGTCGGTTTCGCCGTCGCCGTCGGCATCCAACGGCGACGGAACCTCGCCGTTGGGCCATTTGAACTCGGCCGTCGAGAAGTCGATCCCGGGGTGCTTGTCCGGTGCCGCGTGCCGCCCTCCGGCGTCGGGCACCGAACCAGGCACCGGACCTGTGACGGGCCCGCTGATCGAGCCGGTGTGCGCGGTGTTCCCGAAAGCTTCGGGCCCCCGCCCGAAGCCAGGCGCGGAGACGAACGGATGCCCGGAGTGATCGGCACCGGTCGGAGTACCGGGACCGCGGCCGGACCAGGAATCGGCCGACGAGGGTGCCGCGACCGGGCGGGTGGGCGCGGGAACGGCGGTGTCCACCTTCACCGCCAGGGACACGGCGCGGCCGAGCCGGCGGGAAAGCGCGTCGGTGATCGGGTCGCGCAGCGCGCGCTCGATGGCTTCCTTGGCGAAGTCGCTCGGCGCGGCGAGCAGCGCGGTACCGTCCAGCAGCCCGATCGGTCGGGTCACCCGCATCCAGGCGCGTTGCTGAGGCGAGAGCGTGCCGGAAGACAGCTCCTGCACCACCTCATCCCAAACTCGAACGAGATCGGCTTGGTGGTCGGACACCGCCTTGCTCCCCTCCCCTCGCTCGCGCAGCCCCCGGTGCGGTCCCGGGCCAGGCTCCCACGGTGCTCGGGCGCGGGCGGTGTCACGGGACGGTGGGGCCATACTCAAGTGGACACCTGTTCGAGCAGGTGTCCACAGAGTTGTCCACAACTTGTGTATGAAGGTACGGCAGGCCGCTCCGGTGATCCCTCCTGGGGCGGCTGTACCGCTGCGATCGAGGTCAGGTGCCCACCGAAGACCGGTGCTCCCATACGCCGGTCCGCGCATCGCAGGGGGGCACGCTAACAAGGTCGCGCCCGCGTCACAAGCGACTCCCGGAGATGCCACGAAGATCGGGATGTGTCAGCCTGGTGGCCTCCGGTGCGGCGGTTGTGCCCGGTAATCGTCGCCGGATGGCGACCCCGGTTCAGCGTCCTCCGCTGCCACTGCGTACTCTCGTACAGTCCCCCCGCTTCCTGAGCGGGCATGTCACTGCGCCGAGATTCCGGCGCCGTGCACCGCTCGGTGTTCGCCGATCGCCGCACGGCCAGCGACTGCGGCTCGCGAAACAGGGACACCTTGACCGAACCGTGGTTCACCGTGGCCATCGGTGCCTGTAGTAACCGGGAGATCCGACCGTGAGCAAGGGCAAGCGCACTTTCCAGCCGAACAACCGCCGCCGTGCCAGGAAGCACGGGTTCCGGCTGCGCATGCGCACTCGGGCCGGCCGGGCCATCGTGGCCTCGCGCCGTCGCCGGGGTCGCGCGCAGCTGACTGCCTGATCGCGTCCGGCCGTGCTTCCCGCGGCAGCCAGGCTGACCAAGCCCCAGGAGTTCCGCCTGGTGGTCCGTCGTGGTCGCCGGATCGGCCGGTCCCGCCTGGTGGTCCACGTGCTGGGTCCGGACCAGGCTCGGGACCTCGGCCCGCACCACACCGGCGAGGCCTTGCCGGAAGCCGAAGCGAAAACGGCACCCACCCGGAATTCGGATGTCTCGACCCGGGTGGGTTTTGTCGTGAGCAAGGCCGTGGGGACGGCCGTCGTCCGGCACCGGGTCACCCGCCGTCTCCGGCACCTGATGCGCGACCTCCTGCCGGCGTTGCCCGCTGGCACACTGGTGGTGGTCCGCGCCCTGCCGCCCGCGGCAGGTGCATCCAGTCGTGAGCTCGGTGCGGATCTCGACGTGGCGCTGCGCAAGCTCCGCGTCCTCTCCCCCGATGTTCCGGCGACGGGTTCCAGGTGATGGCTTCGGACGAGCGCCACGACGACAGGCTCCGCGCCCCTGTTCGGCGCCCGGGCCCGCTCGCCTGGGTGCTGCTCGGTCCGGTGCACGTCTACCGCAAGGTGATCTCCCCGCTGCTGCCGCCGTCGTGCCGGTTTTACCCGAGTTGCAGCACCTACGCGGTCGAGGCGCTCACCGTCCACGGCCTGTTCCGCGGTGGCTGGTTGACCCTGCGCAGGTTGCTGCGCTGCGGCCCCTGGCACCCTGGAGGCCTGGACCCCGTTCCACCGCCCCGTGAGCGGTCCGCGGCGGGCGACCCCGTTGGTGGCCGCGTACCCGAGAAACCTGCCGAGGAGTAGCCCGCGTGCTGGACTTCATCTATTACCCGGTGTCGGCCATCCTCTGGTTCTGGCACAAGGTGTTCGGCTTTGTGCTGGATCCGGCCAGCGGCTACGCCTGGGCGCTGGCGGTGATCTTCCTCGTCTTCACGCTGCGCGCGCTGCTGTTCAAGCCGTTCGTGCACCAGGTGCGGTCGATGAAGAAGATGCAGGAGTTCGCGCCGCAGATCCGAGCGCTGCAGGCCAAGTACGGCGGCGACCGGCAGAAGCTGGCCGCCGAGATGCAGAAGATGCAGGCCGAGCAGGGCTTCAACCCGATCAGCGGCTGCCTGCCGATGCTGGTGCAGGTCCCGGTGTTCATCGGGCTCTTCCACGTGCTCAACGGGTTCAAGCCGGGCGCACCGTCGAACTACATCTTCAACGCCGACGACGTGGCCTCGTTCGTGGCGGCCGATCTGTTCGGCGCGAAGCTGTCGAACACCATCAGCCAGACCCCCGAGGTGCTCGCGACGTTCGGCACCGACCGGGTGGAAATGATGCTGGTCGGTGTGCCGCTGATGATCGCCGCCGCGATCGCCACGCACTTCACCGCGCGCCACTCGGTGCAGCGGCAGACCGCCGACGCGGCGGCCAACCCGCAGACGGCGATCATGAACCGGATGACGCTGTGGATCTTCCCGATGTTCGCAATCATCGGCGGTCCGTTCCTGCCGCTGGCCATCCTCATCTACTGGTTGGCCAACAACTTCTGGACGCTGGGTCAGCAGCGCGTGGTGTACCGCCGGATCGACCGCGAGGAGGCTGCGCTGGCCGGCGCGCCCGTGGTCGTCGAATCCACTGCGGTGGAGACGGACACCACGCGGGCCGCAGACCCGGCGGCCAAGGACCAACCCGGTGAGATCCCCGGGGTGATCGAAGACCGTTCTCGCGACGCGGACAAGCCGGGCGAGTCCCGCTAAGTCCGTCGCGAACCCTGGAGAGGAGACACCCAGTGTCCGAAACCGTGCAGGAGTCGAGCCCGTCCCCGGCCGAGCCCCAGACCGACAGCACCGAGAACACCGAGACGGACAGCACAGAGAACACCGAGGCCGAAAAGTCCGAGGTGTCGAACACCGAAGGTCTCCTGGTGCAGGAGGGCGACATCGCGGGTGACTACCTGGAGCGGCTACTCGACCTGCTGGACTACGACGGGGACATCGACCTGGACGTCGAGGCGGGTCGCGCGGTGGTGAGCATCGACGGCGGCGACGATCTGGAGAAGCTGGTCGGCGGACGCGGCCAGGCGCTGGAGGCGCTGCAGGAGCTGACCCGGCTGGCGGTGCAGCAGGAGACCGGCGTCCGCAGCCGGCTGATGCTGGACGTCGCGGGCTGGCGGGCGGGCCGCCGGCAGGAGCTGACCGAGCTCGGGCGCTCGACTGCGGAGACCGTGCTGGAGACCGGCAAGGAGGCGCGGCTGCGCCCGATGACGCCGTTCGAGCGGAAGATCATCCACGACGCCGTTGCGGCCGTCGACGGCGTGCACAGCGAGAGCGAAGGCGAAGAGCCCAACCGCAAGGTCGTCGTCTTCAAGAGCTGACTCCTGCCCCACCGGCGCCCCTGGCCCCGCTTTGGCGGATTCTTGGGGTCCTTGCAACACCTGATGACCTACGTGGTTGTCAGTAGATCACGCAGACGCTCGGCTGGGGTTCTCCAGCCGAGCGTTTTGCGTGGTCGGCTGTTGAGTTGTTGGGCGACGTGCTCAAGGTCCGCCGCAGAGTGGATGGACAGGTCGGTGCCCTTGGGAAAGTACTGGCGCAGCAGGCCGTTGGTGTTTTCGTTGCTGCCACGCTGCCAGGGAGAGTGCGGGTCGCAGAAGTAAACCGGCACCCCGGTCGCCACGGTGAACTGCTTGTGGGCGGCCATTTCGCAGCCTTGGTCCCAGGTCAGCGAGCCGCGCAGGTGCTTGGGCAGGGTCGCGATCAGGGGTACCAGGACGTCGCGGACCTCCTCGGCGGTGTGCCCGCCGGGCAGGTGCCCGAGCATCACATACCGGGTGGTGCGTTCGACCAGGGTCACGATCGCCGACTGCGACCCGGTGCCCACGATCAGGTCGCCCTCCCAGTGCCCTGGCACGGCCCGGTCCTCGACCTCGGGGGGCCGGTCGGAGATCATCACCATCTCGTCGACGAAGCGAGGCGTGCGTTGTGCAGGCTGCCGGTGTGGCTTGCGGCGGGTGCGTCCAGTGCGCAGCGCGTCCGCGACCTCGCGTCGTAGCCCGCCGCGGGCCTGAACGTAGATCGCTTGGTAGATCGTCTCCGTACTCACCCGCATGCTCTTGTCGTCGGGGAACTCCTCCACCAGAGCGTGACAGATCTGCTCCGGAGACCACCGTTCCCGCGGCTTGGTTGCGACGTAGTCGCGTAAGGGCCCGTCCTGAGCGAGCTTGGCCGTCTTCGGTCGGGCGCGACTGCCCGCCCACGCCCGCTGCGCCGCGTGCGGCCGATAGACCCCGTCGACCGAACGGGCGTCGATCTCGCGCTTGATCGTGGACGCCGACCGGCCCAGTGCCCGCCCGATCGCCCGCAGTGAGGCGTCCCGGCTGGAGTAGATCAGCGATCGTCTCCCGCTCCGCCACCGTGAGAAACCGGGGGTGCAGGTCAGCCTCAACCGCTGCGAGGGACGGTGCTGACGAGGCGGCGACGATCGTGGTCACACCGGATTTGTAGTCGATCTTGCGGCCATCGTCATGGATCCGCACGTGCCCTTGCTTACGCCAGCCGCGATCCCAGTCCTGCGCGGTGCGCACGTGAACACCCACCTGCGCGGCAGCAGCACGCCGCGACACACCCAGTGCACGAAGGCGCTCGTAGGCCGGACGCCCCGGGTGCCTGGCAGGACCCGCCTTTCCCTGCCCTCGGATGCCGGCCTTGCGCGCCCACCCGTAGGCCGTGTTCCGGTTCACTCCCACCACACGGGCAGCGGCCAGAATGCTGCCCGACTCCCGGTCGAGCGCCTCGAAGAACCGAACCCTCAACTCCTCAGAAACCACGATCCTCGCAACTCCCTGAAATCCAGGGTGTTGCGAGGATCGCTAGAACCCGCCCTCGGACCGGCGGGGGCACCGTCCTATTCCGGCCCGTGTTTCACGTGAAACGCGGCGGTTGGACGAGACCTCGATGCGTTCGCTTCCCCGAAGGAACGCCCGCGCCGTCGCGGGTTCTCAGACGTCGCCTGGCGAGTAAGGCCTTACGTCCAGTTGTAATTGCGCGAATCGGGGATCTGGAGCCCAGGCGGCGCCTGAGGTTCCGCCGCCCGCATCGCCACGCGAGTTGAGCCGATTCCCCCAAGGAGGTTTCACGTGAAACGCGGGTTGCCGTGTGACTGCGGATTGCGATCCGGCAGGCTTAGGTGAACACACCTGGTTCCACGTGAAACATCGACACGGGGTGAATGCTTTGACCGGAGGTGCGCCATCTGAGGCGCGGGTCGTATTCGGCGAGCGGCTGGCGTTGGCGGAACGCTTCGTCGAGTTGCTCCAGGAGCACGGAATCCGCCGCGGTCTGATCGGTCCGCGCGAACTGGACCGGCTCTGGGAAAGACATTTATTGAACTCTGCGGTGATTGCGGAGTTGCTGCCACCGAATTGCCGGGTGTTGGACGTAGGCTCTGGGGCGGGGTTGCCGGGCATCCCGTTGGCGATCGCCCGCCCGGATCTGGACCTGACCCTGTTGGAGCCGATGGCTCGACGGGTGACGTGGTTGCAGGAAGTCATCACCGAGTTGGCGCTCACCGTCGAGGTGGTGCGTGGACGTGCCGAGGAGGGCCCGGTGCGCGAACGGCTGGCCGATCAGGACGTCGTGACCGCGCGTGCCGTGGCGCCGATGGAACGGCTCGCGAAGTGGTGCCTCCCGCTGCTTCGGACCGGGGGCCGGCTGCTCGCCATGAAGGGCGAGAGCGCGGCGGAGGAACTCGAACGGGATGCGGCGGCGATCGCTGCGGTCGGCGGCGGTCGCGGCGAAGTGGTTTCGTGTGGTGTCGGTGTGATCGAGGTGCCGACGACCGTCGTCGTGGTGGAGCGGGTCGCGGCGACCCGAAATGCGTCCGGTCGGCGTCGTGACGGTGCACGTCGAACGAGAAAGGATCGTGGACGGTGAATCCGGAGTCAAACGGAGCGGGTCGTGTTTCACGTGAAACGAGGGGGCGTGCAATGGGCGGGCTTCGGTTCCCCTCCGGGCCGGGAGGCGAGTCGTCGATGAGCAGCTTCGGCAAGGACGACATCGGCTGGACTCCGATCATGGAGGAGGCCCAGCGGGCGACCCGGGTGCTGCACCCGGAGACCCTGGAACTCCCCCGCCCCACCCATCGGCGGATCATGACCGTGGCCAACCAGAAGGGCGGCGTCGGCAAGACGACGAGCACGGTGAACCTCGCGGCCGGGCTGGCGCTGCACGGGCTCAACGTGTTGGTCATCGATCTCGACCCGCAGGGCAACGCGAGCACCGCGCTGGGCGTCGAGCACCGCTCCGGCGTCCCGTCGGTGTACGAGGTGCTGCTCGGTGAGATCAGCATCGCCGACGCGGCGGCGCAAAGTACCCAGTCGAAGAACCTGTGGTGCGTGCCGGCGACGATCGACCTGGCGGGCTCGGAGATCGAGCTCGTCACCATGGTGGCGCGCGAGGGTCGGCTGAAGGAGGCGCTGAACTCCGAGGTGGTGGACCAGCTCGCGCCCGACTACGTCCTCATCGACTGCCCGCCGTCGCTAGGGCTGCTCACGGTGAACGCGTTGGTCGCCGCGAACGAGGTGCTGATCCCGATCCAGTGCGAGTACTACGCGCTGGAGGGGCTGGGCCAGCTGCTGCGCAATATCGAGCTGGTGCAGGCGCACCTCAACCCCGCGCTCTGGGTGTCGACGATCCTGTTGACCATGTACGACGGACGCACCAAGCTGGCGGACCAGGTGGCCGCCGAGGTGCGCGGCCACTTCGGGGACCTGGCGCTGCGGACGGTCATCCCACGGAGCGTGAAGATCTCCGAGGCCCCCGGCTTCGGGCAGACGGTGCTGACGTACGACCCGGGCTCGCGCGGGTCGATGAGCTACCTGGACGCCGCTCGGGAGATCGCCGAGCGGGGTGCTGAGAGGAAGACAGCATGACCGAGCGTCGAGGTGGTCTTGGCCGCGGCATCGCCGCGCTGATCCCCAGCGGTCCCCCGGCAGGCGCTCCCCCGGCGGGTGCCGACGGCGCTGCGTTGCGCAGACCGGTGCTGCGCGGACCGAAGCCCGCCGAACCCGCGGCGGAGCCGGTTTCACGTGAAACCGGCGGGACCGTGGCCGGCGCGGTCTACCGCGAGATCGCCATTTCCTCGATCACGCCGAACCCCAAGCAGCCGCGTCAGGTCTTCGACGAGGAGGCGCTGCAGGAGCTACAGCACTCCATCCGCGAGTTCGGTCTGATGCAGCCCATCGTGGTGCGGGAGCTGGAGACCGACCAGTTCGAGCTGATCATGGGCGAGCGCCGGTGGCGCGCTTCCCAGTTGGCCGGGCTGGAGTTCATCCCGGCGATCGTCCGCAAGACGCAGGACGACGAGCTGCTCCGGGACGCGCTGCTGGAGAACATCCACCGGGTTCAGCTCAACCCGCTCGAAGAGGCGTCGGCCTACCAGCAGCTGCTGGAGGAGTTCGGTGTGACGCACGACGAGCTGGCCGACCGGATTGGCCGCAGCCGCCCGGTCATCACCAACACCATCCGGCTGCTGCGGCTGCCGATGGTGGTGCAGCGGCGGGTAGCGGCCGGGGTGCTCTCGGCCGGGCACGCCCGCGCGCTGCTCGGCCTGGACGACGCCGGGGCCCAGGAGGATCTGGCCAAGCGGATTGTCGCGGAGGGCATGTCGGTCCGGGCGACGGAGGAGGCGGTGACGCTCCAGAAGTCGGAGGGCCCGGGGAAGGATAAGGCGGCGGCGAAGAAGCCGATCCAGGCCCCCGGCTTCGACCGGTTGGCAGATCGGCTGTCGAACCACTTCGACACCAGGGTCAAGGTGGAGCGCGGCCAGCGGAAGGGGCGGATCGTCGTCGAGTTCGGGTCGGTCGACGATCTCGAGCGGCTCGCGGAGTTGATCTTGGGCGATGAAGCGTTGCGGATCCGCGATCAATGACACCGAGATCTTTCGTCACGGTGACAATTACTCTCGGTAACTGAAAACCGCAAGATGTGATCGCTAATCGCGGAACGAAAGAGGGCCGGTCTCCGACGGAGACCGGCCCTCTTGTTTCACGTGAAACAGCGGATCACCGCGATCGCGCGATCGCGCGATCGACGAGCGTCGCGAAGACCTCCCCCAGTGACCGTCCGGCGGCCTCGACCGCCATCGGCAGCAGCGAGGTCTCGGTTAGTCCGGGCGACACGTTGACTTCCAGGAAGTGCGGCGTCCCGTCCCGGTCGATGATCGCGTCCGTCCGCGAGACGTCGCGGAGCCCGAGTAGTCGGTGTGCGGCGATCGCCAGCTCGCCCGCAGCGGCGGCGGCTTCGGCCGGGACCTCGGCGGGTGCGTGGTAGCTGGTGAGCCCGGCGGTGTAGCGGGCGGTGTAGTCGTAAACCCCGTCCGCCGGCTCGATCTGCACCGCGGGCAACGCCTCCGGTCCATCCGGCCCGTCGATGACGGTGATCGCCACCTCGGTCCCCTCGACGAACTGCTCGACGAGCACCGCGTCGCCGTAGGACAGCGCGCCCACCATCGCCGCGGGGAGCTCGGCGGCGTCGCGCACCACGTGCGCGCCCAGCGCCGACCCGCCCTGGTCCGGCTTGAGCATCAACGGCAGCCCGAGCTTGGCCACGAGCGCGTCCAGCACGGCCTGCGCGCCGAGCTCGCGGAACGTTGCATGCGGCAACGCAACCCAGTCCGGCGTGGCAAGCCCGGAGCGCGCCAGCTCGGCCTTGGCGGTCGGCTTGTCCCAAGCCCGGCGGCAAGCATGCGGGCCGGTGCCGACGTACGGGACACCGACCATGTCCAGCACGGCCTGCACCGCGCCGTTCTCTCCTTCCCCGCCGTGCAGGGCGACCACGACGGCGTCGGGGCGCTCCTGTTCGATGCGGGACAGCAGCCGGGCGTCGGCATCCCACTCCGCCACGGTCGCGCCGACCGAACGCAGTGCGGCGGACAATCGGCGCCCGGAGCGCAGCGACACCTCGCGCTCGTGCGACAGCCCCCCTGCGAGCACGGCAACCCAGCGATCAGACACTCAACACACCCCTGGAAAGTAGTAGTCCACTGTGCTCAGGAGGACTCCTGGTGCACAGTGGACTGTTTGGATTTCGGGCCAGGATTCGGCGAAAACTCTACGCTGTGTCGGGCGACGGAGCCTGCGGGCCCGGGACGCTACGCTGGGGCACCGTGCCGAAGGTGCGGACCAGCTCCATCTCCTCGGTCAGCGTGTTGGCCAGCCGTCGGACGCCCTCGCGGATCCGCTCCGGTGTCGGGTAGCAGAACGACAAGCGCATCTGCCGGCTGCCGAACCCGTCGCGGTAGAACCCGGTGCCCGACACGTACGCGACCCGCTGGGTCACCGCGCGGGGCAGCATCGCCTTGGTGTCCACGCCCTCCGGCACGGTGAGCCAGACGAAGAAGCCGCCGTCGGGGCGCGTCCACGTGCAACCCGGCGGCATGTACTGCTCGAGCGCGCTGAGCATCGCGTCGCGCCGCTCCCGGTACTGCTCCTGGAAGATCTTGATCTGCCCCAGCCAGTCGTGCGTGCTCAGGTAGCGGGACACGATCATCTGGTTCAGCGTGGGCGGGCACAGCGTGGCCGACTCGGCGGTCAGCACCAGCTTCTCCCGGATAGCGTGCGGCGCCAGCACCCAGCCGACGCGCAGCCCGGAGGCGAACGTCTTGGAGAACGAACCGAGGTAGACGACGTTGTCCGCATCCATGCTGCGCAGCGCGGGGTGCGGCTGGCCGTCGAATCCGAGCAGGCCGTACGGGTTGTCCTCCACCACGAGGATGCCGTGCTGGGCGCAGATCTCCAGGATCTCGGAGCGCCGCGGCAGGGCCAGCGTGATGCCGCCCGGGTTGTGGAAGTTCGGAATGGTGTAGAGGAACTTGATCCGCTTGCCCTGCGCGGTCACGTTGGCGATGGCCTGGCGCAGTGCCTCCGGCTGCAGGCCGTCCTCGTCCATCGCGACGTGCACGACCTCGGCCTGGTACGCGGCGAACGAGCCGAGCGCGCCGACGTAGGACGGGCCCTCGGCGAGGATGACGTCGCCCGGGTCGCAGAAGATGCGGGTGACCATGTCCAGGGCCATCTGGGAGCCCGCGGTGACCATCACGTCGTCCGGGTGCGCGGTGATCCCCTCCAGCGCCATGACCTCGCAGATCTGCTCGCGCAGCTCCGGCACGCCGTGCGCGGAGCCGTACTGCAGCGCGACCTGGCCATCGACGGAGATGAGGCGGGCGACCTCGGCGGCCAGCGAGTCCAGCGGCAGCGCGGCGAGGTTCGGCATGCCGCCGGCCAGCGAGACCACCTCGGGGCGGCTCGCGACTGCGAAGAGAGCTCGGATCTCGGAGGCAGTCATCCCGGTGGTCCGCTCCGCGTAGTGCGCCCGGTACGCGTCCAGGTTGCGTGCGGGCTTCTCGGGCGGGCTGGGCTGTTCCGGCGTGGCCGGCTGGCTTCCGTGGTCCGACATATCGCGCTCCGGTTTCGGTTGTGCGCTCTGCTCATCCCCGTGGGGACGATCGGGCGATTCTATAGGGCCTATCGTCACAACCCACCCGCCATGTAACGAGCACCTCGCAATAGAGGGTCTCCGATCTCGTTCTGCGTGGCGGTGCGGGTGGCGGCACCTCAGGGGCCTTCTCGACCCCGGGATCCCCGACTGGCGTTGGGGCTGGCCTCGCGAAATAGCTCCGGAGCACCCGCGGCGGTGCAGGTTGCATAGGTGGGCCAAGCGGCTTCGCCGCTTGCGGCAGCTTTGAGCGCATACCGTTCAGGTGTCGCCGTGGCGGTTGTTCCGGTGGCGCTGGTGGTGGCGGCTCCGTGATCGGTTGGTCGGGGGTAAGCGATCTCACCCCATCGGGTTGCTGATGGCGTGCGCTGTGGGTTCCGGTGCCGGGCTGCGGCGGCTTATCCTGGCGGCATCCCGCCGCATGTGCGCGGGTTCGTGCGGGTTTCCAGGAGGTCAGGTGTCGCGACGCGTCGTCGGCGTCACGCTGGACAACCTCGACCACCTGCCCCAGCGGTGTCGCCGATGTGTTTTCTGGGAGTTGGCGCCGCACGTCCGGGAGCAGGCCGAGGAGTTCGGCGAGACCGAACTGGAGAAGGAGGCTTGGGTCTCCAGCGTGCTGCTGGAGTGGGGCTCCTGCGGCCGCATCGTCTACGTGGACGGCGTTCCGGCGGGGTACGCGATGTACGCGCCGCCCGCGGCCGTGCCGCGCTCCAGCGCCTTCCCCACAGCCCCGGTGAGTGCGGACGCGGTGTTGCTGACCGCGCTGCGCGTGCTGCCGGAGTTCGAGCACGGTGGGCTGGGGCGGATCCTGGTGCAGAACGTGGCGAAGGACCTGACCCGGCGCGGGGTGAAGGCCGTGGAGGCCTTCGGCGACCTGGCGGGCTCCGCCGAGAGCTGCGTGATCCCGGCGGGCTTCTTGCAGCAGGTCGGCTTCAAGACGGTTCGCCAGCACCCCAAGTGGCCCAGGATGCGGCTTGAGCTGCGCACCGCGATCTCCTGGAAGGAAGACGTGGAGGCGGCGCTGGAGCGGCTGCTGAGCTCGGTGACGATCAAGACGGCCGAACCGGTCGTAGGCGGCGCCTGACCGGCTGAACGGGCCCGGCAGGGTGGCCAAGTCGACAGGTCACCAACTCGGAGAGGTCACCAAGTCGAGGTCGAGAGGCCACCAAGTCGAGAAGTCACCAAGTCGACAAATCCCCCAACCATCTGGGGAAATCTTCCGCATCGCAGAACAGAAGTTTTGTTTCCGCAATTTCAATGGAAATCGGACCTTCGATTTCCATTGAAATTGCGGCGGACCAGCGCGGTCAGGCGCCCTCGGCGCGGGCGAGTTCGTGGCGCAGCAGGTCGTCGAAGGTGAACGTGCCCGTCGGCTGGTCGTCCTTGCCCAGCAGGTACAGCCGCTTCACCGCGACCAGCAGGCCCTCCGCGACGACGTCCCGGAACGCCGGGTCCAGCAGCCGGCTGCGGTCCCGGGCGTTGGTCAGGTAGCCGATCTCCATCCGCACCGCGGGCATCCGGGTCAGCCGCAGCACGTCCCAGGTCTTGGGGTGGGTGTGGCAGTCGCGCAGCCCCGTCCGGGCCACGATCTCGCGCTGCAGGAAGCCCGCCAGCGCCTCCCCCACGGTCGACGTGGTGCCGTTGCCGGTGCCGAAGTGGAAGCTCGCCACGCCCTCCGCCAGCGGCGACTGGTTGGCGTCGATGTGCAGCGACAGGAACATGTCGGCGCCGGCCTCGTTGGCGAAGCCGGCCCGGTCGGCGTCCGGCGGGCTGGCGTTGGGCCCGCGGGTGATCAGGGCCTCCATCCCGGTGGCGACCATCCGGCCTTCCAACCGGCGGGCCAGGTCCCAGGTCAGGTCGGCCTCGTGCACGTTGTCGATGTACACCCCGCGGTCCGCGCCGCCGTGGCCTGGGTCGATCACGATCCGCTTGCCGCGCAGCCGGGGCCCCGCGCGCCGCACCTTCTCCTGCTCGCGCAGGAGCACCGGCCGCCCGCCGCGGACCTTCGGCGCGAGCTGCTTGAGCGCCCGTAGCGTGCCCGGCCCGCAGATGCCGTCGGGGGTCAGCCCGTAGTCGCGCTGGAAGCTGCGCAGCGCCTGCTCGGTCTCCCGGCCGAAGATGGCGTCCGGGCGGCCCGTGTCGAAGCCCAGCTCCAGCAGCCGCTCCTGCAGCGCGAAGACGTCGTCGCCGCTGATCGGCTTGGACACCAGAAAGGCCAGCGACCGGTCGCCGAGCCGCCAGCGCGCGTCCGTCAGCGCCCGGTAGGTCGCCGGGCCCACGACGCCGTCGGTGATCAGCCCGCGTTGCTGTTGGAAGACCCGAACCGCTTGTTCCACCGCGTCGTCGAAGATCGACGGTCCCGTCCGGGTGTTGGCCGGAAGCAGACCCAACGCCGCAAGGGTGTTCCTGATCTCGGCAACAGCCGGACCGACGTCACCGCGGTGGAGCAGCTGCATGCACTCCTCGCTCGATTCAGGCGCCGGTACTGGCACCGACGCGAAGCATGGCCGGGTTTGCCCCGGATTCCCGTTCTGCGTGCCGGGTCCGGAAGGCGGACCCGTCGGGTCATTGTGCCTTGTGCACCGGGACCCGGCGCTACGGCCCACGACCACCGGGGTGGACGTGCGACAACGGTCCGTGGGTGGGT
This sequence comes from Saccharopolyspora pogona, assembly GCF_014697215.1. GTDB lineage: Bacteria > Actinomycetota > Actinomycetes > Mycobacteriales > Pseudonocardiaceae > Saccharopolyspora > Saccharopolyspora hattusasensis. Next base: position 6,512,124 of record NZ_CP031142.1, read on the forward strand.
GATCTCGTTCGGTGCGCAAAAGCACGATCCCGCCGTCACTGTCCTATCGACTAGACGGCGGGACCGCGTTATTCGGTTGCGTCAGATGGAGTCCGATTTCACAGGTACTCGGACAGGTCCGACTCCAGCGCCGCCTTCGGCTTGGCGCCGACGATCTGCTTGACCGGCTGGCCGTCCTTGAACAGCAGCAGGGTCGGGATGGACATCACCTGGTAGTCGCGCTGCAGGCTGGGGTTGGCGTCGATGTCCAGCTTCGCGACGGTGATCTTGTCCTTGTGCTCGCCGGCGATCTGCTCCAGCACCGGGGCGACCATCTTGCACGGGCCGCACCAGTTGGCCCAGAAGTCGACCAGGACCGGCTTGTCGCTGTCCAGGACCTTTTCCTTGAACGTCTTCTCGTCCACGACCACCGTGTTGGTGTCGGCCATGTTCCTTCTCCCTGTCGGTTTGGTGCTGCCTGGAGTCAGTTCGCCGAGCCGGGCCCGTAGCCGCCACCGACGAGCTCGGCGGCCACCTCGGCCTCGGGCACGTCGTGCTCAGCGAGCCAGCGCTCGGCGTCCATGGCGGCGGAGCATCCGGAACCGGCCGCGGTGATCGCCTGCCGGTAGGTGTGGTCCACCAGGTCGCCCGCGGCGAACACGCCGGGGATCCCGGTGTGCGTGGTGGGCTGCTGGACCTGCACGTAGCCCTCGGCGTCCACGGTGACCTGGTCGCGCACCAACTGGCTGCGCGGGTCGTGGCCGATCGCGACGAACATGCCGGTCACGTCCAGCTCGGAGGCCTCGCCGGTGACCGTGTCGCGGAGCTTCAGGGTGCTGACGGCGTTGTCGCCGACGACCTCGGTGACCGCCTTGTTGGTCAGCCACTTGATCTTCTCGTTGGCCCGGGCCCGCTCCAGCATGATCTTGGAGGCGCGGAATTCCTCGCGGCGGTGGATGATCGTCACCGACCGGGCGAAGCGGGTCAGGAAGGTGGCCTCCTCCATCGCCGAGTCACCGCCGCCGATGACGGCGATGTCCTGGTCGCGGAAGAAGAAGCCGTCGCAGGTGGCGCAGGCGGACACGCCGTGGCCGAGCAGGCGCTCCTCGCCCGGGATGCCGAGGTAGCGGGCGGCGGCGCCCATCGCGAGGATGACCGCCTTCGCGCGGTACTCCACACCGCCTGCGAACACGGACTTCACGCCGGCGCTTACTTCCCCTGGGGTCAGGTCGAGGCGCTCGACGTCCTCGGCCCGCAGCTCGGCACCGAAGCGTTCCGCCTGGGACCGCATCTGCTCCATGAGATCCGGGCCCATGATCCCGTCGGAGAAGCCCGGGAAGTTCTCCACGTCGGTGGTGGTCATCAACGCGCCACCGAACTGGGTGCCCTCGAAGACGAGTGGTTCGAGCTCCGCCCGTGCGGCGTACACCGCAGCGGTGTACCCGGCAGGGCCAGAGCCCACGATGATCACGTTGCGGACGTCGCCAGTCACCGCGCCCCTTCCGTCGTAGCGTCTCCGCCGCGCTCGGCGCGCGACGGTACCCGGCTCAACGCGATCCTATTCGGGTCTGTTCCCGATCACGGAGACGCCGTGCCGGAGGGCACAGCGGAGCCGACCCCGTCCCACGGATCGGGAGTCGGTGAGGCGCGGCGGCCGGGTGCGGATCGCACCCGGCCGTCAGCACGTGGGAGGCGTTCCTAGCCGCCGAAGGTGGAGTCCGAGACCTTGGCCGGGTTGCCCGGGCCGCACTCGGGTCCCACCGCTAAAAGGCGGAACTTGCCGATGGCGCCGCCTTGCAGAACCAGCAGCTGGGCGGGTTTCCCGTTGAGCGTTATCTCCCGCGCGCCCAGCGGTTTGCCGCTGTTGACGCCGTTGGCCTGCAGGCAGCCGATGAGCCATTGCGGGTCCGTCAGCGCGCTGCTGTACTGCTCGGACTTCATGATCTCGCCGAACTGCTCGCCGTTCAGCGTGACCTGCTCCCCCCGCAGCGCCAGCGGCGCCGGTGCCCCGCCGGTCGCGGCCGGCTGCGGCTGCGCCTGGTTGCTGCCTGAGGTGTCCGTGTTGCTGGGCAGGACCGAGAACACCACGGCGGCGGCCGCGGCGGCCACCCCGGCCAGTCCGGCGCCCAGCGTGAACCGCCTCCGGCGGCGCTGCTTGGCCGCGGCGAAGTCGATCACCTGGCCGCCCTGCTCGGCGGGCGGTGCGACGGGCTCGGCCGGCGGCGCGGTAGCGGCCTGCTGCTGGGCCCAGGCCCGGACCTCGTTCTCCAACGCGGCGTCGATGCGGGCCGAAACGTCGTCGGGAATCGTCAGCGGCGGCAGCGCCGCCAGGTCTGCGCTAGTGGCGTCCAACGCCGCCAGGATCTCTCTGGCCTCCGGGTCGTCCTGGACCTGGACGCGCAATTGATCGGCGGTCTGCTGGTCCAGCACTCCGGCGTGGAGATCGGCCAGCAGGTCCACGGACCACGGTGGCCCCTGCGGCGCCCCCGTGCGCCGTTGTTCACCACTCATCGTCCCTCCCGTCGACGCATGGCCATCGCGTCATCTGGGACGTTCGCATCTGCACTTGGGTTCCGCAGGTGTCCCAGAAGTTTGGCGAGTTTGGCCCGCCCGCGCGCGCACCGGCTTTTGATGGTTCCCTCCGCAACCCCCAAGATCGCTGCTGTCTCGGCCACGGAGTATCCCTCCACGTCCACCAGCACGATCGCGGAGCGTTGATCTTCGGGGAGTTCGGCGAGCGCCTCCTTGACGGCCATCTTGGTGTCCTGCTCATCGATGGCGTCGCGGGGAACCGCCGGTTCGGTCGGGCCGGTTTCCGGCAGCGGCACGGTCGGCCGGGCCTGGCGGCGGCGGATCCGGTCCAGACAGGCGTTCACCACGATCCGGTGTAGCCAGGTGGTCACCTGGGATTCGGCGCGGAACGACGAAGCGTTGCGGAAGGCCGAGATCATGGCGTCCTGAAGCGCATCGGCGGCGTCTTCGTGGTCGCGCATGGTTCGCAGCGCCACTGCCCACAGCCGATCCCGATGTCGGCGGAAGAGCTCGGAGAACGCATGTGGATCTCCGTTGGTATGCGCCGCTATGAGTTCGGCGTCCGAGCTGACGGGGACAGACACGGAACAGAACTTTACTGTTCCTGTGAAACGGCACACCCGCCACATTGACCAGCGGCGAATCTTTCGTGTTCAGGCGCTGTCGTCCCAGGGGTTCGATCCCGCTCGCGGGGGCTCTTGCGAACGCTGGTCCAGTCCACAAGCGGGAAGCGGCGAGATGATCTCCATGTAGTTCGACCACTGCTTCGACCACGGCTTCGTCCCCGCGCGGCCATCGGGCGGGGACGAAGCGCGTTCAGCCTGCGGCGCCGTTGACCGTGATCTCGTTGATCTGGGAGCCGTACCCGCCGTCCCTGGGGATCAGCTGCTTGATCACGACCAGGATCTGCTGCACCGGGGAGTCCGTGTTCAGCTTGATCGTGGTGTCGCCGTTTCCAAGCGTTGCCGATCCCAGCAGCGTGCCGCCGTCCGGGCTCGGCGCCCCCTCGACCGTACGGACTTCGACGACCGTGCCGACGCTCGCCGAGTTGATCACGAGCTCCCGTGGCACCGCGGCGTGGTCGAAGGTCAGCACGGCACCCGTTCCGCTGCTGATGCCGCCAGGGCCGAGCTGCTGGTTGTAGCGGGAGGTTCCCCAATCGGTGGCCGGGTTGCCATCGACGATGTTGCGAATCCTGTTCGGGTTGTCCGGCGAGCCGTTGGCGCTGAACTGTGTCGCGCTGGTGACCGGCACCTTGATCAGATTCGGCGTGTTGGTGGGTTGCTGCTGGCCGCCGGGGTGGTTGCCGGTTTCCCCGATGACCTGGCCGGTGTTGTGGCCGGTGTTGGTCTCGGTGAACATGCCGATCAGGGATGCCGCGATCCAGCCGACCACCAGCAGCGTGGCCACCGCGAGCACGCCGACGCTGATCATCAGCTTCTTGCGCTTCGCCTTGTCCGGTTTGGGGTCTTCTCGCCGCCAGACCTCGTTGCTCTCGGTCGACCGCGCGCCCTGCGCCGACGCGCTGCTGTTCTCGAATGTCGCGTGCTGCTCCAGCACGCGGAGCACCGCCGCGCCGGTGCGGACCCCGCCGGTGGTGCCGATGGAGTCCGGGTTGCCCAGCGCGCGCACCGCCACCGTGGACAGCTCCAGCGGCACGGTCGGCCGTAGCGTGCGCGGCGCGACCAGGTTGCCCTCGGGTCCGGTCGGCGCGGCGGGCAGGCCCTCGGGCGCGTCGCCGAGCGCCCACCGGCCGGTGAGCAGCAGGTACAGCGCGGCGCCGAGGCCGCGCACGTCGTCGCTGGAGGTGGCCTGCGCCATCGGGCCCGGGAACGCCATCCGGATCTCGCCGTCCGGGGTGACCCGGATCCGCTGCGGGTGGTCGGCGCCGAGCACCAGGCCGGCGTGGTGCGCCGCCTCGACGGCGGCGGCCAGCGGCTGCAGCAGCCGCGCCGCGGTGCCAGGCGGCAGCGGGCCCTCGGCGACCAGGTCGAGCAGGTCGGTGCCGTGCGTCCACTCGGCGATCACGAGGCCGAGCACACCGGTCGGGTCGCTGGACGATTGTGTGACGACGTCGAGCACCCGCGCGACGCCGACGTGATTGAAAGTGCTGGCGTGCATCGCGCGTTCCAGGGTCCGGCGCGCGCCCGACGCCGCCTCGGCGTCCGAACGGTCGCCGACCAGGATCGTCAGTGCGACGTCTCGGCCGAGCACGCCGTCCTTGGCCCGCCACAGCTGCACGTTGCAGCGTTTGTCCGCACCGACTTGGGAGAGCAGTCGGTACCGGCCGTGATCCAGTACCCGGCCAGGCGTCAGCGCCTGCTCGGTCGAACCCTCGTCGCCGGACTCGTCGCGTTCCGCAGCGATCTGCTCAGTGGGTTTGCTGGTCACCTTCCCTCTCCCGCTCCTTCCGGTCCGCCAGGGGTTGCGTGCCACCCCGATTCCCCGCGGAAGGAGACTTCGCCAACGAGGGTACGTGACGCGGAAGTCAGCGACGACGCAGCAAACCGGTGAGCCGCCCGATGGCGGGCTGCAGTTCCGCCACCCGCAGCACAGACATCAGCCCGAAGATCGCGGCCAAACCGATTACGCAGCCGACGATCAACTGCAGCCAACCCGTTCCGGCACCGGCGGTTCCGGGGATCAGCGCGTCCACGCCGAGCGTGCCCGCCCAGGCGAGGAGTCCACCCAGCACCGAAGCCGTCAACGTTTTCGCCAGCGTGACAAGGAAACGCCGGCTGCCCAGCGGGCCGAGCCGGTGCCGCAGCCAGGCTTCACCGACCAACCAGCCGACCACGAACGTGAACGAGTTGACGAAGCACAGGCCGAACACCACCTGCTCGGGTGCCAACACCGCGGGCAACGCGAACGCCAGCAGCACCTTCGCGACGGTCATCACGACCATGATCAGGGTCGGGGTGCGGGCGTCGTTCAACGAGTTGAACGTCCGCATCTGCATCATCGTCAGCGCGTAGGGCAGCACGCCGAACGCGGAGACGGCCAATCCGAGGCCGAGGGTGTTGGCCTGCTCTAGCAGTTCGGGCTTGACCGTCGTGAACAGGGCCACCGCCAGCGGGACGCCGAGCGCGGTCATGACCGCGCTGATCGGCAACAAGGTCACAGTGGACAGTCGGTTGCCCAGGGACAGGTCCTCGATCACCTTGGCGTGGTCGCCGTCCGCGGCAGCGGCGCTCATCCGCGGCAGGATCGCGGTCATGATCGAGAAGCCGATCACGCCGTAGGGCAGCTGCAGCAGCATCCACACGTAGTTGTAGGTCGACAGGGCGCCCCCGGCGGCCCCGGTCGCCACCCGGGTGAGCGCCCAAAGCCCCACCTGGCTGACCGCCACGTATCCGAGCATCCACAGCGCGAGCCCGCCGAATTCCGACAGCCGCGAGTCCCAGCCCCACTGCCAGCGGAAGCGGAACCCGGTCTTGCGCAGCGCGGGCACCTGCACCGCGGCCTGGCAGACCACGCCGAAGGTGACACCGATGCCCAGCACGAGCAGGTGCGCGTCGGTCATCGACACCGGGTCGAGCGTGATCTTGCCCGGCAGCAGCACGTAGCCGCCGATGGTGGCGATCACGACGAGGTTGTTCACCACCGGCGCCCAGGCCGGCGGGCTGAAGATCTGCTTCGCCTGCAGAATCGCGCCGACCAGCGCGCTGATGCCGTAGAAGAAGATCTGCGGCAGCAGCAGGTAGGCGAAGGCGCTGACCAGGTCCCGGTTGGACGCGTCGGACTCGGTGACCAGCGCCCAGGTCAGGATCGGCGTGCAGACCATCGCCAACAGCGTGCCGAGCGCCAGGACCACCGTGGCCAGCGTCATCAGCTTCTGGACGAACCCCTCACCGCCGTCGGCGTCGGACTTCTTGGCCCGCACCAGCACCGGCACCACGACGCTGGTCAGCACGCCACCGATGAGCAGCTCGAAGAGCATGTTCGGCATCGTGTTGGCCACGTTGAACGAGTCGTTCTCGACCGCGAAGCCGATCACCCCGGCCAGCATCAGCTTCCACAGGAAGCCGGTGATCCGGCTGGTCAGGGTGGCGATGGCCATCGAGCCGCTGGCCCTGAGCAGCGAGGGCTTGCCCGGCGAGACCGGGCGGATGACCTGGGTCTGCTCGGTGGCCTGCTCCGCGGCCTGGCTCATGCCGGGTTCCGGCGGCACCACCGGGATCGGCTGGGTCTCCGCGACGTGCCAGCCGCGCGGCACGCCCGGCGCCTGGGGCACGGCGTCAGGCCGGCGGATCGGCACGGTCGGGCGCGCTGCTTCGGGGCGTGGCGCCGGACGTGGCGCGGGCCTGGGTGGCCCGGGGTTACCGCTCATCCGCCCGGCATCCCTGTCTCGGTTCACTGCCTCAAATCCTTCGCCCGTCGGCACGCCGAGTGCACGGCCCGGTCCTGTCTTTCAGTCGAGGTCCACACCTAAGAGTGAAGGCGTGACCCCGCTCAGGATCTCAGTTCCGGTTCCGATCACCGTCGGTGGTGGCGATCTGGGCGGTTCCAGGCGTGCTGTCCTGCTGCGTGCCGTTCACGGCCGCCGGGCCCGTCGAGGCGGTGTCCGGCTCCGCGTCCGGTTCGGCCTGGTTCGACGGCTCCGACACGTCGTCCGGGTCGGTCGAACCGGCGGCCATCCGGCGGCGCCTGGCCAGGGCCCTCTTGGCGATCCGCAGCCCCGACATCAGCACCAGCAGCGCGGCCGCGCTCCCGGTCAGGATCGGGATCAGGGCACCGAAGTTGTTGGATTCGAGCTGCATCCGTTTGGTGGTGCCGAACTGGGTGCCCGACTCTGTGGTCAGGGTCACGTCGATGGTGAACTTGCCGGCCCGCTGCGTCGTGGCCGGCAGCTGGAACCCGCGCCGGCTGTTGGCCGGGATGGTGACCGGACCGTCGAAGTCCTGCTTGATCTCGACGCCGGGCACCCGTGGGATGCGGAACACGACGACCACCGTGATCGGCAGGTCGTTGACCACGGTCAACGGGATCGGGCTGGTGGCCGTGTCCATCCGCGTGACCTGGCCGGCGAACTCCTCGATGTGGACCTGCGAGAGGACGTCGTCGATCGCGAGGGTCGTCCGGTTCACCCATTGGCGGGCGGCGTCCGGGTTGCCGCGCCACGCGCTGGACGCGCCGTGCAGCAGACCGTTGCGCAGCGGCGTGGTGATGTCGCCTTTCCGGACGGTGCTGGACCGCTCCTCCCGGATGGACCCGTACAGGTCGCCGACCTTGAAGTTCTGCGCGGCGAGCTCGGCGAGCACCGGCTGCGAGATCTCGGCCGAACCGGCGTCCACCGGGTAGTCGAGGTCGGCTTCCGGCAGGGCGTTCGGGGACGGGTTGGGCAGCGGGGCGGGGCGGATCAGCCCCGCGTCCGCCAGCTGCTGCATGCCGTCGAGCAGGGCGCGCAGGTCGTCACCGCGGAGGTTCCAGCGGCGCGGCGGCGCCAGCACCGTGGTGGCGCCCGCCACCTGGCCCTGCGTCGCGCGGAACGCCAGAGCGCCGAGCGCGTCCTGGACGGACCGCAGCCCGTTCTGCGGCGGCGACAGCGCGGTGACCTTCTGCTCCGTGTCGTGCTGCGGGTCGAGCGCGCTGGTCAGCAGCGGGTCGATGGGGACCGCCGTCGTGTCGCGGCCCCGCACCCGGACCGGGGACAGCGACCCGGCGGGGATGTTCAGCGCCCGGGGCTCCAGGAGCGCGGTGCGGGGCATCTTCTGGCCGATCGCCGGATCGGCCAGAACGCCCTCGATCGGCCAGAGCACGTTGCGCGGTTCGACGCGCAGGATGTTGCGTACGAGGTCGGTGCCGTCGAGCGCGCCGTCCACCAGGTCCGGCAGCCCGGCCCGGCCCAGGGCCACGATGTCCGCGTCCGCGTAGGGCAGGGCGATCACGCAGCGCCCCGACGTGGCCTGGCGGAGCCTGGACAGCCACAGGTCGGCGGCACCGGCGCCGATGCCCTCGACCAGCGAGCCGTTGGGCTGGCGCACCAGGTAGCCGCGCTGCATGGCCTGGACGGTGATCAGCAGGTCCGGGTCGACGGCGAAGCACAACGCGCTGCCCAGCGGCGATCCGGGCGTCACGCGGTCGCTCACCGCCTGCACCAGGTCGTAGAGCCGACCGCCGGGCGCCAGCGAGGTGGACAGCTGGTCGTCGGCCAGCACCGCGCGGATGCCGCCGATGGCCTCCCGCTCCAACCGCGGATAGTCCACCAGCGGCACCAGCATGCTGGTTTCGGTCGGTTTCTCGGGCCGCACCGGCGCACCGCCCGGCGGGGCGAGCACCGGCAGCAGGAACTGGGCCTGCGCGATGCGGGCGCGGCCGCCGCCGCTCGGCGCGCCGTTGACGTTGACCAGCAGCGGGTACACGCCGGGCTGGCTGATCTGCAGCGAGTTCGCGCCGGCCAGCGGGATGTGGAGCTCGACCGGGATCTGCTGGCCGGGCGCGAGCCGGGCGGCGACCGAGGTGAACGCGGGCTCCGTGACGGTGGCCGGGTCCTCGCGCAGCGCGCGCTGGACGGCCGGTTCGGTGCTGGTCGCGTTGCCGCGCTGGATGCGGGCCTCGACGTTGTTGATCTGGTGATCGCTGGTGTTGGTCAACCGGCCGGTGACGACCACTTCGCCGGGCGAGCCGACACCGACCGCAGACGGCGTGATTTTAATCACGTCCAACTGGGTTGGGGTCTCGCCCTCCGCGGCCGCCTGCGGCGCCGGGACCAGCGGAACTACCGCGCACAACAGCACCGCGACCAGCGCGGCAAGCAGAAACCTCACCCCGGCTCCGTTCCGCTACCTCGTGCCGGCCGGGCTCCGAGCCGTTCGCTCGCGCCACCCGATGCGCCGTCGCGCAGGCTCAGCGCGCGGCGCACCAGCCGACGCTCGTCGGCGTAGGCCAATATCTCGTCCAGTTCACCAAGCGGCACCCACGCCACCTCGGTGACCTCCACGTCCTCGTCGGAAAGCTCTCCGCCCACCGCATCCAGCAGGAAGTGGTGCACGGTCTTGTGTATGCGCCGGTTGCCCGCGACGAACCAGTAGTCGATCGTGCCGATCGGGGCGACCACCCGGCCGATGATGCCGGTCTCCTCGGCGACCTCGCGCACCGCGGTCTGCTCTGCGCTCTCGCCTGCCTCGATGTGCCCCTTCGGCAGCGACCACAGCAGTCGCCCCTTGCGGTCCAGCCTCCCGATGATCGCAGCGAGGCCTTCGGCGCCTTCGACCACCAGCCCACCGGCCGAGGTCTCGTCGACGGTCCGCAGACTGCGCCGCCGGCGCCGGTTCCGACGCCCCGGCTGGGCACCGCCGGAGCGGCCGGGCGACGGGGGCATGCCGCCGATGGTAGTGCGATCAGCTGTTTCAGGGGCGAGCTGGGCGGTCGCCGCGGAGCCGTCGAACCCCGCTCCCACCTGGGGCCGGACGCGATCCGGAGGAAAACGGGTCGTCGATCCCCCGGGAAAGCACACCCCGCCCCGCGTTGGTCGGGTGGCGGCCGCATATGGGTGACTCGTTGGGCCGAGCGGCCGATATCCTGGTAAATCGTGTCCTCCCCTTCGCACCACGACTCCGTCACGCCCGCCGAGCAGCTGCAGGCCCGGGAGCGCCAAGCGCAGCGCAACGCCGTCGTGGAGTTGGTGAAGGTCGCACCGGTCGCCGAGGAGCTCGCGCAGCGATTCGCCGCGGCGGGCCACCGGCTGTACCTGGTCGGCGGCAGCGTGCGGGACGCCCTGCTGGCCCGGTTGGGCACCGACCTGGACTTCACCACCGAGGCACGACCGGAGCAGGTCCGCGAGCTGCTGACCGGCTGGGCGGAGACGATCTGGGACACCGGGATCCAGTTCGGCACGCTCGGCGCGTACCGGCACGGCACGGCGGTGGAGATCACCACGTTCCGCGCGGACACCTACGACCGCGTGGGCCGCAACCCCGACGTCGCCTTCGGCGACACCATCGAGGGCGACCTGGTGCGCCGCGACTTCACCGTGAACGCGATGGCCATCGAGCTGCCCGGCCGCTCGTTCGTCGACCTGCACGGCGGGATGGCCGACCTGGCGGACCGGCGGCTGGAGACCCCGGCCGCGCCGGAGGACTCCTTCGCCGACGACCCGCTGCGGATGCTGCGCGCCGCCCGCTTCGTCTCCCAGCTCGGCTTCACCGCCACCGACCGGGTTGTGACGGCGATGACCGACATGGCCACCGAGATCGCCCGGGTCACCCCGGAGCGGGTGCAGGTCGAGCTGTCCAAGCTGCTGTGCGGCGAGTTCCCGCGGCGCGGCATCGAGCTGCTGGTGGAGAGCGGGCTGGCCGACCACGTGCTGCCTGAGGTGCCGGCCATGAAGCTGGAGATCGACGAGCACCACCAGCACAAGGACGTCTACCGGCACTCGCTGACGGTCCTGGACCAGGCGATCGACCTGGAGCGGTCGGCCGATCCGGCGGGCGAGCCGGACCTGGTGCTGCGGCTGGCGGCGCTGCTGCACGACATCGGCAAGCCGGCCACCCGCCGGTTCGAGTCGGGCGGCGGGGTGAGCTTCCACCACCACGAGGTCGTCGGCGCGAAGATGGTCCGCAAGCGGCTGCGCGCGCTGCGCTACCCGAAGGACGTCATCAAGGACGTCGCCGACCTGGTGTTCCTGCACCTGCGCTTCCACGGCTACAGCGACGGCCAGTGGACCGACTCGGCGGTCCGCCGCTACGTCAACGACGCGGGCCCGTTGCTGCCCCGGCTGCACAAGCTGGTGCGTGCGGACTGCACGACCCGCAACAAGCGCAAGGCGACGGCCCTGCAGCGGGCGTACGACGAGCTCGAAGAGCGCATCACGCGGATCGCCGAGGCGGAGGACCTGGCGAAGGTCCGGCCCGATCTGGACGGCAACGAGATCATGCGGCTGCTCGGCGTCGAGCCGGGCCCGGTAGTGGGCCGGGCCTGGAAGCACCTGAAAGAGCTACGCCTGGACCGCGGCCCGATGTCCCGCGATGAGGCCGTCGAGGAGCTCTTCCGCTGGGCCCGCGAACAGGGCATCGACGTCTCCTGAGCCCTTGCGCCTGCGCCCGCTCGCTTCGGTTGCGGGTTCTTCCACCGCAGGTCAAAAGGTTTTAATAATATCGAATATTATTTCCTGTTGTGATCCTCTGGTGTTGAGCAGTCGTTGATACTGCTGCTCGGTCGGCCGGGCGGACTGCCGGACGCGGTTTCGGTCAGGGTGGTTCGTGCGCGGTCAACCAGTGAGATCATGCGATGGTGGGATCAGATGCGGACGTGGAACCGGGGACGCTGCTCGTCGCTGCCCCACAGCTGCTGGACCGGAACTTCCGGCGGACGGTGGTCTACGTGATCCACCACCGCGCCGAGGGAACCCTGGGCGTCGTGCTGAACCGGCCGAGCGAGGTGGCGGTGCACGACGTGCTGCCGAAGTGGGGCCAGCACGCGAGCGAACCGCAGTCGCTGTTCGTCGGCGGGCCGGTGGAACAGCGCACGGCGATCTGCCTGGCGACGCTGCGCGCGGGTGAGAACGTCGGCGCGATCGTGGGCATGGTCGGGGTCCGCGGCCCGGTCGGCCTGGTCGACCTCGACGGCGACCCCAACGAACTGGTCCCCCGGGCCCGTGGCCTCCGCTTCTTCGCGGGCTACGCCGGCTGGGAGCCGGGCCAGCTCGCCGGCGAGATCGAACGCGGCGACTGGATCGTCGTCCCGGCCCTGCCGGACGACGTCATCGCCGACCCGGGCGCCGAGCTCTGGGGGCGGGTCCTGCGCCGCCAAGGCCCCCCGCTGGCATTCCTCGCGACCCACCCCGGCGACGTGAAGCTCAACTAGGAACGAGCCACTCGGGTGCGGGGCCTGTGGATGGACGGGTGAGTTATCCCCAGATCTGGGAGTTATCCACAGAGTTGTGTACAGGTTCGGAGTGGACAGGTCAGAGCCAGCCGTTGCGGCGGAAGCCCGCGTAGATGGCGCCGCAGAGGGCGATGATCAGCAGCAGCGCCGCCGGGTAGCCGAAGGACCAGTGCAGCTCCGGCATGTTCTCGAAGTTCATCCCGTAGATCGCGCCGACGGTGGTCGGTACCAGCGCGATCGCCGCCCATGCGGAGATCTTGCGCATGTCCTCGTTCTGCCACAGCCCGGCCCGCGAGAACTGGGCGGCGAGCACCGAGTTGAGCAGCTCGTCGTAGGACCGGACCTCGCGCCCCGCCCGGAGCACGTGGTCGGCAACGTCGCGGAAGTGCTGGCCGAGCAGTCCGGGCTCGCCGTTGCCCGGCCGGATCAAGTGCTGCGCGACCGGCACCAGCGGCTCGACGGCGTCGCGGAACTCCAGCACCTCCCGCTTCAGCGAGTACAGGTCCTCGGTCGGATCGTCCCGGTTCGGGGCGAAGACCCGGCGCTCCAGCGCGACGAGGTCCTTGCCGAGTTCCGCCGCGATGGCCAGGTAGGAATCGACCACGACGTCCGCGAGCAGGTAAACCGCGGCATGCGGCCCGAGGGCCAGGAGGTCCGGCCGGTCGGCGGCGCGCCGGTGGGCCTCGGTAGCCGGGTCCTGATCGCCGTGCCGCACCGTGACCAGCACCCGGTCGGTCAGGAACAGCATCAGCTCCGAGGTGCTGACCGCCGACGCGTGCTGGGCGTAGTCGAGCATCTTCAGGACGATGAACGCGCAGCCCGGGTAGCGCTCGAACTTGGCGCGCTGGTGCGCCCGGACCGCGTCTTCGACGGCCAGCGCGGGCAGCTCCAGCAGCTGCGCCACTTCGTGCAGCAGGTCGAGCCGCGCGGGCGGAACCTCGAGCCAGACGAAGGCGTCGTCCGGCACGGTGCGCAGAGCATCGAGCGCCTCGCCGCTCGGGATGTCCTCGGGGCGGCCGTCGCGAAAGCGGGTGCACCTCAGCATGGCGGCCACGTTGCCACGAGCGTGTGACAGCGCGGCGCATTGCCGGGCCGCGTCCCCGGGAAGATCAGTTCTGCTTGAGCACGCCGCAGCAGCCGCCGGCGCAGCCACCGCATCCGGCGGCGGGCGCCGGCGCGGGCATCGACTCGGCGGCGCGGTTGCCGACTACTCCGCCGACGGTCATCAGCGCGAAGGCGCCGATCAGCCCGAACACCGCGACCATCACGACGCTGGAGGTGGCGGCCAGCATCGGCAGCGAGACACCGGCGAGCACCGCGATCGAGCCGCCGGCCAGCATCGCGGGTGCCGCGGTCCGGTTGGCAAGCTCGAACGCGTCCTCGCTGCGCATGGCGGCGGGGGTGCGAACACCGACGTAGCGGTTGCGGGTCAGTTGGCCCCGCAGCCCCCGGAAGCCCAGGAACAGCAGCGCCGCTCCGCCGAGGACCAGGACAGCGCAGAGGATCACCTGTACAGCGAGCACTCCGACAGGGTAAGCCTCACCTGCTCGCTACCTGCCCGACACCCACGTCAGGTGTGCTGTCGGCCATGGCAAAGATTCCTGTCTCAACCGGACTGCTGGCGGCCGCGCTCGCGGTGGTCCTACCGGCCGCGCCCGCCGTTGCGGCACCCAGCGGGGACGTGCAGCTGGTCGGTGAAGCGACGTTGCCGCACGGCCTGCAGTTCGACGGCACCACGGTCGGCGGGCTGTCCGGGTTGGACTACGACCCGCGGACCGGCGAGTGGGTGCTGATCAGCGACGACCGGTCGGAGCGGGCACCGGCGCGGATCTACACGGCCCGGCTGACCCCGAACGAGGTGCGGCTGACCGGCACCGCGCCGCTGCTGCACCCGGACGGCTCGACGTATCCGAAGGGCGAGGTTGACCCGGAGGATGTGCGCTGGGATCCGCGGACCGGCGACATCTGGTGGGTCAGCGAGGGCGACCGGGCCGCGCAGCTGATCGACCCGGCGATCAATCGGTCGAAGCGCGACGGCGCGTTCGCCGAGGAGCTGCCGCTGCCGGAGAACCTGCGGATGCTGCCGGAGACCGGGCCGAAGCGGAACGAGGTGCTGGAAGGCCTCACCTTCGCCGCCGGCGGCTCCCAGGTCGTCACGGCGATGGAAGGCCCGCTGCTCCAGGACGGCGAGTCGCCGACCGACGCGCACGGGGCGCTGTCCCGGATCACCGTGCAGTCCCGGTCCGGCCGAGTACTGGCGCAGTACGCCTACCCGCTGGACCCGGTGTTCGCGAAGTCGCCGACCGGCGGCTCATCCAACAACGGAGTGTCCGCCGTGCTGGCCGACCGGGACGGGTTCCTGGTGATGGAGCGCGCGTTCGTGGCCGGCGTCGGCAACTCGATCCGGATTTACCGGATCACCACGAACAACGCGACCGACGTGCAGCACGTCCCGTCGCTGCAGGACGCCTCGGTGCAGCCGGTGCGCAAGGAGCTACTGGTGGACCTCGCCGACGTCGGCCTGAGCAAGATCGACAACGTCGAGGGCTTGGCCTGGGGCCCGCGCCTGCCGGGCGGTCGGCGAAGCTTGGTGCTGGTCAGCGACGACAACTTCGCCCCGAACCAGACCACGCAGCTAATCACGCTGGCCGTGAGGTAGGCCTGGGTTCAGTCGCGTAGCGGGAAGTCGCCGGCGCCGATGAGCTGCCCGAGGTAGTGCTTGAGCCGCTCCGTGGTGTCGGCGACTTCGTCCTTCAGCGCCAGCTGCTCATCGAGGCTGGACATGATTTCGATGATCGCCTCCTGTTGATCCAGCGGAGGTAGCCAGACCGGCAATTGCCGCATGGTCTTGGCACTCAGGCTCGGGATCGTCGTTCGCGAGCAATGTTTGTCCATCCAGTCCTGCGCCCACTCGGCCGCGAGGTAGTGGAGCAGGTAGTGGTTCTTGCGCATGCCGCCCGGGGCATTTTCGTTGCCGCGATTCGCGGCGCTCGATTTCGTGGTCGCGGGGTTCGCTGCCGCATCAGTAATCACCACTCGCCTCAACAGTCAAAGCGCATCACGTTGCGCGAATTTGTGAACACCCTTTTTGGCGTGAGCGGAGCAGTGAAGACCGGAACCGCGAGGCTCATCACGCTGGCCGTGAAGTGATCTCGGCTACCCTGGAATCGTGCGCGCGAGGCTGCTTCTTGCGAGGCCGCGTTGACCGTCCGTTAGCAGGCGTCAACGCGGCGACCCCTCATGCCCGACAGGGCCTGGGGGGTTTTCCATTTTCCGTAGGCGGCACACTTAGGCAGGCACGACCCGCGCGGTTCGGGCGAGAAGGCAGGGAAGGACGCAACACGATGAGTGGCCAGGCAGAGGGCTCGACGACCGGGGTTCCCGAAGAGGTCCCGCAGTTCCGCTACACGGCGGACACGGCGACCGAGATCGAGCAGCGGTGGCAGCGCCTCTGGGACGAGCACGGCACGTTCCACGCGCCGAACCCGGCCGGCCCACTCCAGGGCGACCTTCCGGCGGACAAGCTGTTCGTCCAGGACATGTTCCCGTACCCGTCCGGCGCCGGACTGCACGTCGGCCACCCGCTGGGCTTCATCGGCACCGACGTCTACGCCCGCTACCACCGGATGCTGGGCCGCAACGTGCTGCACACGATGGGCTTCGACGCGTTCGGCCTGCCCGCCGAGCAGTATGCGGTGCAGACCGGGACCCACCCGCGGACCACAACCGAAGCCAACATCGAGCGCTACCTGGGCCAGATCCGCCGGCTGGGCCTGGGCCACGACGAGCGCCGCCGGGTCGCCACCACCGACCTCGAGTTCTACCGGTGGACGCAGTGGATCTTCCTGCAGATCTTCAACGCCTGGTACGACACCGATGCCAGCGGCGGCAAGGGCCGCGCCCGGCCGATCAGTGAGCTGGAAGAGCAGTTCGCCACCGGTGAGCGCGCCACCCCGGACGGCCGCCCGTGGGCCGAGCTGTCCCGCGCCGAGCAGCGCGAGACCATCGACTCCTACCGGTTGGCCTACTTGTCGGAGGCGCCGGTGAACTGGGCGCCCGGCCTGGGCACCGTGGTCGCGAACGAGGAGGTCACCGCCGACGGGCTGACCGAGCGTGGCAACTTCCCGGTGTTCCGCCGCAACCTGAAGCAGTGGATGATGCGGATCACCGCGTACGCCGACCGCCTGGTCGACGACCTGGACCGGCTGGACTGGTCGGACAAGGTCAAGACCATGCAGCGGAACTGGATCGGCCGCTCGCAAGGCGCGAACGTGGTGTTCCCGCTGGACGGTTCGGCACACCACATCGAGGTCTTCACCACCCGCCCGGACACCCTGTTCGGCGTCACCTACATGGTGCTGGCCCCGGAGCACCCGCTGGTCGACGAGCTGACCGCGGCCGCGTGGCCGGCCGAGGTCGACGACCGCTGGACCGGCGGCGCGGCGACCCCGGCGGAGGCTGTCGCGCAGTACCGGCGGGCCGCGTCGATGAAGTCCGACCTGGACCGCCAGGAGAACAAGGAGAAGACCGGCGTCTTCACCGGTGCCTGGGCGACCAACCCGGTCAACGGCAAGCAGATCCCGGTGTTCATCGCGGATTACGTGCTGATGGGCTACGGCACCGGCGCGATCATGGCGGTGCCCGGCGAGGACGCCCGCGACCACGAGTTCGCGGGCGTGTTCGGCCTGCCGATCATCCGCACCGTGCAGCCGTCCGCCGACTTCGAAGGCGGCGCCTACACCGGTGAGGGGCCGCGGATCAACTCCGCGAACCCGGACGTCGGCCTGGACCTGAACGGGCTGGGCCTGGACGACGCGAAGAAGACCATCACCGCCTGGCTGGAGGAGCACGGCCACGGCCGCGGCACCGTCCAGTACAAGCTGCGCGACTGGCTGTTCGCGCGGCAGCGCTACTGGGGCGAACCGTTCCCGATCGTCTACGGCGAGGACGGCGTGCCGCTGGGGCTGCCGGAGGACCAGCTGCCGGTCGAGCTGCCCGAGGTGGAGGACTACTCGCCGCGCACCTTCGAGCCGGAGGACGCCGACAGCAAGCCGGCGCCGCCGCTGGCCAAGGCCACGGACTGGGCCGAGGTGGAGCTGGACCTGGGCGACGGGCTGAAGCACTACAAGCGCGACACCAACGTGATGCCGCAGTGGGCCGGTTCTTGCTGGTACCAGCTGCGCTACATCGACCCGGACAACTCCGAGCGGTTCGTCGACCCGGCCAACGAGCGCTACTGGATGGGCAAGCACCCGGAGCTGCACGGCGCGAACGACCCGGGCGGCGTGGACCTGTACGTCGGCGGCGTGGAGCACGCGGTGCTGCACCTGCTGTACTCCCGGTTCTGGCACAAGGTGCTGCACGACCTGGGCTACCTGGAGTCGGAGGAGCCGTACCGGCGGCTGTTCAACCAGGGCTACATCCAGGCCTACGCCTTCACCGACCCGCGCGGGGTCTACGTCCCCGCCGAGGAAGTGGAGGAGCGGGACGGGAAGTTCTACTTCCAGGGCCAGGAGGTCAACCGCGAGTACGGGAAGATGGGCAAGAGCCTGAAGAACTCCGTCTCCCCGGACGAGATGGCCGACGCCTATGGCGCGGACACCTTGCGGCTGTACGAGATGTCGATGGGGCCGTTGGAGGCTTCGCGTCCGTGGTCGACCAAGGACGTCGTGGGCTCGCACCGGTTCCTGCAGCGGCTGTGGCGCAACGTCGTCGACGAGAACACCGGTGCGCTGCGGGTGACCGATGAGCAGCCGGACGTCGAGGCGCTGCGGGCGCTGCACAAGACCATCGCCGGGGTTCGGGAGGACTACGCGGAGCTGCGGTTCAACACCGCGGTGGCGAAGCTGATCGAGTTCAACAACCGGCTCACCAAGACCTATTCGTCGGCGGCGGGCACTCCGCGGTCGCTGGTGGAGCCGCTGGTGCTGATGGCCGCGCCGCTGACGCCGCACCTGGCCGAGGAGCTGTGGGCCCGGCTGGGCCAAGGCGGGAGCCTGGCGCACGGCCCGTTCCCGGAGGCCGAGGAGGAGTACCTGATCGAGGACACCGCGGAGTACCCGATCCAGGTCAACGGCAAGGTGCGGTCCCGGGTCGTGGTGCCGGCCTCGGCGGATCAGGACGCGGTGAAGGCGGCGGCGCTGGCGGACGAGAAGATCGTCGCGGCGCTGGCCGGCAAGGACCCGCGCAAGGTCATCGTCGTCCCGGGTCGCCTGGTCAACGTCGTCGCCTGATCAGTGCGCCTCGGAGGCCGCAATTTCCATTGAAATCGAAGATTCGATTTCAATGGAAGTTGCGGTCCCCCTGGACTGGCGAGGTAGGTCACATGGCGGTGTGTCGGTAACTTCGCTCGCTCGAAGGCGATCACCGGGGCGATCACCGAGGCGATCAACGTGCTGTGCGGCCAGCTCCGCCCGCGCGCGGTGGACCGGGTGACGGCCTTCGGCCGGCCCCGCCAGTGGCTCACAGCCCCGATCGCCACCGGCGCCGAGGCCCGGCGCCAGGAAGCCCAGCACGCCCACGAAACAGCGTGACCGCCCGGCGGTTCGAACTGGGTGGAGGGCTGTCGTGCAACGGGCTCAGAGGGTGTGGAGTTGGCCTTCGTCAGGGGCGTCTTGTTGCGGCCAGACGATCATGTAGTGCGTGTACTGCATCTTCCCGTTGTGCATCTTCGGGTTGTCCAGGATCAACTGCACGCCGTTCACGGTTTCGGGTGGGCCGCCACCGCCGGTGATGTACGCGCTGCCGTAGCCCACGGCGCCGTTCTCGCCCCACTTCGACCAGTCGAGGTTCATCAGCTTCACTTCGCTGGCGGACTCGCCGGTGACGTTGGGGTGGATGAATACGCTCGGCTGCTGCACCAGCTTCTGGTTCGTGCCGTCCACGTACGTGGCCGCGTAGAACTGCTTCACAGGTGCCGGCTGCTGGGGCACCGGTTGCTGTTCGGTGGTCTTCGTCGTGGTTGCGGTCTTGGTCTCCGGTGCAGACGCATCCACTTTGGACATAGTGGCGGACGCGGCCGGCTCGTCCATCACGATGGGCCGCTGGCCGATGTCGCCGGGTTGGAGCAGATTCGGCGGCGGCGGTTGCTGGCCGCAAGCCGAAAGCAGTAGCGCGGCGCCGACCGCAACCGCCGAACCGAGCACTCGCACCGACCTGTGCATCACGACCTGACCTCCTAGTGCAACGTCCAGTTGTTCATTGGACGCCTGTCGACGGCGTAGGTTCACTCGAACCGCGCGAAAATTCGCGTCGGCGGTAGGTTTGCGCCGAAAGTGCCAGCGCCTCGACCGAACAGGTCAAACAGGTCAATTTCGGAACAGGGCGTTGAAGTCCGAGAAGTCCACCGCGTCGGCGAGCGTGTCGTAGCTGCCGTGCTCCAGCGCTTCCCGGATCCCCCGGCGCGCCACGGCATATGCGGCCTGCGCGACTGCCGCGCCGAGGCTGATGCGAGCGGCTCCGGCCTCGGCCAGTTCCGCGACGGTGGGCGCGCCAGGGCGGGCCAGGACGTTCAACGGCCGTTCGATGTTCGTCGCCAGCTCGGAGATCACCGCGACATCGGTCGTTCCGGGAACGAAGATCCCGTCCGCGCCGGCCTCCGCATAGGCGGCCGCGCGGGCGATGGCATCGCGCAACCGCTCTGCCGGATCGTCGTGCACGGGACGGAGGAAGGGATCGGTGCGCGCGTTGATGAACAGCGGGATTTGCGCGGCGTCGGCCGCCGCGCGAGCCGCGGCGATGCGCGCGACCTGCTCTTCGACCGGGCGAAGCGACGGTCCGACACCGTCTTCGATGTTGACGCCGATCGCGCCGGCGTCCAGCACCAGGCGGATGGTTTCCCCGACGCCATCGGGGTTTTCGGCGAAGCCGCTCTCGATGTCGGCGGTGACCGGCAGGTCGACGGCGGCGGCGACGCGCGCGATCAGCTCGATGGCGAGCCGTCGGTCGAGCGCGTTGCCGTCGGCGGCACCGAGGCTCCACGCGACGCCCGCGCTCGTGGTCGCCACTGCCGTCGCCCCGGCGTCCTCGACGAGCCGTGCACTGGCCGAGTCCCAGGCGTTGGGCAGGACCAGCGGCGCCCGTTCGGCGTGCAGTGAGTGGAAGATCTTCGCCTTGTCCTGCTGGATGATCGTCATGTCCGCAGTCCACCACATTTCACCCCGCAGGACTGGCGGATATGCGTCGTGCACGGAATGGCCTACGCGCCATTGGGGTGCTCGACCCACAGTCCGCGACCGCGTGACCAGCCGGTGAACGATTAGTGGATCCCGGATGGAACCGATGCGGCCGGGGTTCGTCTCACCGGTGTACAACCCGATGCCGAGATGTTGAGAGGCACGATGAACAGCCTGCTCCGGAAAGCTGCGATCACCGTTCTCGGCGGTGCGTTCTTCGTCGGCACCGCGGCGACGGGTGTCGCTGCGCCCGAAGAAGGCGTCACCGACCAGGGCATCAAGTGCGAGTCGGACGCCAGCGGCGACGGTCCGTTCTACGGCGGGCCGTCCGCGTCGCACGTCTATGACAAGGCCTTCGCCAAGGGCCCGGCGGTCCCGGGTCTCGACAAGCTGACGCCGCAGGGCATTTCGCCCTGGTACAACTGGGACGGCCCCAACAGCGACCTGCTGCTCGTGACCGAGTACGGGGAGAAGGGCCAGGACGCGCACATCGTCGGCATCGACCCGAAGACCGGCACGCACGTCGGCACGGTCGCCATCGCCGAGGCGCACGTCGGCGGCATCACCGTCAGCCGGGACTGGGCGTTCGTGCAGGGGCGCGACTCCGGCAAGTGGGACACGATCCGCAAGTACAAGCTGTCCGACCTCCGCGCCGCGATGAAGAAGGGCGGCGTCCCGTACGTCAAGCAGGACGGCGAGGCGCGCCGGGTGTACGCGGCGTCGTTCATTGCCAGCTACGGCGACACCCTGTACGCGGGCAAGTTCAACGACGGCGGCCGCGGCAAGATGTTCTCGTACCAGATCAACGCGAACGGCTCGCTGACCACGAAGCACGGCTACGAGGTGCCCACCAAGACGCAGGGCCTGATGGTCACCAAGGACAAGTTCATCTTCAGCACGTCCTACGGCCGCGACAAGCGCAGCAACATCTTCGTGGTGGACAAGGGCGCGACGGACATCGACAAGCCGTCCACCAAGTGCTTCCGCGCGCCGAGCATGGCCGAGGGCATCACGGAGTACAAGGGCGACGCCTACCTGCTGTTCGAGTCGGGCTCCTACAAGTACCGCGACGCCCGCAACGTGATCGAGAATCTGCACAAGGGCAACATCCCCGCCATCACCAACTTCTGATCCCAGGCCGGCGAAACGGCGGCCCGTCTCAGACGGCCCGCCGTTTCTGCTACCCGGCAGCCCTCTGACTCACCGCTGCTGATTGCGCCGCAGCTTGCGGCGTTCCCAGGCGTTGGGGTGGCGGATGGTCACCCCGGCTGGGCCGCCGGTGCCGGTGAGGCGGATCAGGGGTGTGCCCGGGAGCCGATCGCGAGTGGTCTTGTCCAGGAGACCTGCAAGAAAGGCAGTCGACGTTCGTGTCGAGCTAGGCGAGTTGCCTACTTTTTGACCGAAGCTATGAAGTTGATCCATCGATGTGCTGTGAAGACAAGTGTCCCGCCGTTTGGGTCTTTGCTGTCGCGGACGCCCACTGCTGGAAGTGCTAACGCGACCTCGACGCAACCTTGCGAGCTGGTCGAGTAGCTGGACTTGAACCAGTGGGCGTTGGCTAAGTTATCCCCAAGATCCGACACTCGTTCATGTTATCTACTGCAACGCCTTGCGAATCAGCTGTTTGGAGTAGTCCCGGTCCGCTGCGCGGCTCAGTGCTTCGGAGAACGCGACGCTGTACTGGTGGATCTTCAGTTCGCTCTCGACGAGATTCAACGAGGTCACGGTCTCGTGCCAGCCGAGGCGCACGAGCCGGGTGCTCGGGAACGTCAGCAAGTGGAAGGTTGAGCTTCCCAGCGCGCAGTACGCACCGGCGCTGAACGGGATTATCCGGAGATCGAGGGTGTTGGGATGTTCGTCGGCCAGCGCGAGCAGGTGCTCCAGTTGTTCCGCCAGCACTTCGGGGCCGCCGACCTGCTGGTAGAGGGCTCCCTCGGCCATGAGGATCGTCGCGTGGAGCGGATCTGGCCCGCCGAGGCGGTCCTGCCTGCGGCTTCGGGCTTCGATGCGGCGCTTGACCTCTGACTTGCGCAGGTTCGCGCTGTCACCGCTGTGGACGGCGCGAGAGTAGTTCTCGGTCTGCAGCAAGCCCGAGATCATGGCGCCCTCGTAGGTGTGCATCTCTTGCGCGCCGTGCTCGTACGCGAAGAACCTGATGAGCTCTGGCGAGAAAAGCCCGCTGTAGCGTGACCACCAGCCGCTTCCGTCTGAAGCTCGGCGCAGCGCAAGTAGTTCCGCGCATTCGTCTTCACTTACGCCGTAGTTGGAGAGCAGCTTCTCCAGCTTGTCCTCGGCGATCCGGCGGCGGCCGTGTTCGACGTTGCTCAGGTAGTTCTGCGTGATACCAATGGATTTCGCGCCTTCGGTGGAGCTCAGGTCGAGCAGTTCGCGTGCCTTCCTTAGGCGGATGCCGAGTTCCCACGCTGCGACGAGCGGTGAAGAGGGTGCCATCTGGTTCCCCATGTCGTGTGTCGGATCGGGAAATGCTTCAGGTTTAGCACAGAGAACATGACCCGATCAGGTAATACCGCCAGAAAGATTTCCAGGATACTTTTTGATCTAGACGGCGGCGGGCTGACTCGCTCCCCTTTCCCCGACACGACCGGTCCGCCGCCGTCTTTCCCTTACTCCTGGAGGTGCTTGGTGCTTTTCCCTGGGTTGGAGCCTCAGCGACCCGTTTGTTACTGGCGGCCTTTCGAAGGGACTCGGCAGCTTGGAGATCAAGCAGCGCAGGCGAACTTGCTGCATGAACTGGGAATCGCCTACTACGACCGCAAGGACTTCGATGCAGCGGCGAGGTACGCCGAGATGTCCCTCCCGCACTTCGATGCGATCGGAGATCTCCAGGGACGAGGAGAAGTTCTCATCGCGCTCGGGCACGCGTTGATGGACGCCGAGCGATATGAAGAAGCGGTCCAGCCGTTGGGGAGCGCCCTTGAGATCGCCGAGGGCGTGAACGATGCGTTCGCGCAAGGGCTTTCTCACAACGCGCTGGGGCTTCTCTATGCCAAGCTCGGCCGGTTCGAGCAGGCGTATCCGCACTTCGACCAGGCGCTGCGGTTCGATCGCGAGGTCGGTGAGGAAATCGGCGAAGGGTTCGTGCTGAACAACCTCGCCAACGCTTACTTCGACTCCGGGCGGGTCGACGAGGCGATCGGCACGCACCGGCAAGCACTGGAGTTCCGGCGAAAGATCCGCCACCGGCAAGGAGAAGGTGCAAGCCTGCGTGCACTGGGCAGGGTCTTGCAGCACGTCGGGAGCCTGGAAGGAGCCCGGCAGGCGTTGCAGGAAGCGCTGGCAGTCTTCGAGGAACTGGGCCACGACGAAGCAGCCGAGGTTCGTGCCGAGCTGGACGGGTTGCCTACTTCTTGATCGATGCGACGAAGGCGGCCCACTGACGCGGGCCGAACAGGAGCGTTCCGCCGTCCCGGTCCTTGGTGTCCCGGACGCCTACAGAGTCCAGCGTGATCGCTACCTCGACGCAGTAGTGCGAGTTCGAGGAGTAGCTGGACTTGGCCCAGCTGGTGTTCGCAAAGGTGGACACATCCTCATGTTAATGCCTTGAGGTCTCGAAAAATAACGTCGAGCGAACCCGTCCGATCGGCCGCATGTCGCACACAATCGGCCCAGGTCAAGCTGAACTGCCGTACTCGTGTCGAGCTCTCGATCAACCCGGCTGTCGTAACGGTCTCTTGCCAGGCCAAGTCAGGGAGCTGCGGGCTGGGGAAGGTCAACAGGTGGAATGTCGATGCGCCGAGCGCACCGTGCGCATCCGCAGTGAACGGGACGACGAGAACTTCCAACGTCTCTGGGTGGGCTTCAATCAGATCGATCAGATGCTGTAGCTGCTCGGCCAGCACCTTCGGCCCTCCGACCTGTTGCTTGAGGGCGCCCTCGCTCAACACAACAGTGAACTTCACCGGATCGTCTGCGTCGGTGATCCGACGTTGTCGCTTGAGCCTCGCGGCTACGCGCTGGTCAGTATCCGACGCTCGGATGTTGGGCTTGTCACCGTCGATAACCGCACGCGCGTATGCCTCGGTCTGCAAAAGGCCGGGGATCAGCAAGCTCTCGTGCGAGCGGATAGATTCGGCACCCCACTCATAACCGAAGTAGCGGAGCATGTCGGGCGGGAACAGGCCCGAGTAACGGATCCACCAGCCCCGTTCGTCACTCTGATCGCGCAAGGCGCGTAGTTCGCTCAGTTCTTGCTTGTGGATGCTGTAGAGGTCCGCTGCTTCGGCGAGCTTGTCTTCCGTAAGCCGTCGCTTGCCGTGCTCGACTTCGCTCAAGAAGTTCTGCGAGATTCCAAGGGTTTGGGCGGCCTTGATCCCGCTCAGGCCAACCTCTTCTCGGGCATCGCGCAGCCGGAAGCCCAACTCAAGCGCAGCGACTGTTGCCGAAGACGGTGCCATGCGAGGACCTCCTGGTTCGTTGCAGTCAGAAGCGTACGGGGTCGTGATCTCTCCACCCGATTGGGGAATGTACGGATGCGATATCGCGACGGTAATTTGAGATCTAGACGGCGGCGGGCTGGCTCTCCCCCCTCCCCCGACACGGCCGGTCCGCCGCCGTCTTTCCCCTTACTCCTGGAGGTGTTCTGGTGCTTTTCCCTGGGTTGGAGCCTCAGCGACCCGTTTGTTATTGGCGGCCTTTCGAAGGGGCTCGGCATGGGTTGGAGCCCGACGAGCTGCCCTTTCCCGGGCTGGAGCGCGTCACTCTTTGCGGCCTCCCGATCAACATCGGTCGGCCGACCGAGGTGGATTGGTTGGCTCCCACCTGTGAAACCTGCTGGGCCGAAGCCAAAGCTCGCCGCGACGCCCAGAACTGACTAGTCCACACAGGACAATGCACGGAGGTTGGACATGGACGTGCTGCTCGGATTCATGAACTCCCCGATGGGCGCACCAACAGCAATCGGGGCGCTCGCGGCGGCCGTTGCGTTCGTCGCGGTTTTCCCGCTACGTGGCGGAAACGGTCAGCATGCGGGCGCCGGGCCAGGCGTGGTCAGCGTCTGGCAGATACGCGACACCGTGCAATGCGCGCCCAGTCGACAATCCGAAGCGGTCAGCCGGGACGTTTTCGACACAATGGCCGAGGAAGCGTGCCAGGCCTACCTGGCGGAACGCTGCCGTCGCAAGCTCGGCGCCGAACCCCCGCCGTACGTCGGCAAACACCGGCTCGCCATCGAGGACCTGGTCGACGAATTCCACCCCAAGGTCACCATCACCCTGGCTCCCACCGCTTTCCACCAGCCCTGAAGCGCTCGCCTCAGGCGAGGCCGAGCTCGTGGGTCAGCTCGTCGAGCATCGAGTCGAACAGGCGGTCCGCGTACTTCAGGTCGAACGGGAAGCGGCCGAAGACCTCCAGCGCCACGTAGCCGTACAGGCGCACCCACCAGCGCAGCAGGAAGTACACTGCGTCTGGGCGCAGGGCTCCCGTCGGGACCTCGATGGCCTCGGTGGACAACGCCGCCGCCAGCGCTTCCTGCTGCTCCGACAGGTCCGGCAGCTCGAACGGCAGCCCCGGTTCGGGGTTGATCTTCACCGCACCTTCGACCAGGAACGGCCCGACGATGCCCAGGAAGACCCCGGCGAACTGGTCCTGCTGTCGCTTCCCCTCCTCGCCCTGCGGGGTGGCGAATACCAGCGCGAACTCCTCCGGGTGCGCCAGCGCCCAGCGCCGGAACCCGTGGCAAACCGCGAAGATCTTCTCCAGGAACTCGCCGCCCGCCGGTTCCAGCGCCGCGTGCAGCTCGGTCGCCAGGTCGGCGCAGATGTCGTCGCAGAGCTGGCGGAGCAGGGCTCCGCGGGATTCGTAGTACCGGTACAACGCGGGCGCGGTGATGCCCAGCTCCCGGGCGATCGCCCGCAGCGTCACCGCGTCGCGCCCATACCCGACGAGCAGCGCCCGCGCATGCTGGCGGATCTCCAGTCCGGTGGCCGCGCGAAGCCGCTCGCGCCGAGTCACCTCGGTCATGTGCCACTCCAGTGCTTCCGTGGACGGCCCTGCCTCCCCGATCGGCCGCCCGTGATTGTGGCCCATCCGGCCGCCCGATTGGGTGCACGAGGCCGAATCCGCCACGTCGGCGACAGTCAGTAAACGGCGTTCACCCAACGGTAACCGGTCGCCGACGCCCGCTACCAGCCTCTGCCGGATCGTGCCCGCCTTCGGAGGCGCGCCGTCAGGTCGTCCGCAGGGGAACGTGGTGCGCTGATCTGTTCCGAGCCAGCCGGGATCCACGAGGAGGATGCTCAATGAGCAATTTTCGTCGCGGTAGAGGCTGTTTGGGAACTCGTTCTGCCTGGCGGTTCCCGGTGGCAGCCCCAGCGGGAGCGGTCTGCTTCCGCGCCGATCGCTGTGGGGCGAACGGCCTGTTCACGTCGGTAGGTGGCGCGAACGGTCCGTTCGCTTCATCCAGCACCTTCCCAAACCCCCTCTATGTCGCCCCAAAAACGGGATGTGTTCTTCGTCGGCGGCGGCCGTTCGCGGGCGCTGTGCGGGTTAGGTTCGGGGACGGCTCTACGACTCAGGAGGCAAGATGACCGCCGCTGCGCAGGAAGTCGTCGTCTACACCCGGCCCGGCTGCCCGTTCTGCACCTCGCTGCGCGCCGGATTGCGGCGCCAGGGCTTGGCCTTCAACGAGGTCGACATCTGGGAGGACCCCGACGCGGCGGCGGTGGTGCGCTCCATCGCCGACGGCAACGAGACGGTGCCGACCGTGGTCGTGGGCGGCTGGCAGGCGGTCAACCCGTCGGCGAGCAGCGTGCTCTCCGCGGTCGCCGAGCACGCGCCGCACCTGTTGCCGGAGCGGCAGCCCGGTCCGGTGGACGGGGCGCTGAAGGCATTGGGGTTGCGCAAGTCCCGCGACTGAGCGAGGCTCGAGTTTCGCCGAGGGCCGACCGCACGGGGGGCGTTGCGGCCGGCCCTCAGCATGTTGTGATCGCCGGTGGCGCGATACCGGCGAGCAACAACCCGTTCAGTCTGCCGCTCGACTACGCCGAAAAGATCCATATATCACCCGAAATTAGCCCGAACGGTGGATCCCTCGAACGGGATCTCCACTTTTGTCGTGCGATGTGGGCCGGTGAAGTAAACGGCCCGTTCGCCCCCGGCATCGGGGTGAACGGGCCGTTCGCGTGCTCGGTGGCGGTGTCTTGGTGGCATGAACGCGGAATCACTCCGAATGCGGGGCAGCCCCGGCCAAAGCGGCCGGGGACTGCGCTGGACGGGCCTGGCTGGTGTCGACGGGCTCCCCCGGGATGGGCACGGGCCTCGCGGGCAGCTCGCTCGTCGGCGGTGGGAGTCTGACGGGGGCGGTCCCGGGTGTGGGGTCCGCGTCCTCCCGCCCGGTGGCGGAGCCGGCCGAGAACTGGTTGGCGAAGAGGTTCCCGATCGCGGTCAGCGGCTCGGCGAACCAGTCGAGGCGGGGGTTCGTTTCGGTGCTCTGAGTGCTCAATGCCATGCCCACAGCCTGCTGTTTCGGGGTTCCGGTCGGATCCGTACGGCTACTCAGGTGTTACTCATGAGTAGCCGGGGCACTACGACATTCGAGCGCGTAAGAACCACTGTGGCCACGGGGCGTGTTCACCTGGCCGCGACGTTCGGGCCGAACGGTGTACTCGTGCCTACGATCGCCCCAAAGGCCGAATTAGAAGGGTATGGTCTAGACCATGTCGCGTTTGACTGGTGTCGGAGTCAGCTCCGGCCGCGCCTCGGGGCCGGTCGCCCGGGTCGCCGATCCCCTGCCCGAACCGTCCGCCACTCCCGCGCCCGCCGAACCGGCCGCCGAGGCCGCCCGCATCCGACCGGCCGCCGAAGCCGTCGCCGAGCGGCTGTTCGAACGAGCCGGCCGGGTCGAGGGCGACGCCAAGGCCGTGCTGGAGACGACCGCCGCGATGGCGATGGACCCGGCGCTGAGCTCGCAGGCCGAACAACTCGTCACCGGCCGCTCGCTGCCCGCGCCACGCGCGGTGTACGAGGCGGCCAACGGCTTCGCCGAGGCGCTGCGGGCCGCCGGCGGCTACATGGCCGAACGCGCCCGCGACGTGCAGGACGTCCGGGACCGGATCATCGCCGAACTCGTCGGCGCGACCCCGCCCGGCGTGCCCGGGCTCGACCGGCAGAGCGTCCTACTGGCCCGCGACCTGGCCCCCGCCGACACCGCCGATCTCGACCCGAGCATGGTGCTCGCGCTGGTCACCGAGGAAGGCGGCCCGACCAGCCACACCGCGATCCTGGCGCGGGCGCTGGGCATTCCGGCGGTGGTGGCGGTCCGCGGCGTGCTCGCGGTGCCCGACGTGGTCGGCGCGGTCGTGGACGGCGACAGCGGCGAGGTGGAGACCTCCGATCAGGAGGTGCCGGTCCAGGCCGCGGAGCGGGCCGCGCCCAGCGAGTGGAACGGCGTCGGCGCCACCGCGGACGGCAAGCCGGTCAAGGTCGTCGCCAACGTCGGATCGGGCGCCGATGCGCGGGCCGCCATCGCGGCCGGGGCGCAGGGCGTCGGCCTGTTCCGCACCGAGTTCTGCTACCTCGCGGCCGGCGAAGAGCCGGCAGTCGAAACGCAGCGGGCCGCATACCACGAGGTCATCGCGCCGTTCGCGGGCAAGCCGGTCATCGTCCGGACGCTCGACGCCGGCGCGGACAAGCCACTGGCGTTCCTCGACATGGGCGTGGAGCCGAACCCGGCGCTCGGCGTGCGCGGCCTGCGGGTGGCCTTCGACCGGCCGGACGTGCTGGACCGGCAGCTGGAGGCGATCGCAGCGGCCGCGGCCGACTCCGGCGCCGAGGTGTCCGTGATGGCCCCGATGGTCGCGACCATCGACGAGGCCGCCTGGTTCGCCGCCCGGGTGCGGGCCGCGGGCCTGCCACGTGCCGGGGTGATGATCGAGATCCCGGCCGCGGCGTTGAGCGCGGCTGAAATCCTCGGTGCCGTCGACTTCGTCAGCATCGGCACCAACGACCTCGCCCAGTACGCCTTCGCCGCGGACCGGATGATGGGCGCGCTCGCCGAGCTCAACGACCCCTGGCAGCCCGCGCTGCTGCGGCTGATCGCCGAGGTCGGCCGCGCCGGTCGGCAGCTCGACAAGCCGGTCGGCGTGTGCGGCGAGGCGGCGTCCGACCCGCTGCTGGGCGGCGTCCTAGCGGGTCTCGGCGTGACCAGCCTGTCGATGGCCGCCGCGGCGGTCCCGGCGGTCGGCGCGACGCTCGCCAAGCACCCGCTCGCGGCGTTCGAGCAGGCCGCCCAAGCGGCGCTGGCGGCTCCGACCGCGGCCCACGCCCGAGAAGCGGCCAAGTCCGCCCTCGCCTGATCCATCCGAGTCCAGGGGCATCTCTGCCCGAGTAACTGGGCACGGATGCGGATCCCCTCACCCGACCCGTTCATGGGTTCGCGCACGAGAGCAGCGGTCCCTGCGGGGAAAGGCCGGGTTGGAATGGCCTGGCTCGGCGATGCCATTCGCGACCGTTGATGCGTGCGGTCGGCAACGGTCTAGGCGGCTCGCGAGACGTGCTTTCAAGAAGTAAGCAGGTAAGGAGATCCCGGCGCCATTGATCGGCTGAGTTCGAGAAACAGCCGGTTTAGCGCCAGGGGGTTGCAAATGTGCTTGGGCTGGGCCGTTTCCCGCTGGTGTTCACCAGTTTTCTAATGCGAGTGGTGGTGCGGCTGGTGCCCGTTTTCGTGCGCGTGGCAGATCCGGCCCTGGTCCGTGTCGTGGCAGTGGATGTCGTGCTTCTGCTGCGGGGCGATCTGGACTACCGCGGTCGGTGCCTGGCTCGTGGCCAGCGCCTCGGTCGCGGTGAGAGCGGAGGTCCCCAGCAGGAGCGGTAGCGCCAGCGCGACGCCGAGCGAGCTGCGCAGTACGGGATGCATCATGCGTCTCCTTCAGTTGATGTCGACGAGGTCCGCGAAGCGCGTCGCGGAAAATCACCGAAGAAGTGATGGGAAGGTGCTTTTCAGAATAGGAACCGGGAGGGTGCGCGAGAACCCGCCTGGTCATGATTTTCGGGCCGAAAAGCCGAAATCATGTTCTATTGGCGCAAAACGCGTTGGAATGTCGCGACCAAAGGCCCTGGGCAACAGCAATCGCCGCGCAAAGGGCACCTCTTCGGGTCAAAGATGCCCTTTGCGCGGCGAGGTTCACTCCTCGGCGTCAGGCGCGGGAGCGGGCGAGGACCGGGCGGACGAGGTCGCGCAGGTTAGGCGACGGCTCGATGCCCAGCTCTCGATCCAGCAGGCGCTCGTAGCGCTGGTAGTGGCGGACCGCCTGCGCCGGGTTGGCCTGCTGCAGCAGCACCTTGACCACCGCGCAGTGCGCCGTCTCCCGGAACGGCTCAACCTCGGTCGCGGCCTGCGCGATCTCCAGCGCCGCCCCCAAGTGCCGGGACTGCACCAGCCGCTCCGCGGCCACCTCCAGCGCATGCACCTGCAACTGCAGCAGGCGCTCGCGCTCGGTCAGCACCCAGTCGTCGTACCAGCCCGGCAGCAGCGGCGCGTGCCGCGCCAGGTCACGGCCGATCTCCGCGCAGTCCGCGGGCGACTCGGTCGAGTCCTGGTGCGCCAGGTAGCGCCCGGCCGCGACCAGGCCGTCGACGTCCAGCGTCACAAGCGGCGCGAGCTGCAGCTCGTGCGAAGTGCTGATCACCGCGCCCTGCACCCGCTGGCGCACCCGCCACAACGTGGTCCGGAGATTCGCCAGGGCGCTCTGCTCGTCGCTCTCCGGCCACAGGATGCCGGCCAAGCGGTCACGCTGCGTGCGTCCGCGTAGCGCCAGGAAGGCGAGCAGGCGCTGCCCGCTGCTGGACATCGCCACACCCTCACCGTCCGCGTGCAAGTCCCAGCCGCCGAGCAGCGACAGCCGGAACGCTTGGTCGGGCTGCGCCGGAGTGCGCACCCGCAGGCGTGTCATCGGACGCACTGTTCCACCGGTCATAGTTCCCCCCTCGACAGCCCTGAAACGGGTGCTTCGCGAGGGAGCGACGCGGCTCGTGTCGCCCCCAGAAGCTCCCGAGCACCGGCGTGGACGCCGGAACCAGGGCCTACATTCGTGTCTATCGGGGCCACTCCAGTCAGCTGTTACGAGACTACGGACGGTGACTTTCGAACTCCGGACAAATTTGTGGGGCTCCCACACCCCCCGGTGGGAGCCCCATGAAGGAGCAACTCAGGCGCGCACAGTGCGGTGGCGCCCGCCCTTGCTCCGTTGCTCGCGGCGGCGCGATAGGGCGCGGGATACCCGCCGGTAGGTGCGCACGGCGAACGCGCCCGCGCCGAGCCACGGCAGCAGCAGGATGAGCATCGAGATCACCGCCAGCAGCGGGCCCCAGAGCTGCCCCTGCCCGAGACCGGTCACCAGCATGGTCCAGTAGTCGTTGCCCCTGGTGAACGCCCTGGACAGGTAGACCGGGAGCCGCCAGAGCAGCATCCCCAGTGCGAACAACAGGGTGGGCACCACGATCAGCACCCAAGCGGTGACCATGATCCGAACCCGCGGCCGCAGCCCGGTGTGCGCGTTGGTCTGGCCGCCGCCGCGCCCGACGAGGCGCAGCAGGAACGGGCGGATCTGCGAGAACAGGTTCGGCACCCCGACCAGGTCGCCGAGGATGTAGTAGCCGTCCATGCGCAGCAGGGGCAGCAGCTGCTGCAGGATCTGGATGTGGCTCAGCGCGATGAAGACCAGCAGCGGCGCGAACTGGGTCCAGCCGTAGATCCCGTACATCACCAGGATGAACACCGCGTTGAAGTAGATGCCGCCCAGATCGGTGCGCAGCCGCCCCCGCCGGTCGAGGCGGTAGGCGTCGGTGACGTTGGTGTAAAAGCAGGGAATGATCAGCATGATGCCGACGCCGATCGCGCCCGGCTTGGCCCCGCCGTAGTGACATCCGGCGGCATGCCCGAGCTCGTGGAACAACGTGCTGGCCACCATCAGCCCGAGCAGCAGGAGCACCTGCGCCGGTTCGCCCACGGACTGCTGGAACGCCAGGTCGACGTAGCCGGAGCCGATCAGCCACCCGTCGAATGCGAGCAACCCGCACAGCACGAGCATGACGACCACAGGCGTGTAGAGCGGAGCGAGAACCGCGGCCGCCGCCTGCACCACCCGTGGCGGTGCGAGCATGCCGTGCATCGCCAACGACAGCAGCGGGTCCGCCTTCGGTGGCTCGGCGATCGGCTGGGACAGGGTGGCGATGCCCAGCGGATGCAATTTCTCGTTGATGAGGAATTCCGCATTGGCTGCGGACAGTTGCTTGCCGGTCGCCTGCGACGCTCGCGCCGCTACTTCGGCCAGCCCACGGGTGCCGTCGATCGCGGTCGCGATCTCGTACAGCAGCGGTGACACCAGGACCATCTGGCCGTCGCCGCGGGAGATCAGGTAACGCGGTTCGTCGAAGCCGCCGCCCTCGTACTCCCCGCACAACGACACTCCGTCGGCCAGCCGCGCAACCGCCTGCTCGTCGGTCTCTTCCACGCGGTCGGTCTGGGTGACTTCTGACATGGCTTCCTCCTGCGAACCCGTTCGCGTGCGGGTAGCTGCACTGGTCCGCGCGCCGTGGTGGGCAGCACGTGAACCTGGCCGGGAGCGAACGCTTCGCTCCCGGCCAGACGGGACTGTCAGACCTGGTTGATGATCTGGGCGGCCGTGGCCTGCGACCCGAAGAGCGCCACGGCGGTGTTGACCGCCACGACGGTGTTGATGTCAGGGAACAAGTTGCAGCCGCAGCCGCCCAGGGCTTCGCGCTGCGGGAGCAGTTCCGCGGACTGGTCATGAAGATCGAGTGTGTCCATCTTCCATCTCCTCTTGTTGGTGGCCGGCCGCCCACCACGCGCAGCAGCGGTGGGCGGCCGGACGTGTTAACGGCAGACCGGTCAGTTCGAGACCTGCGTAATGACCTGGGCGGCCGTGGCCTGCGAGCCGAAGAGGGCCACCGCGGTGTTGTCGGCCACGATGGTGTTGACGTCGGGGCCGAACCAGCCGCCGAGGGCCTCCCGCTCGGGCAGCATCTCAGCGAACTCGTACGAAAACTCCATGATCATGCTCCTGTTCGCATTTACGGAATTTCGACTGCGGCTTCATGCCGCTGGTGACGAGTACGCCAGAGGCCCGTCACCCCACCGTCACAAGACCGTCACGCGCTGCCGCACCGGTCGTCGCGAGGCCCTCCGGTCACGTTCCGTGCGTACGGTGTGAGCAGCGAATATCCCGGGCCCGACAAGAGTTTTCGTCAGTGGATCGGGTGAACTGCGAAATTCCCACACGGGTGGCGGTCACCCAATGAAAAAAAGGCCCGGGAGCCGGGCTGGCTCGCGGGCCTCGAACAGCGGGTTCTCAGGCTTCTTCGGGTTGGGCCTCTTCTTGGTCCAGGCCGTGCTCGATGGCGTAGCGGGCCAGCTCGACCCGGTTGTGGAGCTGCAGCTTGCGCAGCGTCGACTGGACGTGGTTCTCCACCGTGCGGTGCGAAATCACCAGCTTCTTGGCGATCTGCCGGGCGGTCATCCCCTTGGCGACCAGCCGCAGCACCTCGGTCTCCCGGTCGGTGAGCTGCGGCACCTGCGACTCCGAATCCGGGGTGATCGCCATCCGCCGGTACTCCCCGAGCACCAGCCCGGCCAGCCCGGCGGTGAACACCGCGTCGCCGGCGGCGGTGCGCTGCACCGCGTCCACCAGCTCCTCGACCGACGCCGACTTGACCAGGTAGCCGGAGGCACCGGCCTTGACCGCCTCCAACACGTCGCTGTGCTCGCCGCTGGCGGACAGCACCAGGACCCGCGTGCCGGGGATCTCCTGAGTGATCTGCAGGGTGGCGCTGACGCCGGAGGTGTCGCCCAGGTTCAGGTCCATCAGCACCACGTCGGGCATGACGGTCCGCGCGATGCGCAGCGCGGACGCGCCGTCGCTCGCGGTGGCCCGCACCTCGAAGCCGCGCTCCATCAGGTCACGCGCGACCCCGTCGCGCCACATCGGGTGGTCATCGACGACCATCACGGTGACGGGCGGCTCGCTCATCGTTTTCCTCCTCTGCGCCGCTTGCCCTGGGCCGCACCCGGATGGGGAACCCAGACCTCCCACTCGGTTCCCTCGCCGAGCGCGGTCTCGAGCGTGATCGTGCCACCCAGGCTCTCCACGCGGCCCCGGATCGACTTCGCCACGCCCAGCCGACCCTCGGCGGCGGCCTGCTCGAGCCGGCCTTCGGCGATGCCCGGGCCGTCGTCGCGGACGCTGAGGACGATCGCGTCCGGCAGCTCCTCCAGCAGGACCCACCCCTGGGCGTCC
Organism: Saccharopolyspora pogona; assembly: GCF_014697215.1. Classification (GTDB taxonomy): domain Bacteria; phylum Actinomycetota; class Actinomycetes; order Mycobacteriales; family Pseudonocardiaceae; genus Saccharopolyspora; species Saccharopolyspora hattusasensis. The sequence goes on from NZ_CP031142.1 coordinate 6,546,904, forward strand.
TCGCCGGCGTGCTTCTCGACGTTCGCCAGCGCCTCCCGCACCACCGCGAACAGGTCGGTGCTCAGCGGCTCCGGCAGCCGCACCGGATTGCCCGGGATCGACACGTGGATCCGGCCGGTGCGCAGCACCTGCAACTGCGCGGCGAGGTCGGTCTCACCGTCCTCCGTGGTCTCCTGCGGCGAGGTGGTGACCAGCGCGCGCAGCGCGATCTCCTGCTCTCCCGCGAGTTTCGCCAGCTCGGACGCCTCGCCGCCGAGCTCCGCGCCGCGTCGCCGCACCCGCGCGAGCACCTGCAGAACGCTGTCGTGGATGTCGCGCGCCAGCCTTTCCCGCTCCGCGGTCGCGGCCTCCGCGCGCAGCGCGCGGGCCAGCCGTTCGGTGGACTTGCGCGCGGTGTCCGAGGCCAGGCCGAGCACCAGGCCGCTGCCGATCAGCAGCAGGGTGTCCAGCGAGGTGTCCGCAGCACTGTAGCCGCGGATCAGGTAGTTGCAGGCAGTAGCGATGATCCCGCTGGCCAGACCGCCGAACATGCCCCACTGCGCGGCCGCGACCGTGACCATCGTCGAGTGCCACACGGTCGCCACCGACGGCTTGGCGGAAAGCATCTGCGCCTCGGTGAGGATGAATTCGCTGCTGAGGAACAGCACCGTCACCACGATGCAGTCGAGCAGGACCATGCGGTTGGTGCGCCCCCGCCGGGTCCGGTAGCGCCAGATGGTGAACACCGTCCACACGGCCATCAGGCTGATGACCACCAACGCCAACCACGGCCGCTGGTAGTCGCCGTACTGGCCGATGACCCCGTAGCAGGCGTAGAGGAACGTGACGACGCGGAACACGTTGTGCCCGCGCCAGAGCGGCGAGCGACCGTCGGCCACCTGCGGTTGCGACGGCGATTGCGTACGGCCCACATTCGCTCCCTTCCCAGCGGACCATCCTGCCGTACGTCCGGATGTGCGAAGGTCGCCGCACCGAGCACTCCGCGTGTTTGTGATCACGACCCCGCATCGACGTGAAATGCCCGAGTGGCGAGCTGCGGCTTGACGGTTCCCTGTGACAGGCTCATCGGTGGAGGTGATCGGCTTGGTGGGCGGATGGCTGCTGTGGCGCCTGCGGCCGGCGGCCATCGCCTACGTGCTCGCGGTGCAGGCCGTCGCCCTGGCGCTGGTGGTGCTGGTCTTCGTGACGAGCCGGTCGCCGCTGTCGAACGAGCTGCTGACCTTCGCGATGCTGGCGGCCACCGCCGGGACGGTCATCGTGATCACCTCGGTGTCGATCAACGTGCGGCGGCAGATCCGGCGCAACCCCTGGACGCTGCACATCGCCTACCTGGCCGCCGGAATCCTCACGCTGCCGCCGAACCTGCTGGTGCTCCTGCTGCTCGGGCCGACCCTGCACGGGGTGCTGGACGGCCGCCCGGAGCTGCACCGCTGGCTGTTCACCACGGCCGCGACCACGATCGCCACGCTGTCCGCGCGGTTCCTCATCGGCTGGTCGGAACCCCATTGGAGCCCGGTGCTGTTCGTGCTGGCCGGGGCCGTGCTGCTGCTGGTGCGGGCCTTCCTGGTCGCGGTGGGCATTCGGCTGCGCAACCCCGGGGCGGCGCGGGCGGACGTGCTGGGCGAACCGATCGACGTGCTGCTCGGCATCGTCGCCGCGAGCCTGGGCGGGCTGCTGGCGGTGGCGGTGAGCATCGAGCCGGGCAGCGCGCTGCTGGCCGGGCCGTCGCTGGTGCTGCTTGACCTCGCCAGCCAGCTGCCGCAGTGGCGGCGGTCGGCGCAGCGGGACGCCAAGACGGGCCTGGCCAACGCGGCGCACTGGGAGCGGTTGGCGCGCAACGAACTCCACCGAGCACAGGCCCGCGCCCAACCCGTGTCGCTGCTGTTACTGGACCTGGACCACTTCAAGCGGGTCAACGACGAGATCGGGCACCTGGCGGGCGACACCGTGCTGGCGGCCGTCGCGATGATGCTGCGCAGCAGCGTGCGGCGCGAAGACGCGGTCGGCCGCTTCGGCGGCGAGGAGTTCGTGGTGCTGCTGCCGGGCAAGGACACCGACGTCGCGTGGGACGTGGCGGACCGGATCAGGGCCTCGACTGCGGCGCTGTCCGTGCCGACCCGCGACACCCGGGGCGACCACCGGGAGCTCAACGACCTCACGGTCAGCATCGGCGTGGCCACCACGTCCCGCTTCGGCTACGACCTCACGGATCTCCTGGTGGCTGCCGACGCGGCCCTCCTGGCGGCCAAGTCAGCCGGCCGGAACGCGGTCACCCTCGCCTGATCAGCACCATTCGATCCGGTTGTGGGTGAAGGGCGCCTTCGACCGGGATAGCTGAACGACCGGGATAGCTGAACAACCGCCGATAGCTGGTCGAAGGGCCCGCTACTCGTCAGGCCTCCGAGTTGGGGGTCGAGCCGGTCGGGGTTTTCCCGTCCGGGGTTTCCTCCGGTGGGGGTTCGGCTTCGGCGCGGTCGGCGGGTTCCGGCGGTTCGGCCGGTTGCTCCTCCTCGACCAGCGAGCGGATCGCCGAGTTCAGCACCGCGACCAACGGCACCGCGAGCAGCGCGCCGACGATGCCCGAGACCACCATCCCGATGCTGATCGCCAGCACCACGCCCAGCGCGTGGATCTGCACCGCCCGCCCCAGGATCAGCGGCTGCAGCACGTTGCCCTCGATCTGCTGCACCGCGAGCACGATGCCGACCACGATCAGCGCGACGATCCAGCCCTTGGTCACCAGCGCCACCAGCACCGCGACCGCGCCGGAGGCCACCGCGCCGACGATCGGCACGAAGCCGCCGAGGAACACCAGCGCTGCCAGCGGAATCGCCAGCGGCACGCCGAGGATCATCAGCCCCGTCCCGATGCCAAGCGCGTCGACCACCGCGACGAGCGCGGTCGCCCGCACGAATCCGACCAGCGAGGCGAAGCCCCGGCAGCCGGCGACGTCGACCCGGTGCCGCACGCGCTTCGGCGCCAGCTTCGTCACGAACAGCCACACGCCGCGGCCGTCGTGCAGGAAGTAGATCAGCGTGAACAGCGCCAGCACCAGCCCGGTCAGGAAGTTGCCGAAGGTGCCCGCGGTGGACAGCGCGCCGCTGGTCAACGCCGCCTGGTTGGCCGCCAACCACTCCTGGGCCTGCGTCAGGTAGTGGCCGATCTGCACATCGTTGATGTGCAGCGGGCCCCGCGCCAGCGAGTCCTTGAGCTGGTTGAGGCTCGCGACGACCTGGCGCTGCAGGTCCGGGAAGCCCTCGATGAACGCGTTGATGACGAACGTGAGGACGCCGCCGACGACCGCGAGCCCGCCGATCAGCACCATCGCGGTGGCCACCGCGCGCGGCACGCCGTGCCTGGCCAGCCAGGACACGATCGGCGCCAGCAGCGCTGACAGCAGCAGCGCGATGGCGACCGGGATCACGACCACGTAGATCTGGCCGATGACCAGCCCCACCACGTACAAGGCGCCGACGACCACCAGCAGCCGCCAGCTCAACGCCGCCGAGACCCGTAGCACGCGGGGGATCGACGCCGCGGCATCGTCTCGCGTGGTGATCTTGAAGTCGTTCACCCTGTCACCGTAGCGCCGACCGCGGAATCCATGGGCGGAATGACCACTGGGCGCAACAGGACCCGATCTCCAGTAACACGATGTAGCGAAGGTGTCGCTATGCGCTTACGGAAGTGGCGGGTGTTTTGAAAGAGTGCGCGGCGGTGAGGAGGAGCTCCAACGGGGAGTCGCCCGAAGCCGAGGAGGTTCTGGCACCGAGATGTCCCGCCGCGACCGCAGGACAGCAGCCGCCCGACCGTGGCGGCTGCTCACCCGTGCGCTGGTCGTGACGGGCGCGACGGTCGCCGGGACCTCCGCGGCTTGGCTCATCGGCTCCGGGCTCCACGCGGACGCCGCGGACCTCCCGCCGGCCGCGCCCGCCGACCAATCGGCGCCGCGACCGGTCGAGCCGCCGGAGTCGACAGTGGACGGTTCGGCCGCCGGTCGGTCCGGCCCGGCGGAGTTCTCGCTGGCCCGCCTGGACCCGGTCGCGCTGGTCCGGTCCGATCCGGCCGGGCGGCTGCTCGACGCGGCGCAGCCGGTGACCGGTGTGCTGCAGGATTCCGCGGCAGGGGTCGGGCACGTAGCCGACGACGCCCTGTCGACCACCGGAACCCAGGCCGCCGCCCTGTCCGCATCCGTCGACAATGGACTGAACGGCCTCGGTAGCCCGCTGCTGTCCGGGGAAACCGGCCAGCAGCCGGCCTATTCGTCGCCCGCGTCGCCCGCGTCGCCCGCGTCGGCACCGGCCGCCGCACCCGTCGTCCCGCTGCCGACGCAGCTGGTCGAGCACCGGCACTCGGTCGAACAACCCGAGTCGGTCGTCCAACGGCGGGCGCCGGAACCCGGCGAGACCCCCGGACACGACTGGTCAAGGCCTTTCGCCCTGCCTGCGCCCTCCGGCGCGCCCAGCTGCGGCGGAACCGGCGACGGGCCGCAGCACAACAACGCGCCGGTCGGCTGCTACCCGGCAGAACCGGATCGCAGCCCCGCTCTCGCCGGGGCACCGGCCCGCGCCCGCGCCGGCACGCTGATCAGCGTGCCCGAACCGCAGCCGGGCACCACCCCCGACTAGATCCCTGCGCGGCGCGCCGACGACCGATCTCGTTGCCGGCGAAAGGAAATCCGCCGCGCGCAACCCAGATCGCAGTTCCCGAAGGCCCACCGTCACTCGATGATCAAGTTCCGATGACGGTGTGGCGCCCACAGTTCATTTTCCTCCCCCGACTGGGGAAGCCTCGTGAAGGAGAAAGTCCATGCAGACTTGGGCGAAGCGCGGCGTGCAGGCCGCATTGGTCACCGGTGGAATGCTGGCCGTCGGCACGGGAGTCGCGTCCGCCGCCGGGTCCTGCCCGGAGCGTCCGGCCCCGCCGCTGGGGGAGTCGGCGCTGCCCCCCGTACTCGACGAGCTCGGAGACGATGAGGTGCCCGCCGATCGGTGCTTCGCGGGCGAGCTGTTCGCCGAGAACTCCGGCACGCGGTACAACGCCCCGCTGGTGGAATCGCGGGCCAGCCACTCGGTCACCGCGCTGACGGGCACCCTGGACCCGGTGCGCGACCTGCTGCCGGCCGTCGAGAACGAGCTGACCCAGGAGATGCCGGCGCTGCGCGACCTGCACTGGCACGCCCCGTCACGGAACATTCCGCTGCACCTGGCGGGCTGGGTCGCCGACCCGGCCGACGCCCGTCCGCTGGAAACCGTGCCGGGCCTGTCGCCGTTCGGCGGGGACCGCCCGGTCACCCCCGCCGAGGGCTTCCACCGCTCGCTGAGCTGGGCCGGTCCCATCGGTGAGGTGATCCAAGGAGGTGCCAACACCCTCGGCGAGGGTGCATTTCGAACGGGTGCGCTCCTGGATGTCCCTGCAGACCTCGTGATCCCGCACGATGACCTGGTCTACTTCGACGGCTTCACCCCTCCGGCGGGCAGCATCGTCGAGCTCTGGGGAGACGTGCTCGCGCACGGCCCGGGCGGCCTGGTGACGCCGGAGCAGGTGGACCTCACCTCCGCGGAACTGCCCGGGCTGCGCAGTGACCTGCACACCGTGCCGGGTGAGATCTTGGCCGGCGCGCTGACCGCGGTCGCCGCCGAGCCGACGCCGCGCGCGGACCTGATGCCGCTGGAGGTGCCGGGCGAGCACCAGCTGAAGGCCAACGAGGTTCCGGACCTCGTCGGCCTCCCCCTGCTCAGCGTGTCCAAGACGCCGGGCACCGTGGAGCGCAGCGAGTCCCCCGCCGTGACGGCGCCGCTGCCGGTGGTGGGCGACCTCAACGCGTTCGGCGGCGGCCAGGCCTCGGTGCCGCAGGTCAGCCGGATCACCTCCGCGCTGGACGGCACCGCGCCGCGGACCGGTGGCGTGGCGCTGCCGGTGCTCGGCGGCGGTGTCCCGGACATCACGGCCGTGCAGGGCGCGACGCTGCCGACGCCGGGCTTGAACCGGCAGGGCGCGCTGCGCACCCTGGAGAACGCGGACACGGTGGTCTTCAACCGCATCTGACCCGAAAGCCGAAAACCGGGGCGAGCACCAAGCTCGCCCCGGTTTTTTCATGCCCATGGCCCGAACGAAGAACCCGTGAGCGTTTTTGGGCGCCAGAACACCGAAAAGCACTCACGGGCCTGGTCTGTCTTTATGGGACCGGGGCGGTGAGCGGGGCTTCGGAGGCCGGATCGTCGTTGACGGGCTTGATCGGCGTTCGGCGGGAGCGCCACCAGCGCACCGCGTTGTAGAGCAGGAACGCCAGTCCGAAGTAGACGTAGGAGTTGCCGATCAGCTGCTCGAAGAAGTTCCAGCGCAGCTCCAGACCGTGGCCCTGGGGCATCTTCCAGTGCGGGCCCATCATGAAGAACCCGGCCGTCAACGTGGTCGCCAGCAGCAGCGCCCAGTCGCGCTTGGCCTGCGCCGCGCCGATCAGCAGCACCAGCCCCGGGATCGCCCAAACCCAGTGGTGCGACCAGGAGATCGGCGACACCAGCAGCCCGAGGATGCCGTTGATCGTCACCGCCATCGGCAGGTCCCGCTGCCGGATCGCGTGCACCATCCCCAGCACCGCGAGCACCAGCACGATCGCCGCGAGCAGGGCGAAGACGATGGTCAGGCTCGGCGCCGACATCTTGCTCAGCAACGACCGCAGCGACTGGTTGCCCGCGTACGTCGACGCGTCGCCGGTGAACTTCGGGCCGAACGACACGTTGCTGCTGGCCAGCATCTCGTGCAGCCAGAACCGGCGGGCGTTGTCGAAGGTCAGGGCGAACCCCAGCAGCACGGTGCCCAGGAAGGTCAGCAGCGAGGCCACGATCGTGCGGACGTCCCGGCGCAGCAGTGGCAGCAGCAGGAACACCAGCGGCGTGAGCTTGATGCCGGCGGCCAGGCCGATCAGCAGGCCGCGCGGGTACGGCAGCTTCTTCGCGCCGTCCGTCCGCCACAGGAGGTCCACCGCGACCAGCGCCATCAGCACGATGTTGATCTGGGCGTAGGTGATCGTCTCCAGCACCGGTTCGCTGATCGTGGCCAGCGGCAGCACCGCGGCCGTCACCAGCAGCACCTTCTCCCGGTGCGCGCGCAGGAAGGTCGAGGCGCTGAGCACGACGTACAGCGTGACGATGAGCGCGGCGTGGCTGACCAGCATGATCACCGCGGTCGAGGCGGCCTTCGGGATCAGCGCCAGCGGCGCGAACACGATCGCCGCGAACGGCGGGTAGATGAACGGCAGCAGCAGCCCGGACTCGGTGGCCGGGAGGTTGTTGTAGAGATCGCGTCCGCCGAGCAGCGCTTTCGCGCCGAGCCGGTAGACCTCACCGTCGATGTGGTCGTGCGTGTTGACGGTGGAGACCACCATCACCGCGATCAGCTCCGCGACTGCGATCACGACCAGCAGTGATCGCTGGTCACGCAACCGCTCCTGCAGCGGTAGTCGACCCGCGGTCCCGTGCACGGGCATGCACCATCCTCTCGCCTGCGGCACCTCGACCAGCGTAGATATTCGATCGGGTGAAGTGGGCGCCGCGGGGCGATTTTGAGTCCCGGGCCAACGGGCGATGTTTCACCTGCCCGATTCATCAAGCCTCGGCCCGAGGTGACCTGAGGGGGAACGCACCGCGAACAGCTGACTCACCGTTATGTGCGGAGCGTGAATACCATCAATACGGGTAGTCGCCGAGGCCTTGAATTTCGCCCTGCCCGAAGGGGAGGCTCAAAGGACTGCTCCGTTCGGTGGGGAGGAGGGGGCCGAATGAGTGTCCTCGAAGTGGCCGTACCAGGTCAGCTGGCGCCAGTCTGGGACGAACTCATCAGCGGGCTCACGGTCGGCGTGCTGCTGACCGACGAACGCGGCCAGGTGCTGGCCACCAACGACGTCGCCGCAGAACTGATGCAGCTGGCCAAGTCCGATCTGCTCACCGGCACCAGGCCCGCCGGCTGGCAGGTGCGCGACGACACCGGTGCACCGATGCCGGACTGGGCAGAGCTGGCCGGGCAGGTGCTGCGGGCCGGCTCGCCGCTGTCTATCCCGATGGTGATCGCCCGCAGCGGCCAACCGCTGAGCCGCATCTGGGCGGATTACCACGCGGTGCGGGTGCAGGGCCGCAGCCGGGTGCTGATGCTGCTGCAGTCGGTGCACACCGACGTCTCGCACAGCCGCGGCCTGCTCGACCCGCTGACCGGGCTGCCGGGCCGCGTGCTCCTGCTGGACCGGCTGGAGCAGTCGCTGGTCCGCGCCCGCAGTCGCGGCACGCTGTCCACGCTGGTGCTGATCGACGTGCAGGGCCTGGCGACCTTCAACGCCGAGCACGGCTTCGACCGCGGCGACGAGCTGCTGACCACGCTGGCCGGCCGGCTCCGGGAAGGGCTCAGCGACGAGCACACCGTCGCCCGCTACGGCGGCGACGAGTTCGCGGTGGTCGCGGAGCACTCGAACGGCACCGGCGAGGAGATCGCCGAGCAGGCGCGGGAAGTTGCGGGCTGGCCGGTGCGCATCGGCCGCAAGCGCGTTCGCCCCGGGTTGCGGGTGTCGTGGGTGACCACCGACGGCCAAGCCTCGGTGCACTCGGTCCTGGCCCGGGCCGAGCAGCAGCTCCAACATTGAGAGCCTGTTGGTGAATGGTCTGGGTCGGTGGTCGCTTAGCGGAACCTGAGAGGTTCCCTGGACTGCGGGTGCCCCTCCTGGTGTATGTCCCGGTGTATGTCCAATACGCGGCGGCGGGGCCGTCCTCGCCAGGAAACCACTCAGAACCCGCCGATGGTCGTCTTGGCAAGGTGAATGCAAGCGGCTACGCCGCTTCCAAAGGCGCGGACGGCATTCGCCGACAGGCTCTGAGGAAGGAGGCACCGCGTGGGGCCCGAGCAGACCCCGAGGAAGGAAAAAAGGGCACCCGCGCCGAAGCGGGTGCCTTTTCTTCGTTGGAATTCCAGGCTCGTTTTGTTTGGCGGTGCGGGTGGCGGCGGTGCAAGTTGCGAGGGTGGGCAAAGCGGCTTCGCCGCTTGCGACAACTCCGGCGAACACCTCGTCATGTGTCGCGGTGCGCGCAACGTGCGAGTTTCCGGACTGCCGTTCGTGCCGTTCGGGGTTGCCGGTCTTGCGACAACCCCGAACAGCCGATCAGCGCTCCAGTTTGCCCGCGATGAAGTCTTCGACCGCTTGGTACGCGGCGGAGTCGGAGTACTGCTCCGGCGGCGACTTCATGAAGTACGACGACGCCGACAGGATCGGCCCGCCGATGCCCCGGTCCTTGGCGATCTTGGCGGCCCGGATGGCGTCGATGATGATCCCCGCCGAGTTCGGCGAGTCCCACACCTCCAGCTTGTACTCCAGGTTCAGCGGCACGTCGCCGAACGCGCGGCCCTCCAGCCGGATGTAGGCCCACTTCCGGTCGTCCAGCCACGGCACGTAGTCCGACGGCCCGATGTGCACGTTGCGCTTGCCGAGGTCGCGGTCCACCTGCGAGGTCACCGACTGCGTCTTGGAGACCTTCTTCGACTCCAGCCGCTCCAGTTCCTTCATGTTCAGGAAGTCCATGTTGCCGCCGACGTTCAGCTGCATCGTGCGGTCCAGATGCACGCCGCGGTCCTCGAACAGCTTGGCCAGCACCCGGTGCGTGATGGTCGCCCCGACCTGCGACTTGATGTCGTCGCCGACGATCGGCACGCCCGCGTCGGTGAACTTCTGCGCCCACTCCGGGTCGGAGGCGATGAACACCGGCAGCGCGTTGACGAAGGCCACCCCGGCGTCCAGCGCGCACTGCGCGTAGAACTTGTCCGCCTCCTCGGAACCCACCGGCAGGTAGGCCACCAGGACGTCGACCTCGGCGTCCTTGAGTGCCTGCACGACGTCCACCGGCTGGTCGTCGGACTGCTCGATGGTCTCCAGGTAGAAGCGGCCGAGGCCGTCGAAGGTGTGGCCGCGCTGCACGGTGACGCCCAGCGGGGGCACGTCCGCGATCTTGATGGTGTTGTTCTCGCTGGCGACGATCGCCTCGGAGAGATCGCGGCCGACCTTCTTCGCGTCCACGTCGAAGGCGGCGACGAACTTCACGTCGCGCACGTGGTAATCACCGAAGTTGACGTGCATCAGGCCGGGCACCCGGGTGCCCGGGTCCGCGTCGGCGTAGTAGTGGACGCCCTGCACCAGCGACGCCGCGCAGTTCCCGACGCCGACGATCGCCACCCGCACCGCTCGACGATCTCCGCCCATGGCAGGGCCCTCCTTCTTACTCATCTGTCGTGTCCTTGCAGTTCTTGCCCGCCGACGCTGGGTCGGCCCGGCGCCGCAGCAGACTGCTCGGCGCGTTCGTGTTCGATGATTTCGTCGAGCCAGCGGACCTCGTGCTCGCTGTGGTCCAGCCGGAGTCGGTGCAGTTCGCGGGTGTAGCGGTCGAACCGTTCCTCGGAGCGCGCCAGCGCGCTGCGCAGGCCGTCCCGGTGCTCTTCGACACGGCGCCGGCGTCCTTCCAGGATCCGCAGCCGGACCTCGGCCGGGGTGCGGGAGAAGAACACCATGTGCACGCCGAATGCATTGTCGTCGCAGGCCTGCGGCCCACAGTCGCCGACCAGCTCGGCGAACCGCTGCTGCCCGGCGGCTGTGATCCGGTACACGCGGCGCGCTCGCCGACCCCACGCGCGCGAACCGGGCGAGTCGGGTTCCTCCTCGATCAACCCGGCGCGCAGCAGCCTCCGCAACGTCGGGTACAACGTTCCGCAGGACAGCGCGCGGAAGGCACCGACCGTGTCATGCAACCGTTTCCGCAGCTCGTAGCCGTGCATCGGGGCCTCGTGCAGTAGCCCAAGCACGGCGAGTTCGAGCATCCGCACCTCCTCCGCCCGACGAATTCACCGCCGGATGCCAGTGGCGGTGCTGCGGTGAGGCAGACCACCCCGCGGATTATATCGCGCCGATATATCGGAGTGCGCGATCGCGAGGGGCCTGAGGTGGCGGCCGTCACCGCTGGTAGTGGTCGGTCGCGTCGCCTGCCCTGATCGGCGCATGGAGCAGACCTGGTCGCCACGTACCCTGTGGTCGTGCGGACCCAACGGCAAGTGGTCGACTACGCGTTGCAGCGCCGAGCGCTGCTCGCGCAAGTCCACGCTGGCCGGGTCGGGGTGATGGAGGTCTGCGACGCCGATCCGTACCTGCTTCGGGCGGCGAAATTCCATGGCGAGCCGAGCGGGGTGACCTGCCCGGTGTGCCGGAAGGAACCGTTGACCCAGGTGTCCTGGGTCTTCGGCGATGCCCTCAAGCACGCGTCCGGAACGGCGCGGGCTCCCGAGGAGCTCGACCGGATGGCGGCCATGTTCGAGGAGTTCAACGTCTACGTCGTAGAGGTATGCCGCACATGTAACTGGAACCACCTCGTGCTGTCGTACGTGACCGGAACCGGTGGGTTGAACGACAACCGGTCCCGGCGCAAGACTGCAGCGGAGTGACAACGGTCGTGCCCCGAACACGGCCGCGCGCCCGGTGCGGCGCATCCCCGACGTGAACGCATCACACGGCGTCCGACGACGCCTGTCCTGGAGGCCCACTCGTGAACGACGAGCGTGACGACCCCACCCGAGGGCGCCACTCAAGGCATCCGCATCCCGACGGTCGAGGCACGCCACCCCCGCCGCGCCCCGGGCCGCCGCGCCCGGGTGACCAGGCACGGCCTCCGCAGCGTCCGATGCCCGGCCCGCCGCAGGGCCCGCCACCGGGACCGCCCGGTGCGGGCGGCCCGGCGTGGCCCGGCGAAGAGCCGCGCCCGGGCCCGCGGTCGGCGCCGCCGAACCAGCCGAACCCCCGGTGGCCGAGCGGGTCGGACCGCAGCGCGGAGGAAACGCAGCAGAACACCCCGGTGCCACCGCCCGGCCAGCCCATGAACTGGCCGGACACGGAGCCGCCGCAGGAGCAGACCGGCGCGTGGACACCATCGTTCGACGACGACGATGGCGACGACTCGGCGCTGGGCAAGCGGCTCAGCGGCGACTCGGGCGAACCGGAGAAGAACGGCGGGCGCAAGCTCGACCTACCCACCAGCTACTCGGCGGTTCCCCCGCCGCCGAACGCGGGACGGCAGGGACCACCCCCAGCACCGCCCGGCGCGCAGCAGACCAGGCAGGGGCCGCCGCCCCCGCCGCAAGGACCGCCGCCCGGGCGTCCGCCGCAGCCGCCCGACGGCGAGCAGCCGACGCAGAACATCCCGCAGACCCCGGCCGACGATCGCGACAGCGATCGCCGCCGAGGTGGAGCCGCCGCAGGCGGGATCGCCGGTGCTGCCGCAGGCGCCGGGATGGCGGGAGCCGGAGGCGCGGCCGGGGCGGGCGCGGCCGGAGCCGGAGGCGCGGCCGGCGGAGCCATGGGAGCCGCAGGCGCAGCGGCGGGAGCCGCGGGTGGAGCAGGTGGAGCTGGTGGCGGTGGGGGCGTAGCCCCCGAGCCGCAGTTGCTCACGCATCAGGAACAGGGCAGTTACAACTACTACGCCGACGACTACGACGACCCGTACAACAGCGGGTACGACGGGAATGATCGGGATGGCGACGACCTCGACAGCCGCAATGGCCATGACCGGTACCCGGACGACGACTTCGACGACGGCCCGGACGACTTTGCGGATCTGGACGACGACATGAGCGCCGCCCGAGCAAAACGCAGTCGGCTCTGGCGGCGGATCCGCCGGTCCTGCTACGTCGCCGCGGCCTTAGCCGTTGTGGTTCCGGCCGTCGTGTTCATCTACGGCTACATCTTCTGGGATGCGCCGAACGAGGCGAAGGTAATGAGCATGGACCGGCCCATCGAGCTGCTGTACTCCGACGGCAGCCCGATGGGCCGCATGGACGTGCAGGGCTCGCGGGAGGTCCTGCACAGCATCAACGACGTGTCGTTGGCGATGCAGAACGCCACCATCGCGGCCGAGGACTCTACTTTCCGCACCAACCCGGGCTTCGACTTCCAGGGCATCCTGCGGTCGGTCTACTACCTGGTATCCGGTTCCGGCGTCGGCGGTGGTTCCACGATCACCCAGCAGTTCCTGAAGCTGGACCAGGACCTCAAGAAGGACCCGACGTACATCCGCAAGATCAAGGAAGTCGTGCTGGCGTTCAAGATCACGAACCAGCAGAGCAAGGACGACATCCTGCTCGCCTACATGAACACGGCGGACTACGGGCGCGGCGCCAACGGCATCAGCGCCGCGGCGCGGGCCTACTTCAACAAGAAGCCCAGCGAGCTCAGCGCCGCCGAGGCGGCCGTGCTGGCCGGTGTGGTGCAGAGCCCCTACGGCGGCAACGACCCCGGCCAGAACCCGGAGAAGGGCAAGAAGCGCTGGGAGTACGTCGTCGGGCAGATGTACGAGAACGGCTTCCTGCAGCCGGGCGAGCGGGAGACCATGACGCTTCCCCAGACCCTGCCTCGCGGGGAGTGGAAGAAGAACAGCAGGCTCTCCCCCGAGCAGGACGCCATCTGGGAGGCCATCAAGCGGGAACTGGAAGCCCAGGGTCTGTCCGAGAGCGACCTGTCCCGCGGTGGCTACACGATCAAGACCACCATCGATCCGGACACGCAGCAGAAGGCCGAGGCCGCTGTGAAGAAGGTGATGGCTTCGGAGCCGGAGACGCTGCGCACTTCGCTGGTCGCGGTCGACCCGAACAACGGCGAGATCCGGGCGTACTACGGGTCCAAGAACCAGATCGGCGACCTGGACTGGGCCAGCACCCCGCAGGAGCCGGGTTCGTCGTTCAAGCCGTTCGCGGTGATCGCCGGGCTCGAGAAGGGCAAGGGCATCGGCGAGTTCTACGACGGCACCGGTCCGCAGGTGATCGCCGGGCACGAGTTCAACAACTCGCCCGGTGTGAAATGCGACGTCCCGACGCACTGCGGTGTCCGAGAGGCGATGACCAACTCGGTCAACACGGTGTTCGTCAACATGGCCGCCGACTTCGGCCCCAAGAAGGTGGCCGAGGCCGCGCACCAGGCCGGCATCCCGGAATCGACGAAGCTGGAAAGCCCCGACGGCAGTGTGGCCGCTGGTATCGCGCTGGGAATGTACCCGGTGCTCCCGGCGGACATGGCCGCCTCGTACTCCTCGTTCGTCAACGGGGGTAACAAGGTTCCGGCGCACTTCGTCCAGCAGGCCGTCAGCCCGGAGCAGGGCGTGTTCCCGCTCGCGACCACGAAGCCGGAGCCAGCCTTCGGTGACGCGTCGACCAGCAAGGACATCGCCTACAACGTCTCGCAATCGATGCTGGACGTCGCCGCGCACTCGAAGGTCCCGTTGGCGGGCAACCGGCCGGTGGTGTCCAAGACCGGTACCCACCAGTGGCTCAACACCACGAAGAACAAGAACGCCTGGATGATCGGTGCCGTGCCGCAGATCTCCACCGCGGTGGCGATGCAGAACGACGACAGCGGCCCGAAGCCGTTGGAGAACGCGAACGGCCAGAGCTTCTACGGCGGTGGCCTGCCCGCCAAGGTGTGGAAGGAGTTCATGGACTCCTACCTCCAGGGCAAGAAGGTCGTGCCGTTCCCCGAGGGCGACAAGATCGGGCAGTTCCTGGACACCCCGCCGCCGCCCCCGCCGACGTCGGCGGCCCCGCCCACGTCCCAGACGTCGCAGCCGCCGACGTCGGAGCCGAGCGACACCAGCGAACCGGACAAGCCGACCACCAGCAAGGAGAAGCCGGGCCGCTGCAGCTGGCTGGACCCGAACTGCAACACCAACGGCGGCGGAGGCAGCGACCCCGGCGACGGATCGCCGAACAACGTGGCGCCGACCCCGACGAGGCAGCAGTCCGGCTGAGCACCTGTTGAACACGCCAGGGGCACCCGCGAGTCGGCGGGTGCCCCTCCGCGTTGTCCGGCCCAAGTAGCATCCGGTCGTGTCCACCTCGACCGAGCCCGCCAGCACCGAACCGCCGCCGTCCCCCGGCGGCCGTGTGAGCTCGGCGGTGGACAGCGATTCCCTCGGGCCGGCCGAGCGCGTCTCGCCGACCTGGACCGAGCCGCTGGCGCAGAAGCTCAGCCTCCCCTTCGGCGGTCGGCTCGGGCGGCACGCGCAGGTCGGGCGGCAGTGGTTCTGGACGCCGCTGCGGGTGATCCTGCTGCTCGCGGTGCTGGTGCTGGCCGCCGCATGGCTGTTCAAGGCGCCCTGCCAGGTCACCTACGAGACCGACCGCGGACCGCAGCTGGACTGGCGGAACAGCAAGCAGTACACCGCGATGTGCTACACCGACATCATCCCGCGCTACGGCCTGGGTGATCTCGCGCCGGACACCGCTTTCCCGTACAAGACCTCGTGGTTGGAGAACCCCGGCACGCCGCAGCAGCAGGTCCGGTACATGGAGTACCCGGTGCTGACGGGGTTGTTCCAGTGGATCAACGCGCGGGCCGCGGACGGTTGGGCGACCCTGGCGAGCTTCGGCTGGTTGCCCCCCGCCCTGACGAGCGTGCTGTACTTCAATATCTCGACGTTTTGGCTGGCCGCGGCCTGGTTGGTGACGATCTGGGCGATGGTCCTGCTGTGCCGCCGACGTGTTTGGGACGCCGCGCTGGCGGCGGTGTCGCCGCTGGTCTTCGTGCACGTATTCACCAACTTCGACGCCCTGGCCACGGCTTTCGGTACTGCTGGGCTGCTCGCGTGGGCGCGGCGCAGGCCAGTGCTGGCCGGGGTGCTGATCGGGATCGGCGGCGCGGCGAAGCTCTACCCGCTGTTCTTCCTAGGCCCGCTGCTGGTGCTGGCCTGGCGGGCCGGGAAGCTGACGGACGCGCTGCGCTCGGTGCTGGCCGCCGCAGTGGCCTGGCTGGTGATCAATGTGCCGATCCTCGTGCTCTACCCCGTGGGGTGGCGGGAGTTCTTCCGGCTCAACAACGAACGACAGGCCGATCCGGACTCGCTCTACAACGTGCTGATGCACTTCACCGGCTGGGCGGGCTTCGACGGCCCGCTGCGCGACGGCGCCACGCCGACGGTGCTGAACTCGGTCAGCCTCGCCCTGTTCCTGGTCGGGTGCCTCGGGGTCGGGTGGTTGGCGCTGGCCGCGCCGACCCGGCCGCGGCTGGCACAGCTGTGCTTCCTGGTGGTGGCGGCGTTCCTGCTGACCAACAAGGTGTGGAGCCCGCAGTACTCGCTGTGGCTGGTGCCGCTGGCGGTGCTGGCGATCCCGCGCTGGCGGCTGCTGCTGAGCTGGATGATCATCGACGCCGCGGTGTGGGCGCCGCGGATGTACTACTACCTCGGCACCGGCAACAAGGGGCTGCCGGAGGGCTGGTTCCTCGGCGCGGTGGTGATCCGCGACGCGATGGTGGTCGCGCTGTGCGTGCTGATCATCTTCGAGATCGTTCGGCCGGAGCGGGACAAGGTCCGCGCGGCCCTCGCGATGCGGGGCGGGCGCGAACCGGGCGCCTTCGACGACCCGAGCGGCGGCATCCTGGACGGAACACGCGACCGGTTCGTGTTACCCAGCATCGCCCGTTGGGGCAAGGAACGGTCCACATCCGGGGAGCAGAACCTAGCGTCGAGGCGGTGATCTTCTTCCGCCCTAGAGGCGCTCCGTCGATGCACTGCGAGGTGCCCGCTCGGTCCCCCGGCCGAGCGGGCACCGGCACGTTCGGGGTACGCCCGTGGGACTACGTCTGCGGGATGACCTGGGTCAGGGGAATCTCGGGGTCGCTCCCTGACGCGTCGCGCCGCCGTAGCGGCGAACATGGAGAAATGACGACGTACCGAATGCCCCTGTCCCGGCCGAGCGAGAAGGCGATGATCGCGGGCGTGTGCGCCGGTCTGGCCGATCGGTTCGGCACGAAGCCGTTCACCATTCGCCTGCTGTTCCTGCTGTCCTGCCTGCTGCCGGGACCGCAGTTCATCATCTACATCGTGCTCTGGATCCTGATCCCGAAGCGCTGAACTGGCTGCGCGCAGGGGCCGGAACCGACCACTTGCCGCTAGGAACGGCGGACGTACCAGGTCGTGACCAGGAGCGTGCTGGCGATCAGGATGCCCGCGGCGACGAGCGCGGAGCGGATGAGCAGCGCCGCGCTCACCGCTCCCGAGCTCAGCGCTTGGAGCAGCGGGAAGGCAAGCGGAATCCACTTCGCCAGCAACGCGATCGCGAACAGCGCTGCCGCCGCGATCACCGTGTAGCCGATGCGCCGGACGACCAGCCCGGAGCACGGCAGGGCGACGGCGATGCCGAACGAGGCGCACACGACGTGCGCCAGCAGCCCCACGCCGAGATCAGTCGGCGAGTAGCCGAGCCCGTACGAGATCTCAGCCCAGGCGACGGTGAGCAAGGCGAGCCCGACCGAGCACAGAAACACCGCGAGCACTGTGCCGAGCAGCATCCGGGTCGTCGAGCCGACGTGGGTTTGGGTGACCGTGCGCTGCACGGCGTCCTCCACGTCGACGAGCGCGATCGTCAACCAACCCGCCACGATCAGCAGCCCGGCCGCGGTAACCGCGAAACCGGGCAGCGCGGGGCCATCGTTGTTGCTGTAGAAGATCGCGAGCAGCCCGACGTAGAGCAGCACCGGCGGCAGGTAGCGCTGCGAGTGGCCCAGCACGGCCAGTTGGTAGCGGACCAGCGGGATCATCGGCTGCCCTCCCGCACCCGCGAATCCACCGCGAGCACCGCGCAGCCCTGCTGGATCGCCTCGAGCAGCAAGGATTCCCGCTCGGACACGGCCACCACAAGTTCGTGCTCCGACCGTCCTGATTGGACTGCCTGCACGCCGGGCCGGGCGGCCCAGTCCACGGCTTCGCCGCCGCACAGCACGATTCGGCAGGTCTCGACCTCGGCATCGAGGAGTTCGAGCCGCCCGTCGGCGAGCCGGTGCGAGCGCGTGGCGACCGCGTGGACCACTTCCGGCCGGTGATCGGTGAACACGACGGCGGCGCCGGCCGCCGAGACCTCGCGGATCACCTCGGTGAGCACGATGCGGGCATCGGGGTCCAGGCCGGACCACGGTTCGTCCAGCACCAGGAGTTCCGGCTCGCACAGCAGCGCCTGCGCGAGCCCGACCTTCTGCGCGTTGCCCTTCGAGAGCTCGCGCAGCGGCGTACCCGGGCCACCGGCGAGCGCGAACCGTTCGAGCCACCCGTCGGCCCGAGCCGAAGCCTCCGCAGTGGACAATCCGCCGATCCGGCCGAGGTGGCGGAGGTACGCGCGGGCGCTCATCCGCTGCCGGGCGGGAAACCGGTCCGGCACGTACCCGGTGCGCGGCCGCCCGGTGACGGTTCCGCCGGACGGCCGGGAAACCCCGGCGAGGATCCGCAGCAGCGTGGACTTCCCGGACCCGTTGGAGCCTAGGATGCCGACGGACTCACCGTCCTGCACGGCAAGATCAACGCCCCGGAGCACCGACCGGGCCCCGTGGCGCTTGGTAACCCCCGAAAGCTCCCGAACGGCCACCCCAGCCCCCATCGCAGTGCGATTTCAATGGAAATCAGAGGTTCGATTTCCATTGAAATCGCGGCGGTCAGCGGCGGGCGTGGGCGTCGAGGACGTAGGCCACGGCCGAGGTGACCTTGGCCGCGAACGCGAGGTGCAGCGACTCGTCCGGCACGTGCGCGTTGCTGTCCGGCCCGAGCGCCCCGGTCACCAGGAACTGCGCGTCCGGGTAGGCGTTGTGCAGCAGGCCCATGAACGGGATCGAGCCGCCGAGCCCCATCGTCCGCCAGCCGGCGTCGAACACCTCGTCGCTCGCCTGGTCCAGCGCCGCCGCCAGCCACGGCGCGGGGTCCGGCGCGTTCCAGCCCAGCCCGGCCTCGGAGTGCCCGAAGGTCACCTTCGCGCCGTACGGCACGTCGGTGGTCAGCCGCTCCTGGACCGCGCGCAGCGCCGCCTCCGGGTCGGCCGTCGGCGGCAGCCGGAAGCTCAGCACCAACGTCGTGAAGGGCCGCAGCACGTTGCCCGCGTCCGCAGGCTTGGGCAGTCCGTCGGCGCCGATCACGGACAGCGTCGGCCGCCAGGTGCTGTTCAGGGCGAGCTCGACCTCGTCCTCGTCGACCGGACGCAAACCCTCCGGCCACGGCACGACGTTGCGCACCAGACCGGGCGCGGCCTCGATCGCCGCCCGCGCCTCGGCGACCCGGTTCTCCGGGATCTGCACGTTCAGCTCGGGCACCAGGATCTCGCCGGTCGCGGCGTCCTCCAGCCGATCGAGCAGCTGCCGCAGCACCCGGAACGAGCTGGGCGCGATGCCGCTGGCGATGCCGGAGTGCAGGCCGCTCTCGAGCACCTGCACCTTGACCTCCAGCGACACCATGCCGCGCAGCGAGTTCGTCAGCCACAGCCGCTCGTAGTCGCCCGCGCCGGAGTCCAGGCACACCACCAGCGACACGTTGCCGAGCCGGCCGGACAGGTGCGAAAGGTAGGCGGGCAGGTCGGGGCTGCCGGACTCCTCGCCGGTCTCCAGCAGCACCACGCAGCGCGCGTGCGCGCCGCCGTGCGTTCGGACCGCCTCGATCGCGGTGATCGCCGCATACCCGGCGTAGCCGTCATCGGCGGCGCCGCGCCCGTACAGCCGGCCGTCGCGGACCACCGGGGTCCACGGCCCGAGCCCTTCGGACCAGCCGCTCAGCGGCGGCTGCTTGTCGAGGTGGCCGTAGAGCAGCACCGTCTCGTCCGGGGCGCCCTCGCTGGCCGGGATGTCCACCACCAGCAGCGGGGTGCGTTCCGGCAGCCGCACGACCTCGATGTTCGCGCCGGCGATGTCCCGCGCCGCGATCCACGCCCGCAGGTGCTCGATGGCGGCGTCGAGGTGCCCGGCGGCGGCCCACCCGGCGTCGAAGGCGGGCGAGATCGCCGGGATCTTCACCAGCTCGGAGAGGCTCGGCAGGACGGATTCGTCCCACGCCTGGTCAACGTTCTTCGCTACGGCTGCACGATCCACGCCGCGATCCTATGCCCGCTCCGACCTGGTCGTCGTGGATTGCCGGAACTGCTCAGCAGCCCCCGAGAGGCGTGCAGCTCGCTGGGGTAGCGGGCATGGACACGACCATGAAGGGCATGCCCGCCGCGGCGGACCGGTCTTCGATGTGGACCGCCCCGATCGCCTGCCCGATCGGGTCCCGCTGTCCGAAGACGGCCAGCGTCGCCCGGTCCGCCGGGAACGGGATCAGGTCGTCGCCGAGCTCGCTGCCGTGCACGATCCCGGCGAGCGCGACGGTGCGCGGATCCTGCTTCGCCCAGCCGTTCAGCAGGTACCAAAGTCGCGAGAGCACCGAATTGCGGACCTTCGGGGCCGGCACGTAGCGCGTGCTGGCGAACGACCCGCTGGCCGCTTCGGGCCGGAGGAGCCCGCCAGCCATGAGGTGGTTCAGCCACATCTCGTACAGGCGAGCCTGCTCCCTCAAGAAGCTGGTCAGCCGGATCGCCGTGCGCCGCTGGACCAGCTCGCCGAACAGCTGGTCCAGGAGCGGGTGCCGCGTCGCGGTCGGATCGGTGACGAAGGCGTAGCTGCCGTCGATCATGATGCGGCGCTGCAGGGCCAGCTCGCCGATCACGCCTGCGGCGACGGCGAGTCTGGTCGACGAGCCGCCGTACTCGTGTCCGGCGGCGGTGCGGCCGATCAACATCAGTTCCTCGGGCAGGATCAGTTCCACGATCGAGTCCTCAGCTGCCGGCCGTCGTGGCGGCGGTGGTCGCGGCCGCAGCGCCGGCGGCGATCGCGACCGTCGCGGCGGC
Source organism: Saccharopolyspora pogona (assembly GCF_014697215.1). Taxonomy (GTDB): domain Bacteria; phylum Actinomycetota; class Actinomycetes; order Mycobacteriales; family Pseudonocardiaceae; genus Saccharopolyspora; species Saccharopolyspora hattusasensis. The sequence goes on from NZ_CP031142.1 coordinate 6,567,601, forward strand.
GACCACGGCTTCGACGGCCTTGCCGAGCTGCTCGCCCTTGCTGATCTCCTTCAACCGCTTACGCTCGGCCCGCTCCAGGCCGAGCGATCGGACCAGGCCGGTCGCGTGCACCATCGCCGCGAGCAGCGCCTGCCGGTTGTCGAGTTCGACCTCGTCGCGGGCGACCTTGCGGATCTCCCCGATCAACGCCTGCCGCGCCGCGGGGTCCGGGAAGTACTTGTTGTACGGGATGAACAGCGCCGACTTCTGCTCGCAGCGCATCAAGCCCCGCTCCGCCAGCGCGGCGCAGTGCACCTTGCGCACGCTGCGCCGGTGCTGGATGAAGCTCGTCGCGGCCACCGGCTTGTTCGCCGCGCCGGCCTTCCGCGTCAGGAATGCCACGCATTCGTCGAGCCAGCCGATGCCGCTCGGACTGGCGTCGACCATCTGCACCTTCTTGCCGGCGAACTCGACCCGGTGCCGCAGCACGAGCTCGCCGAGTTCCGCCGCCCCGGTGTGATCGGACGTCGAGTAGTGCGAGCCGTTGTCCTTCTGGAGCAGCAGTACGAACTCTTCGGGCAGGGTAAGCGCGGTCATGCGCCCATTCTCCCAGCGAAACCGGCTTCACGTGGCTGAATGTCGCAGTCGTCAGCCCATCGCTGCGAGGAAGCGCATCGCCAGCGGCCCCGCGGGCACGATCTCTTGAGCTTCGAAGCGGGGCGACCTCGGTCGCCGGCACCTCGGCGGCCTCGGCGAGCTGAGCGGGTGTCCAGCCCGCTCCTGGCGTACCAGGTCATAGGTGTCGTGGGGGTGCTCAGTAATACGAAGCCCTCCTGGCCGTCCAGCGGCCGAAGACGTCCTTATCCGGAGCTGGCCGCATCCGGAGCTGGCCGCGTGGAGCGCCTCATCCGCCAGCAACCACGATCACCGCCGGAACCGCCGTGATGGCCACCAGCGCCGCAGTGACCGCGGTGCCGACGGTGTTGCCCAGGTCCTCGGCCTCGGCGATGGTCTTCAGCCGGGTCCGCTGGGCCCGGTCGAAACCGAGCAGGTAGAGCAGCCCACTGCGGTAGACCAGCGCGGTGAGCAGCGCCAACCGCCCGTCCACCGGCCGCTCGTCGACAGCGACCTCGCGCAGCTCGGTAAGCAGCGCCCCGCGAGCGGCACGTTCTGGGTAGTAGCGGTCGTCGGGCAGCACGCCCAGGAACTTCCGGTGCTCGCGCCGCAGCAACCCGTGCTCGACCAGCACCATCCGATGCGTCGCGAACGCGCCGGTGCGGCCCTGTAACCACCCACTCAGCTCGACCGGGCGGTTCGCCCGCCCCGCCCGCTGCTGGAGGTCCGCGAGCGACCGGTCCATCCACGGCAGCCCGCTCGAAGCGGTGTCGACCAGGCGCACCGCCCTGCCCGCCAGCTCGACGCGGTCCCGCAGGGCCAGCTCGCCGATCTCGGCGGCGGCGGTCGCCGTGTTCGGGTTCGCGCTGACGTAGTACGTCCCGTTGTCCTTGCACATCAGCAGGGCCAACTCGTCGGGCAGCGCAAGCGGATTGGCGAACTCGGCCACGAGTCCAGTCTGTCCCATTTCGGCGCGGGCGGCTGCGGAGATCTCGGCTCACCTGCTGGTCGATCTCGCGACCGGCGCGGGTGAAACAGTGAAATCGGGTAAATAGGACTATCGCGGCGGCAGGAGGAACGCCTTCGCAATATCGGTACCGCGATGGTCCACAAAGCATTAGTCGGACCTCCATTACTTCGATGACCTGCGGTTTTCGCCTGATCGGCGGCGAACTAAGGTGATCTCGCGGGAAGACGCCGGCCGTGCCGCGGCCGTGCCGAATCCCTGTGGCAGGGCTCACGGAATCGGCCGGTTTCGTGCCAGGATGGCGGGGAGCGATCCAATCGCTCCGGCTGAAGCAAACGGGTGACCCACCAGGTCACCGGCGCTCCGGTCGGGGCTGTCGGGCTACACCGCCACAAGCGGGTGGACCGGCGCGACACGAGGAGATCACGCATGTCCCCCGAGCAATGGACGCGACCCGAAGCCGAAGGCGCCGACGGACCCCCTGCCGCTATCGCAGCGAAACCCACACGGGAGCAGGTGATCGCCGGTTTGCGCGCCACGAGCGAAGGTGGAGCTGACCTGGTTCAGCTACTCACCCCGGAAGGCCAACGGGTAACACACCCCGACTTCGACATCGGCGTCTCCGACGCGCAGTTGCGCGACCTGTACCGGGACATGGTGCTGGTCCGCCGCGCCGACCGGGAGGGCAACGCCCTGCAGCGGCAGGGTCAGCTGGGCATCTGGGTCCCGCTGCTCGGCCAGGAAGCCGCCCAGATCGGCGCCGGCCGGGCGATGCAGCCGCAGGACATGGCGTTCCCCAGCTACCGGGAGCATGGCGTCGCCTGGTGCCGCGGCATCGACCCGACCGAGCTGCTGGGCATCTTCCGCGGTACCGACCACGGCAGCTGGGACCCGAACAGCATGCGGTTCCACCTCTACACGATCGTCATCGGCAACCAGTGCCTGAACGCCACCGGTTATGCGATGGGCCAGCGCTTCGACGGCAAGGTCGGCGACCCGAACGGCGAGGCCACCATGGTCTTCTTCGGCGACGGCGCCACCAGCCAGGGCGACGTGCACGAGGCCATGGTGTGGTCGGCGGTCTACGACGCCCCGGTGGTGTTCTTCTGCCAGAACAACCAGTGGGCGATCTCCGAGCCGATCGAGCGCCAGACCCGCGTGCCGCTCTACCGCCGCGCCAGCGGGTACGGCTTCCCCGGCATTCGGGTGGACGGCAACGACGTGCTGGCCAGCCTCGCGGTCACCAAGTGGGCGCTGGACGAGTGCCGCCAGGGCAACGGGCCGGTGCTGATCGAGGCGTTCACCTACCGGATGGACGCGCACACCACCTCCGACGACCCGACCCGCTACCGGCTGGCCGACGAGCAGGAGGCCTGGAAGCTCAAGGACCCGATCGAACGACTGCGGGTGCACCTGGTCCGCGAGCAGATCGCCGACCAGGGTTTCTTCGACGGCGTCGACGCCGGAGCCGACGAGCTCGCCGCCCGGCTGCGCGACTTCTGCTTCAACATGCCCGAACCACCACCGGAGCGAATGTTCTCCGAGGTTTACGCGGAGGACACCCGGCAGCTGGCCGCCCAGCGCGAGGATTACCTCAAGTACCTGGCCGGTTTCGCCGACGACGCGATGGCAGGAGGTGTGCGCTGATGGCCGCGCCCGCATTGGAACGCCCGACCACAACGGCCGGCGCCCAGACCATCACGATCGCCAAGGCGCTGAACATGGGCCTACGCGCGTCGCTGGAACGCGACCCGAAGGTCCTGGTGATGGGCGAGGACGTAGGCAAGCTCGGCGGCGTCTTCCGGATCACCGACGGCCTGCAGAAGGACTTCGGCGAACACCGCGTGCTGGACACCCCCCTGGCGGAGTCCGGCATCATCGGCACCGCGATCGGGCTGGCCATCCGCGGCTACCGGCCGGTGTGCGAGATCCAGTTCGACGGGTTCATCTTCCCCGGCTTCGACCAGATCGTCTCCCAGCTGGCCAAGCTGCACTTCCGCAGCCAGGGCAAGCTGAAGATGCCGGTCGTGGTGCGGGTGCCCTTCGGCGGCGGCATCGGCGCCGTGGAGCACCACTCGGAGTCGCCGGAATCGCTGTTCGCGCACGTCGGCGGCCTGAAGGTGGTCTCCTGCTCGAACCCGGTGGACGCCTACTGGATGCTGCAGCAGGCCATCGAGTGCGACGATCCGGTGCTGTTCTTCGAGCCGAAGCGCCGCTACTACGAGAAGGCCGAGCTCGACCCGGGCACGCCGCCGGTCCCGCTGTTCACCTCGCGCGTGGTGCGCGCGGGTTCGGCGGTGACCGTCGCCGCGTACGGGCCGATGGTGCGCACCTGCCTAGACGCGGCGACCGCCGCCGCTGAGGACGGCCTGGAGCTGGAGGTCATCGACCTGCGCACGCTGTCCCCGCTGGATCTGGACCCGGTGTTCGACTCGGTGCGCCGCACCGGTCGGCTGGTGCTGGTCAGCGAGGCGCCTGGGGAGGCGTCCGTCACCTCGGAGATCGCCACCCGGGTGCAGCAGGAGTGTTTCTACTCACTGGAAGCGCCGGTGCTGCGCGCGACGGGCTTCGACACGCCCTACCCGCCCAGCAAGCTGGAGGAGGGCTACCTGCCCGACCTCGACCGGGTGTTGGACGCGGTCGACCGCTCGCTGACGTACTGAATGGCCGGTCTCCGAAACCGTGTTGCATCGCGGTGCAGGTAGCGGCCCCCCTGCGGGAATTACAGACGCCGCCTGGACTGCGGGATCCCCGATTTACGTATGCCCGATACGCGGCTTCGGGGCTGGCCTCGCCAAGAACCCCGACGGGGTGGGCACAGTCTGAGAACCCGCGGCGGTGCAGGTTGCGAGGGTGGGCTAAGCGGCTTCGCCGCTTCAAAGACAAAATCGAGACCGAGTTCGCCAACAGGCTCTGAGGGAGTCGTTCGATGGCACTGAAGCATTTCCCGCTGCCCGACGTCGGCGAGGGGCTGACCGAAGCGGAAATCCTCGGCTGGCGCGTCCGGCCCGGTGACACGGTCACCGTCAACCAGGTGATCGTCGAGATCGAGACGGCCAAGGCGTCCGTCGAGCTGCCCTGCCCGTGGGCCGGCACGGTCCGCGAGCTGCTCGCCGAGCCGGGGCAGACCGTCGAGGTCGGGTCGCCGATCATCGCGATCGACCTCGAAGGCTCGGTCGGCGAAGCGGCCCCTGCCGCGGAGTCCGGCAAGATCGGCGAGGAGTCCAACGGCCGCATCGCCACGCTGGTCGGCTACGGCCCGCGAACGGCGAGCGCGAAGCGCCGCCCGCGCAAGGGCCGGGCCGGGGAGCAGCCCGTCGCGGCGCAGGTCGCGGAGGTTCCGGCGCTTGCTCCCGAACCGGTCGCGGCAGCTTCCCAAACGTCGCAGCAGGGCGGCTACGTGCCGCTGGCGAAGCCGCCGGTGCGCAAGCTGGCCAAGGACCTCGGGGTGGACCTGCACGCGCTGACCGGGTCCGGATCCGGCGGCGTGATCACCCGCGCGGACGTGCAGTCCGCCGCGGGTGGCGCGGCCGTGCTCACCAACGGAGCACCGGCCGGGCGGGAGCGGCGGGTGCCGATCAAGGGCGTCCGCAAGGCGACCGCGCAGGCCATGGTGGACAGCGCGTTCACCGCGCCGCACGTCACCGAGTTCCTCACCATCGACGTCACGCCGATGATGGAGCTGCGGGAGCGCCTGAAGTCGCACCCGGTGTTCCGCGGCGTCAAGATCACGCCGCTGGCGTTCGCGGCGAAGGCCGTGTGCCTCGCCGCCCGTCGCACCCCGGACGTGAACGCCACCTGGGACGAGGCGGCCGGCGACATCGTCTACAAGGACTACGTGCACCTGGGCATCGCGGCGGCCACGCCGCGCGGCCTGGTGGTACCCAAGGTCCGCGACGCCGACCAGCTGTGTCTGAAGGAGCTGGCGGAAGCGCTGGAGCGACTCGCCACGACCGCGCGGGAGGGCAAGACGACCCTGGCGGAGATGGTGGGCGGCACGATCACGATCACCAACGTCGGCGTGTTCGGCGTCGACACCGGGACGCCGATCCTCAACCCGGGCGAGTCGGCGATCCTCGCGCTCGGCGCGATCCGCGACATGCCGTGGGTGGTGGACGGCCAGGTGGTGCCCCGCAAGGTGTGCCAGCTGGCACTGAGCTTCGACCACCGGGTCGTGGACGGCCAGCAGGGCTCCCAGTTCCTGGCGGACGTCGGCGCCCTCCTGTCGGACCCCAGCATGGCCATCACGTACTGACCGAGCCGAAGGGCACCTCCGACCGGCCAAGCCGGCCGGAGGTGCCCTTCGGTCGTTCACCGGCGTTTGAAGGTGCGGGCGCCTTCGGCGGGCGTCCAGTGCTGGATGACCAGGTGGGTCTGGTCGTCGGAGACACCCGTCGTGGTCACCTCGGTGACTTCCAGACGGAAGAGGTGCGAGTCCTCGCTCGGCGGCTTGACCTCTTCGACCCAAGCGCGCTGCTCATCACCGGTGACCTCGACCGCCCGGCCGGCGATCTTCACGTCCGGGCCCGCCATCGAGCCGTCGCCGGGGTTGGCGTGCAGCGCGAACCGGGGGTCGCGGCGCAGGTCCAGGGCCTTCCTGGAGCCCGGCATCGAACCCAGGGTCAGGTCCGGGCCGCGCCAGCCGACCTCAGTGCCGCTGACCCGCGGCGAACCGTCCCGGCGCAGGGTGGCCAGCACGTGGTGCTTGGCGGCCTCCAGCTGCGCCCGGGTGGTCTTCGCCAGTTCGGGGGCCTGTTCAGCGAATTCCTGCCACGTCGTCATGCGCGCCATCGTGGCAGGCGTCACCGACGGCGCGTGGGATGAAGCGAACGGCCTGTTCGCCTCATTAGATGAAGCGGACAGGCCGTTCGCTTCAAGTACAAGTCGGGTCAGCCGCCCTTGCGCCGCCGCCCGCCGCGTCGGGAACCGCTGCCGGCCGATGCCACGACCGGCTCGGCCGCCTCCGCGGATTCGTCCGCCGCCGACGACTTCTGCTCGTCGTACTCGCGGAGGAAGTCGAACGCGTGCTGGTCGAAGTCGTGGATGTCGAGCTCGGGCAGCTCGCCGAGCTCCTTGTTCAGTTCCCGGAAGATCGGTGTCTCCAGGTCAGGGGTGGTCTTCTTCACCGCTTCGCCCTCCCGTTCACTCTCGAAGCTGTGGCCGGGCCGCCGCGAGCGGCGTCGTCGCCCACCGCGTCACGTTCCGAGCCTTCCCCGCGGAGCTCGCCTGGAGTAGCCAGGCACCGCAAGGCCGCTAGTCCCACGCTGGCGTGACGCGTGCCGGAGCGGATGATTACTCCGCCGCCGACGACGTTCATTCGTTCGGACCAACGTCAATGGTGCACCTGCCGAGTCGTGGTGGTGCAGGGACCCACGAAATCGTGCACCTTCGAACACCAACCCGAGCGAGGTTTGTGCAATTCCGCACCGTGGCGAGCGCCACTGTCGCGAATCCGGGCAAAACATGGTCAACCGCGCATCCCGGACGGTCCGGCGGAGGGTGAATTCGGGACCCTCCCGGCGGCTGGGCGGCGGGCACGACGTGCGGAGATCGGCGTCAACGCGGGTGGGCCGGTACCACGGTTCGCCTGGCCCGAACCCTCCGATCGAGTCCCGTAGCGAGGTCCGCGGCCACGGCCCGCGACGGCTGCCGCGCGGGGATTGACCCGCCTGATCGGACTATCCGGGCGGCATCGGACGCGAGGTGGCGCTGACCATCGAAGCGTCGAGGCACCGAGCCCCTTCGGAAGGGAACACGATCACGGGAAACCGCGTCGGGCGGGCTGCCGTCGCCGCGTTCGCGGATCCGTGGGGCGCCGTCGTCGTCGGGTGTTCCGCCCCCGGTGTCGATGGCCCACTGCTGGGAGCCAGTCGAAGCCGAAGCAGGCCACGCGCCCGTCCGACTCGGGGAACGCGTCCACGACGTACCCGTCGATCACCGCCGCGCTGGGTGTGCACCCGGTACAGCCCGTCGTCGAACGTGCTGCCGCCGAACTGCGAGAACAGCGGCCTGAGCACGCGTGGACGGAATCGGGGACCTACTGCCCACCACCGGAGGCGGTGAGCCGATACGCATCGAGGAACCGTTCGGACATCCCGCGGTGCTGTCACCGGCCGACGGCGCGACTTTCGAAGATCTTCCGGACATCGGGCCGCCGCAGAAACCCGCGACGGCCCAGAACCAGCTCAGGTCAGACACCCCATGATTTTGTTTGTCAAGCGGCGGCTTGCTGGTCTCGGTTGTGGTGTGCCCAGGCGGTGTGTTCGTCGTAGGTGCTCCGGGTCTTGAGGCAGCCGTGCAGGATGCCGACGAGTCGGTTGGACAGCTGGCGTAAGGCGGCGTGGTGGTTCATGCCGCGGCCGCGGAGCTCGTCGTAGTAGGCGCGGGCGCCGGGTGAGGCGCGGAGGGCGCAGAAGGCCTGCTGGTGCAGGGCGTCGACGAGCCGGTCGTTGTGGACGAAGCGGGCCAGCACGGTCTTCTTCTTACCGGACTGGCGGGTGATCGGGCTGGTGCCGGCGTAGTTCTTCCGGTTCTTCGCGCTCGCGTAGCGGTCGGCGTCGTCGCCGAACTCGCCGAGGGCCCGGGCCCCGAGGATCTGTCCCATGCCGGGCTGGGACAGGTAGATCTCAGCGTCCCGGGCTCGGCCAAAACACGCCTGCACCTGCTCTTGCACGGCGGCGATCTCGGTGTTGAAGGCAGTGATCACGCTAACCAGGGACCGCACCGTCACCGCGTAGGCGGCGGCCACGGCCGGCGGCTGGGTCAGGTGTTCAGTGTGCAGCGCGGTCTGGATCGCGGTGGTCTTCTCGTCCACGTTGCGGCGCCGGGCCCGCTTGAGCGCGCCCGTGATCTGCGCGCGTGACACCCTGGCCGCCTGGTCCGGGTCCGGTGCCCGGCCAAGGAGTTCCAGTGCATCCGGGGCGAGGAGATCGTCGAAGGCTTCCAGCGCGGCGGGGAAGAACTCGCGCAGCGCGGTGCGTAGCCGCAGCATGTGCCGGTGCCGGTCCCAGATCAGCGTCTGGTGCGCCCGCGCCACCACCTTCACGGCCTGGGCCTGCTCGGTGTCACCGGCGACCGCGCGTAACTGATGACGGTCGGTGCGCACCATGTCGGCCAGGGCGTGCGCGTCCCCGGCGTCGCTTTTGGCGCCCGAGGTGCCGTGCCGCTCCCGATAGCGCGCCACCTGCCGCGGGTTGATCGCATACACCGTGTACCCGGCCGCGATCAGCGCCTGGACCCATGGACCTCGATCAGTCTCAATCCCGATCACGACCTGGTCAGGCTCGGCGCCCTCGGGCAGATGCTCACCGATCAGCGCGTGCAGCCGGGCAACCCCGGTCACGCCCTCCGGCAGCCGAGCCCGACCCAGCCGCCGACCCGTCTCATCCTGCACCTCGACATCGTGGTGATCTTCAGCCCAGTCATCTCCGACGAACAACACATACCCTCCACACGGTCAGCATCGTGTCCTGAGCAGCGCGGAAGAGGAACACCGGCGGCCTAATGGTCCAGTGCTCACGCCAGCCTTCGGCGGGCACGTCACCCCATCAGTGGTCACGTCCTCCCCACGACCAGCGGGGGCACGGTCTGACCTTAGGCATCGAATGCCTGGCGACGAGAGTGCTCACTCACTGGCCGCTACCGGACCCGAGTCTGCCCGGTGGCCGACCCGGTAGCTCCCATTAGGCGATGTGCCGGCCGGAGATCGCCCTGGCCACGACCAGCTGCTGGATCTGTTCGGTGCCCTCGAAGATGTCGTAGATCTTGGCGTCCCGGTGCATCCGTTCCACCGGGAACTCCCGGGTGTAGCCGTTGCCGCCGAGGATCTGGATCGCCCGCTCGGTCGCCCAGGTCGCCACCCGGCCCGCCTTGAGCTTCGCCATCGAGCCCTCGCCCGCGGTGAAGCCGCCGTTGCTGCCCAGCCATGCCGCCCGCCACACCAGCAGCCGCGCGGCGTCGATCTCCATCCGCATGTCGGCCAGGGTGAACGCGATCGACTGGTTGTCGATGATCGGCCGCCCGAAGGTCTCCCGCTGCTGCGCGTACTCCAGGGCGGTCTCGTAGGCAGCCCGCGCGATGCCGATGGCCTGCGCGCCGACGGTCGGGCGGGACAGCTCGAAGGTCTTCATCGCCGCCTGCGCGCTGGCCTTGCCGCCCTCGCGGGCGCGGGCCAGCCGCTCGTCCAGCTTCTCCTTGCCGCCCAGCAGGCAGTTGCCGGGCACCCGCACGTCGTCCAGGAACACGTCGGCGGTGTGCGAGGCGCGCAGCCCGTGCTTGCGGATCTTGCTCGGCGACTCCAGGCCCTTGGTGCCCGGCGGCACCACGAACGCGGCCTGGCCGCGGGAGCCCAGCACGGGGTCGACGACCGCCTGCACGACGTGCACGTTCGCGATCCCGCCGTTGGTCGCCCACGCCTTCTGGCCGTTGAGCACCCACTCATCGGTGGCCTCGTCGTACACCGCGCGGGTGCGCATCGCCGCGACGTCGGAACCGGCGCCTGGCTCCGACGAGCAGAACGCCGCGACCTGCGGGTCGCCCGCGTCGCCGTAGCACTGCGGCACCCACTCGGCCAGCTGGTCGGGCGTGCCTGCGGCGAAGATCCCGGCGACGGCGAGGGTGGTGCCGAAGATCGCCATGCCGATGCCGCCATCGCCCCAGAACAGCTCCTCGTTGGCGATCGGCAGCGACAGACCGGTGTCGTCGGCCCAGAACGTGGCCAGCGTTTCGAAGCCGTAGAGCCCGATCTTCGCCGCCTCCTGGATGATCGGCCAGGGGGTTTCCTCGCGCTCGTCCCATTCGCGCGCGGCGGGGCGGATGGTCTGCTCGGCGAAACCGTGCACCCAGTCGCGCAGCTCCTGCTGTTCCTCGCTCAGTTCCAGGGAGAAAGTCATCGCCGTCCTGTCAGTCGTCTTCGTTGAAGCGCGCCGCCGCGCGAAACCGGTTCGGGGAAAAGCACTCAGGCTTTGGGGATCTGGAACAGTTTGGTCAGCCCGGCTGCGAAGCCGAGGTCGCCGGCGACCTTCAGCTTGCCCTTCATGAACAGCATGGGTGCCGAGGCGTTGCCGGAGGCCAGCTTCAGGAATTCGGCCGGGGGCGTCGTGATCGTCACCCTGGGCTCGTGCTGCGGGTCCTTGCTGACGGTGCACTTGCCGTCGGCCAACACGCACTCGTAGCGCAGCAGGTCGTCGTCGCTGCCGATGCGCCACCGCACTACGGCATCGGTCGAGCCAGCCTTCTCGGACTTGTAGTGCTCGCCCATCCGCCGGAACACTTCGTCGAGGATGCGTTCGCGCAGTTCGGGGCGGTCCATCACGGCTTCGAGCTGCTCGTCGGAGGCGCGTGTGATCAGCCGCGCGAACTGCTCCGGTCGCAGCGCGCTCAGGTCCACCGCGGCGCCGCCGCCGGCGATCTCGGAGGCGGCCGCGAGCAGCGCGACGAACTCCGCCTTGCCGACCTTCTTGGGGTCGACCTCTCCGAGGGCCGCGACCGGGTCGATCTCGGGTTGGGGCATCGATGCAACCTCCATTACCTACTCATGAGTAAGACTATGTTCGAGTAGGTTCGAAGGCAAGTGGGCGCGACCGATCTGATCTGATCTAGCCTGGCCGGAAAGGACCAGAGTATGAGGTGAGATGGTCGATCGTCAGGACAACGGCCGCCCCCGGTCGCGGCGCCTGCCGCGGGCGGTTCGCGAGCGGCAGATCCTGGACGCCGCGGTCGAGGTGTTCGCCACGCACGGTTTCCACACCGCGTCGATGGACGAGATCTCCGAGGTCGCGGGCATCTCCAAGCCGATGCTCTACGCCTACCTGGGCGCCAAAGACGAGCTGTTCGTCGCCTGCATCCGGCGCGAGGCCGCCCGGCTGATCGACGCGATCAGCGTGGCGGTGGAAGCCGGGTTGAGCCCGGCCGAGCAGCTGTGGCGCGGCCTGCGGGTGTTCTTCGAGTACGTCAGCCGCAACCAGGCGGGCTGGGCGGTGCTGCACCGGCAGGTCAACCAGGGCGAACCGTTCGTCTCGGAGCTGGTGGAGTGGCGGGAGCGGGCGACGAGCGTGATCGCCGCGCTGCTGGCGCAGGCGACCGAGGAGTCGGCGCAGCCGATGCAGCCGGAGCAGACCGAGCCGTTCGCGGTGGCCCTGGTCGGGGCCGGCGAGTCGCTGGTGGAGTGGTGGTTCCAGCACCCCGAGCACGCCGCCGACGGGATGGCGATGCGCCTGATGAACATGGTCTGGATGGGCTTCAGTGATCTAGTCGAAGGCCGCTCCTGGACACCCGACCAGTGACCGTCCGCAATTTCAATGGAAATCAGAGCTCTGATTTCCATTGAAATTGCGGAAGTTGTCCACAGCCTTCGGCGTGTCGGGGGACGACACGCCGAAGGGCCGCAATTTCCATTGGGGTTTTTTCATCCTGTTTGTTCTGGTGGTGGGGGGTTGACGGGGTGGGGTGGGGTGTGTGTGGGCTGGTCAGGGGCGATGATCATTTTTGATGATCGTTTGTCAGCGGGTGATTTCGAGGTTGGTCAGCACCAGCAGGGCCCGTAGTAGGCGGGTGGCGTTGGCTGCGTGCATGCGTAGGCGGGTGAGGATGCGCCAGTTTTTGAGGTCGGCGAAGCCGTGTTCGCAGGTGGCGCGTTCGCGGGCAACGAGTTGGTTGGCTTGTTTCTGGGCGTCGGTGAGCGGGTGGGCGCGGGCGGCGCGGCGGCCGATGATGATCACGGGTTCGTCGGGGTCGTCTTCCAGTCCGGTGAATCCGAGGTCGCACATCGCGCCGAGTTCGGCGTCCCGGAGTGCGGTGGTGATGTTGTTGTGGCGGGCGGTGGTGACTTCCGAGGCCCGCCCTGGTTTGGCCGCAGAGAACCACAACAGGTTGCCTTTGTGGTCGGTGAGGGCGAGAAACAGCAGGCCGTGGGCTTTGTGTTTGCCGCTGTAGTTGCGCCGGTTGTTCTTGCCGGTGCGGCGCTGGGTGCGCACCAGGGTGCCATCCAGCAGCACGACCTCACCCCCGCCGCGGGCCACTTTGCTCAGGACGCGGTCCAGGCGCGGGGCACGGGCGGCCAGCAGGTCGATGACCTCCAGCACCCAGCGGCGGATCGTCGAGGCCGACACCCTGTTGCCGCCGGCCATGTCCAGCAGCCGCTGGTCGTGACGCAGCACCGCGAGCACGATGATCGCCTGCGTACCAGGGGTCACCTTGCGCCAGCGAGAGCGGATTTTCCTGCAGTGCGTGGTGATCAGCGAGGCGAGGTAGTCGATCGTGGCCCTCGACACGGGAAGTTGGGCTTGGTACACAATGGGTTCGGTGCCCTCGGCGGGGCTGGATTGGGTTTTCACACACTCCCCAACCCCGCCGGGGGCACTCTCGTTGCAGCCAACCGGCCATGATCATCGTCACATCTTCTCCGCGACCACGGCCACCGTCAGATGATCTTGATAAATGATCATGGCCCTGGCCAGCCCGCCCACACCACGCCACCCACGACCACACCCTCTGACCAGCCAAGATCAGGATGAAAAAAGCCCATTGAAATTGCGGTGACCTCGGGTCAGCGCACGGAGCCCAGCAGGTGGGGCTTGCCGGAGTGGGAGTGCAGGGCGAATCCCCAGCCGGTGTCCTGCCGGCGCATCGTGAAGTCCACCGTGGACGGCAGCTGCAGCGGCTTGCGGAACTCGACGTCCACTTCGTACGCGTCCGGCAGCCGCTCGGTGAACGCCGCCAGGCAGCGGGCCTTCGACCACATGCTGTGCGCGATCGCCCGCGGGAAGCCAAACGCCTTGGCCGTCAACAGGTGCAGGTGGATCGGGTTGCGGTCACCGGAGACGGCCGCGTACCGCCGCCCGGTGTCGCCGGGCACCCGCCAGGTCGCCGTCGGCTCCCCGGCCGCGCCAGGCTCCCGCGGCTCCGAACCGCCGCTCCGCTGCTCGCCGGCGGCTCCGCCGCGGCGCAGGTAGGTGCTGACCTCCCGCCACACCACCTCGCCGCCTGCGGCGGTCTCGGTGATCACGTCGAACTGCCGGCCCTTCGGGTGCGGGCGGAGGTCGGCCACGCTGACCCGCTGCGTCAGCGCCTCGGTCGCCAGCAGTGGGCGCTCCTGCCGGATCCTGTTGGCCACGTGCACCAGCCCGACCAGTGGGAACGGGAAATCCGGGTCCGTCATCAGCTGCACCGAAAGCGCGAAAGAGAGCACGTGCGGGTAGGTGATCGGCAGTTCGTCGCGCAGCCCGAACCCGCACACCCGGTTGTACTCGGCGAGCTGGTCGCGGCCGATCTCGAAGTCGCGCCGTAGGTACTCGGTGTCCGGCAGCCGGTCGCCGCGTCGGGTTGGTCCGGTGGCGACGGCCTTGAGGTACAGCGAGGAAAGCTTCGGCGCAGTGCTCAGTTCCGGCATCGCAGGCTCCGTTCCGTCGAGGGAGTCGTGAGTGCGCAAACGGGTTCTTACCGGCATTCGCGCTCACGACTGTCAGGCGCCCAGCAGGCTCTGCCCGCAGACCCGGACGACGTTGCCGTTCACCCCGGCCGACGCAGGGTTGGCGAACCAGGCGATGGTCTCCGCGACGTCCACCGGCAGGCCGCCCTGGGACATGCTGTTCATCCGCCGCCCGGCCTCGCGCACGAACAGCGGGATGGCCGCGGTCATCTTGGTCTCGATGAAGCCGGGCGCGACCGCGTTGATGGTGGCCCCGCGACCTGCGGCTGCCCCGGCGGTGGACTGCACGTGCCCGATCACCCCGGCCTTGGACGCCGCGTAGTTGGCCTGCCCGACGTTGCCCGCGATGCCGCTGATCGAGGCGACGCCGATGATCCGCCCACCGGGCCGCAGCGGGGAGTCCTCGGCGAGCAGGCGCTCGTTGACCCGCTCCTGCGCGGTCAGGTTCACCGCGAGCACCGCGTCCCACTGCTGCGGCGTCATCCGGCCGATCGTCTTGTCGCGGGTGATCCCGGCGTTGTGCACGACGACGTCGAGGCCGTCGTGGCGCTGCGCGAAGTGTTCGGCGATCCGGTCGCCGGCGTCTTCGGCGGTTATGTCCAGCTGCAGCGTCGAACCGCCGATGCGGTTGGCGACCTCGGCGAGGTCGCCGCCCTGCGCGGGCACGTCGAGGCACACCACGTGGGCGCCGTCGCGCGCGAGGGTCTCCGCGATGGCTTCGCCGATGCCCCGCGATGCGCCGGTGACCAGCGCGATCTTGTCGCGCAGCGGGCTTTCCCAGTCGAGCTCGGGGACTTCGGCCGGGCCAACCCGGACCACCTGACCGGACACGTACGCGGACTTCGCGGAGAGGAGGAACCGCAGCGTGGAGCCGAGCGCGTTCTCGGCGCCTTCGGCGACGTAGACCAGCTGCGCGGTCGCGCCGCGCTTGAGTTCCTTGCCCGCGGTGCGTACGAAGCCCTCAAGTGCGCGTTGCGCGGTGTGCGCGCGTGGGTCCTGGTGGGCCTCGGGCGGGGTGCCGAGCACGATCACCCGACCGCAGCGGTCGGTCTGCCGGATCGTCGGTCTGAAGAACTCGTACAGCTCGCGCAGCTGCTCGCTGCTGCCGATGCCGGTCGCGTCGAAGACCAGCGCCGAATAGCGTTCACCCTCGACGGGCGCGTGGTGGACCTGGGCCCGGACGTCTTGGAGGGTGGCCGCGACCGCGTCACCGAGCCGACCGCCGGGGGCGGCGCCGACCAGCACAGGGCCGCTCACCGCGGGATCGCCGGGGCGGTGGCGCCGCAGCGGCGTCGGCTGAGGCAGGCCGAGCCGCTTGACGACCTGCCGCCCGATCGGGGACAGGGTGAACTGCTGGTACCGGTCGGCCATTGGACACTCCCGCGGGTCTGGGGGGGCGAAGTTCGCTCGACGTCTAACCTACCCACGGGTAGGTTAGGGTGCCAGAGAGCACCCGCATCAACTAGCTAGGGAGTCAGGCCATGGCCACCGTTCGGCGAGTAGCGATCATCGGCGGCAACCGGATTCCGTTCGCCAGGTCCGGCGGCCCCTACGCCCGCGCTTCCAACCAGGACATGCTCACTGCGGCCCTCGACGGGTTGATCGCGCGGTTCGGGCTGCAGGGCGAGCGGCTCGGCGAGTTCGTCGCCGGTGCGGTGCTCAAGCACAGCCGCGACTTCAACCTGGCGCGCGAGACCGTGCTTGGCTCCCGGCTCGACCCTCGCACTCCCGCCCACGACGTGCAGATGGCCTGTGCGACGGGGCTGGAGAGCGTGGTGTCGGTGGCGAACAAGATCGCCCTCGGCCAGCTCGACGTCGGTATCGCCGGCGGCGTCGACTCGGCCAGCGACGCGCCCATCGCGGTCAACGACGACCTGCGCCGCGTCCTGCTGCGGGCCAACCACGCCAAGTCCCCGGCCGCGTGGCTGAAGGCGCTGACCGGGGTCCGGCCCCGGCACCTCGTGCCGGAGATCCCCCGCAACACCGAACCCCGCACCGGGCTGTCCATGGGCGAGCACGCGGCGAAGACCGCGCTGGCCTGGGAGATCGGCCGCGAGGAGCAGGACGAGCTGGCCGCGCGCAGCCACCAGCGGCTCGCCGCCGCCTACGACCGCGGCTTCTTCGACGACCTGATCACCTCGTACCTGGGCCAGGCCCGGGACCAGAACCTGCGGGCGGACAGCTCGGTGGAGAAGCTCGCCAAGCTGAAGCCGGTGTTCGGCCGCGGCGAGAGCGCGACCATGACGGCCGCCAACTCGACGCCGCTGACCGACGGCGCGTCCACCGTGCTGCTGGCCAGCGAGGAGTGGGCCGCGCAGCGGCAACTGCCGGTGCTGGCCTACCTCGGCGAGGTGGTGTCCGGCGCGGTCGACCACGTCAGCGGCGACGAAGGCCTGCTGATGGCCCCGGCCTACGCGGTGCCGAAGCTGCTCGACCGGGCCGGCCTGGGGCTGGGCGACTTCGACTTCTACGAGGTGCACGAGGCGTTCGCCTCGCAGGTGCTGGCCACCCTGAAGGCCTGGCAGGACCCGAAGTTCTGCAAGGACCGGCTCGGTCGCGACGAGCCGGTGGGCGAGATCGACCCGGCGAAGCTCAACGTCAACGGCTCGTCCCTGGCGGCGGGCCACCCCTTCGCGGCAACGGGCGGCCGCATCGTCGCGACCCTGGCGAAGCTGCTCGCGGAGAAGGGCTCCGGCCGAGGTCTGATCTCCATCTGCGCGGCGGGCGGCCAGGGCATGACGGCCGTCCTCGAACGCTGACGAGGTCCCCGGGGTCTGCCCACGGAGCTCCGTTTTGGCGCGCCCGAGGCTGGTTCCAAACTCGTCCTGCGTGGCGGTGCGGGTGACGGAACCTCAGATGCCGCCGATTTCAAGATGGAAATTGCGACCCCTTCGCGGAGATCCGACGGGGTAAGCACGGCCTGAGAACCCGCGGCGGTGCCGGTTGCAGGTCGCCAACCGGCTCGATTCCGGAGTATCGATCGGTATGGCGATTTTCCTAGACGAGCGAATACACACCGAGTTGGCGGGAACACGCCCATCGCGGTTTCTCGCCGGATATCGAATCAGCGCTAGACGACTGGATGCAGTCCGAGGAATGGACCCGGTCCGCAACCCCTTCGCCCCCGGCGCCGGACAGCGGCCCCCCGAACTGGCCGGTCGGGATCGCGAGGTCGACGCCTTCGAAGTCGGCTCGAACGTGTCGCGCGCGGCCGTCCGGAACGCAGTCTCGTGCTCACGGGGTTGCGCAGCGTCGGCAAGACGGTGCTGCTGGGCGAGCTGCGGTCGATGGCGGTCCGGCGCGGCTGGGGCGCGGGCAAGGTGGAGGCCCGCCCCGAGGCCGGGTTGCGCCGCCCGCTGTCCGCCGCGCTGCACCGCGCGATCCGCGACCTCGCGCTCCGGCACCGCGCCCCGGACCGCGTCGAGGAGGTGCTCGCCGTCCTGAAGGTAGCCGCCAGAGATCGTGAACAGGGCGTCCAGGGCAGCCGGGGAGATCTCGGCTTCCTCGCGCTCGATGGGCGCCACGACGCCGTGGTCGGCGTCCGAGCGGGCCAGCCGGTCGATCCGCACGTAGCGGAACAGCCGCTCGGAGTAGGACTTGCTCGCCGACAGCACGGCCGGCAGGTGCGGCAGCCCCGCGCCGACGACCACCAGCGGCGCGCCGGACTGGGAGAGCTCGTGGCAGGCGGCGCACAACGCCGAGAAATCGGCGGGCTGTACGTCCTGCATCTCGTCGATCAGCAGCGCGATCCCGGCGCCGACGTCCGCGGCCAGCTCGGCGACCTCGGTGAACAGCTCGACCAGCTCGACCAGCTCGACCAGGTCGATCTCGATGTCCCCGGAGTCGGCCCGGCCCTGGTCTGCGGGCACGTCGATGCCCGATTGCCAGCGGTCCCGGAGCCTGGCCCCGTCCGGATTGGCCTTCAGCGCGAACGCCGAAGGGTGCTGCATCGATAAGACCAGCTCATCCGGCGTTCTACCGGAGATCTCCCCTAGTGGTCGCCCGCCCCCTACAGGCTTCTAGCGCTGTCTAGCGCAGTTGCTAGACGCGCATATAGATACCGATGGGTCGCTTGTTCAGGTGGACCTGGAGGTGAGCTAAGACACATGTGGATACGTGTGTAACGAGAAGCCCTCGGACGTCGATATGCAGGATGACCCCGCGGTGCTGTCGGACCCCCGACCTGGCAGCATCGCGGGGCTTTCCAATTCCGGCACGCCTGCCGGTATCGGGCGCTTCGCCCACCCACCACCTGAAAACCCGACGGCCCGGGCGTTATTCCCGGGTGCGCCGATGATCCGTCGATGTGCGAAAGGAGTCTTGGGTGCAAATCGCCATCGTCCTGATCGGAGCCCTGGTCCCCACCCTGGCGGCGACCGCCTACTACGTGCGAGACCGAGCCAGCCGCTGACCACGCGCACCACGGCTCACGGCCGCGGCAACAGCACCGCGATTTGAGCCATGCCCTCCAGCAGTGCCGGATCGGGGTTGCCGCTCACCGGAGCCGCTTCGGCGCGCACGAAAAGCGTCCCCTTCACGCGCGACTTGTAGTGCTCGCCGGTGAACGACACGCCCTGCGCGGCGAGGACGCTGTGCCCGAGCGCGGTGACGTCGCCGGTGCCGTCGCGGTAGTCGAGGCGGTCCAGCTCGCGCGCCGCGCCTGACGTGCGCATTTGCACCCAGGCGATCGAGACGACCGCGGTGTTGCCGTGCTCGTCGGCGAGCGGCACCAGAGTTCTGGTCATGGAGCGGCAAGGCGTCTCGACGAAGAAGTCCCGCACCTGCCCGAAGGAATGCAGGACGCAGTCGACGTAGTGCTCGGGGGCCCGCTGCCTGGTGACCCGCAGCCGCATCTGCTGCCAAGCCTTGTCGGGCTGGCCGTTGCGAGCCGACTGCTTGGCGTTGCTCGTGCGGATGGAGATGCTCTCCCCGGCGATGGAACCGGCGCCGCTCGTGACGGCTCCGCCGCCCGTGTACGCCGCGAGCGCGACCGCAGTCGCGCCGGCTGCGGCAACGACTCCGCCCCGTCCTTTCCTGCCGTTGATCGGGTACCTCGTCCCGTCCGGGCGCGTGCGAAATTCGACCAATGTGTGAACCCTCCCCAGATCGACGACCAAAGATCTTGGTCGCTGTACGCCGTTGCGACAGCCATCTGAATCGAGTTCACCTGAATGGCGCAGCGGCGATTGGTGCTGGCCGCGGGATCCCCGGGAAGTGGGCGAGCTGCGTTCCGGATGGTGGGCGCGGGAACATTGCTCCATGCGGGTGTTGTTGGCTGGCGTTGTGAGTGCTCAACAGACATCCCGCCGCGCGCGTGTGCGCGCCCGCGAACTCGTCGGGCGCCAGTGGTTGAACACCGGAGGCAAGGAGCTCCGGCTCGTCGACTTCCGCGGCAAGGTGCTCGTCCTCGACTTCTGGACGTTGCAGACCACAGAATCAACCCTTCCGACTGCTACGTCCGACCGGTGCTAGCGTGCCTTCGCATGCCAGTGACCGGAGGCTCCTCGGTGGACGAGTTGAAGTTCGAGCAGGACCTGGTGCGGGCGCTACTACGGGATCAGCATCCGGATCTCGCGGACCTCGAGCTCCGAGACGTCAACGGAGGCTGGGACAACCAGCAGTGGCGCCTCGGGGAGAAGCTGGCCGTGCGCTTGCCGCGCACCGAGCGAGCGCCGGCTCTGCTGCAGACGGAGCAGACGTGGCTGCCGGTGTTGGCCGAGCGCCTGCCACTGCCAACGCCCGCGCCGGTTCGCATCGGCAAGCCTTCGAGCCTGTTCAAGCACACCTGGACGATCGCGCGCTGGGTCGAGGGTGAGCCGGCCGATCACGCGCCGATCACCCGCATCGAGGCGGCCGAGGTCCTCGCCGGGTTCCTTGGGGTGCTGCATCACCAGGCGCCGGCTGACGCCCCGGCCAACCCGACGCGCGGCATCCCGCTGGCCGGTCTGCGGCAGGTGTTCGACGGCTGGCTCGAGGTCATTGCCGACTACCCGGACGCTGACGCTGCGCGGGAAGTATGGGAGAAGGCCGTCGCGGCGCCCGCCCGGCAGGGCTCGCCGCTCTGGCTGCACGGTGATTTGCATCCGGCCAACGTGGTCGTCCGGGACGGGATGCTCGCTGGGGTTATCGACTTCGGAGATATGTGCGCAGGCGATCCCGCGACCGATCTTTCAGCCGCTTGGATTCTGCTGCCTGCCGGCGCGGCAAGTCGCTTCTTCGACGCCTATGAGCACGCCGACGAAGCCACCATCGCCCGGGCCCGAGGCTGGGCCGTCGCGCGCGCCCTGAACCTGATCTGGATCGGACAGCGTGGCAGGCTCGGTCTGCCCGGGGGTAAACCGACCTGGGAACCGGTGGGCTACGCCACACTCGAACGGGTCCTGGCGGCGAACTGATCGCGCGGCTGCGCGTCAAGGCCGACGAACTCGCTCGCCGGGTCTTCCGGGAGAACATCACCGCGGCCGACTGGTACGAGGGCGACGGCAAGCAGGCACGTTCTTGATCGTTGTCGGTGTCTTACTCTCTTCGCGTGACAGCGCGTCAAAATCCTTGGTCGCAGCAGCAGTTCCAGCCGGCGGGTAACCAGCAGTTCCCGCCACAGCAGCAGTTTGGCCGATCGAAAGCGCCGGGGACGGTGACGTTCGCGACCTTGATCGGCATCGTGGTGCCGATCCTCTCGGCGGTGCTGACCGTTATCAGCTTCGTGGTCCTCGCGCTGCAAGTCATCAGATATCTCGATGCCTGGTTAGGCCCGCTCATCTTCAACGTGGTCAACACGTTGGGCACCCTCGTGCTTACCGTGCTGTGGGTGATCTTCGCGTTCCGGATGCGCGCTGGCAGGAACTGGGCTCGGACCACACTCGCGATCCTCGCCGTGGTCTGGCTGCTCTACGGCCTTTACGGCATTATCCAGATGCTCATCGCCTTCGATTTCCAGCTGGGGCCTCTCATCAGCCAGCCGGGCGCGATCATCGCCAGCATCGAGTTGTTGACGGTGCTGGTCGCGATGCCGCTGTTCCTCGTCCTGGTGTTCCTCAAACCCTCGAACCAGTACTTCAAAGCCACAAGCAGTCGATGAGCTACCACAGTGTTGTTGACTCCGGTCGTGAATATTGAGCAGCAGAAGCGCCGTGCCCGTGCCCCCGAGCTCGTAGGCCGCCAGTGGTTGAACACCGGCGGCGAGCAGATCCGCCTCGCAGACCTGCGGGGACGCGTAATCCTGCTGGATTTTTGGACGTCCCAGTCCGAAGAATCAACTCCTTCTTAGGGGCACTGTGGCTGACTTCTTCCCAAACCTCGATGACCTGGTTGCCAGATCCACGGTGACGATCGACCGCTGGCGCGGCCATGCCCATCCGCGCTTTCCGGACGTGGTCTACCCGCTGGACTACGGCCACCTCGACAACTCGCGTTCCAGCGACGGCGCCGAAGTCGACGTCTTCGTCGGTAGTGCTCGCGGCGCGGGTGTGATCAGTGTTCTGCTGACCGCTGATCCGCGGAAGCGCGATGTCGAGCTCAAGATTCTCTTGGACTGCACACCCGCGGAAGTCGAGCAGGCGCGCCGGTTCTGCTCCGAGGTGCTCGGGATCGGGGGCCATCTCGTGGAACGGGACGACCTCCCGCGCGGAGATCGCCGCCGTCCCGGGAAGTGAGAAGCGACTCGGATCGCCACCTCGTTGGAACAGCTCCCGCAGGCGGTGTTGTTGACTCCGGTCGTGAGTGCTGAGCAGCAGAAGCGCCGTGCCCGTGTCCGCGCCCCTGAACTCGTCGGGCGCCAGTGGTTGAACACCGGAGGCAAGGAACTCCAGCTCAAGGACTTTCGAGGTAAAATCTTGATCCTTGATTTTTGGACGTTCTGCTGCATCAACTGCTTGCACGTGCTCGACGAGCTCCGGCCCCTGGAGGCCGAGTTCGCCGACGAGGTCGTCACCGTCGGCGTGCACTCGCCGAAGTTCGAGCACGAGGCCGATCCCGATGCGCTAATCGGCGCCGTCGAGCGCTACGCCGTGCACCACCCCGTGCTCGACGACCCGGAGCTGACCACCTGGCAGAACTACGCCGTCAAGGCCTGGCCGACGCTGGTCGTGGTCGACCCGGAGGGCTACGTCGTGCACGTCGCCGCAGGTGAGGGGCACGTCGAGGCGCTGCGCAGCGTGATCACCGAGGTCATCGCCGAGCACGAGGCCAAGGGCACGCTGCACCGTGGCGACGGTCCGTACGTGCCGCCGGAGGCGCCCGCGACGACGCTCCGCTTCCCGGGCAAGGTCATCGCCTTGCCCGGCGGCAACCTACTGGTCTCCGACTCCGCGAACCACTTGCTGGCGGAGTTCGCCGCCGAAGGCGAGACGGTCGTGCGCCGCATCGGCACCGGTCAGCGCGGTCGCGCCGACGGCGCTGCCGCCGAGTTCGCCGAGCCCGCGGGTCTCGCGCTGCTGCCGCGGCGTGTCGCCGAGCAGGTCGGCTACGACGTGGTGGTCGCTGACACCGTCAACCACCTGCTGCGCGGCGTCCGGCTCGCGGACGGCCAGGTCACCACGCTGGCCGGGACCGGCGAGCAGTGGCGCGACGGCTCGGACAGCGGGCCCGCGCTGGAGACGCCGCTGACCAGCCCCTGGGACGTCGTCTGGTGGGAACCGGCCGGCGGCGTCGTGATCGCGATGGCGGGCAACCACACGCTCGGCCTGTTCGACCCGGTCGCCGGCGAGGTCCGGCGGTTCGCCGGGACGACGGTCGAGGGCCTGCGCGACGGCGCGGCGGACGAGGCGTTCTTCGCCCAGACGTCCGGGCTGGCCGACGGCGGTGACCGGCTCTGGCTGGCCGACTCCGAGACGTCGGCGCTGCGCTGGGTCGAGGCCGCCGACGGGGGCTTCGCGGTGCGGACCGCCGTCGGCACCGGGCTGTTCGACTTCGGCCACGCCGACGGCCTCGCCGACAAGGCGTTGTTCCAGCACCCGCTCGGCGTCGCGGTGCTGCCCGACGGTTCGGTCGCGGTCTGCGACACCTACAACGGTGCCGTCCGGCGCTACGAGCCGGCGACCGGCGAGGTTTCCACGCTGGCCACCGATGTCGCGGAGCCGTCTGGCGCGACCGTGGTGGACGGTGAGCTGGTGGTGGTCGCCTCCGCCGCGCACCGCCTCGAGCGGCCGGTGCCGCCCGGCGTCGCGGCCCGCCTCGTCGAGGGGGCGTCGTCGCAGCAGGTCAAGCGGCCGGCCACGGAGATCGGCAGCGGCACGGTCGAGCTCGCGGTGGTGTTCACGCCGCCGCCGGGCACCAAGCTGGACGAGCGCTACGGGCCGTCGACGCGGCTGGAGATCACCTCGTCGCCGGCGGAACTGCTGGTCGAAGGCGCCGGTGTGGGCACCGACCTGACCCGCCGCCTCGTGCTGGCCGACGGCATCGAGCAGGGTGTGCTGCACGTGGTGGCGCAGGCCGCCAGCTGCGACGAAGACCCGTCGGTCGAGCACCCGGCCTGCCGTCTGACCAGGCAGGACTGGGGCGTGCCGATCAAGATCACCGCCGCCGGGCCGAAGCGGCTGCCGCTGGTGATGGGCGGCCTCGACGCCGAGGCGTGACGTCCCGCCCAGACCACCGCACTGGGTGTTGACAGGGCCCTGCCGAGTACGCCTCGTACCCGGCAGGGCCCTCGTCTTTCCGCAGGTAGATGCCCGTGAGTGGTTTTGGGTGCCATCGCCCCGAAAAATGCTCACGGGCCCTGAGCAGCGGAAACCGGTGGGCCCTCGGGGGGTTTCGCCGTGGCGCGCCGGGAAAGCCGCGCACCGGACCGGCCCTGGCTGGTTGGTCACCCGGCGGCGGCAAGTAAACTTTTCGGGTGACCGATGCCAAGCTCGAAATCCAGATGCTGCACGACCGGGTCATGGTGCGCATCTCTCCAGAATCCGGGGAACGCCGCAGCAGCGGCGGCATCGTGATTCCGGCGACCGCCCAGGTGGCCAAGCGGCTGCTGTGGGGCGAGGTCTTCGGTGTGGGCAGTCATGTGCGCACGGTGAAGGTCGGCGACCAGGTGCTGTTCAACCCAGACGAGCAGTTCGAGTTCGAGGTCCAGGGCCAGGCGTACCTCGTGATGCGGGAGCGGGACCTGCACGCCGTGGCCAGCGAGCGCACCGAACAGGGCACCGGGCTGTACCTGTAGACCGGCGTGCCCGAGTCGGGCAGCGGGCCCGGCCTACCGGTCGTTCCGCTGTGCGTGCGAGGGTGTTCGCCGCTGGGTCGGTGCCCCACCGGCCGCTGACAGTTCCACGTGCCCCACCGCAGGACCGACACGAGAAGGGGAAGCGGTGCCGGAGAACCACGATCAGCCAAGCGGTGCGGAGCCGTCGACCGAGCGGTTCCGCACCGAGCCCGAGTGCCCCGCCGGCGGAGCCCAGCCGGAGAGCAGCGTCGAGCAGACCACCCGGATCCCCGTGGTGCAGGCCGACCTGGAAGCGGGCACTCGGCCCAACCTGCCGACCAACGGCCAGAAGCCCGAACTCCCGAAGCCGGAACCGGAGTCCGACGCCGAGCGCACCGTCCAGATCGCGGCGCTGCCCGCGGACTTCTCCGCCTTCCCCATCGGCGAGACCCAAGCGATCCCGCGGGTCCCTGCCGAACCCAGCGGCTGGAGCGGCGCCCTGCCCTCCGACCCGGAGCCCCCTGAGGCCGACAAGAAGCGGCGCGGCCTGATCCGGGCCGGTATCGCCGCCGGCGCCGCGGTCGGCGCGTTGGCGCTGCTCTACGTCGGCGACCTGGCTTTGACCAGCGGCACCGTGCCGCGTGGCACGGTGGTGGCCGGCGTCGACATCGGCGGACTGGACGAGGCCGCCGCCGAGACGCAGCTGCGCGAGAAGCTCGGCCCCGGCCTGAACGAGCCCGTCGAGCTGCGGGTCGGCGACCGCGCCACCAAGATCAACCCGGAGCAGGTCGGGTTGCAGATGGACTGGACGGCGACCGTTCAGCAGGCGGGCAGCCAGCCGCTGAACCCGTTCACCCGGATCGCCTCGCTGTTCACCACGCACGAGGTCGCCCCGGTCAGCCACGGCGACCGCGAGCAGCTGGTGCAGGCACTGGAGCAGGTCCGGCCGCAGCTGGACCGGGCGCCCGCCGAGGGCACCATCCGGTTCGAGGGCGCCAAGCCGGTCGCGGTCGACCCGGTCACCGGCCAGGCCATCGACATGCAGGCGGCCACCGACGAGGTGCTCGCCCGCTGGGCCGAGGGCGGCGCAGTGCAGCTGCCGTACACCGAGCAGCCGGTGAGCACGACCCGCGAAGGCGTGCAGCGGGCGCTGACCGAGGTCGCGCAGCCGGCGGTGGCCGCGCCGGTGACGGTGCGCGGCGAGGGCAAGAACGCGACCCTCTCGCCGGAGACGATCGGCGCCTCGCTGCGGTTCGAACCGGACGGCGCCGGTGGGCTGAAGTCCAGCGTGGACCTGCCAACCGCGATCGGCGGCGTCGAGCCGCAGCTGGCGGACACGATCAAGCCCAGCAAGGACGCCGAGATCGTCCTGGAGGGCGGCGCCCCCGTGGTCCGGCCGTCCACCGACGGCATCGGCGTCGACTGGAACAAGAGCTTCGAGCGGATCGACGAGGTGCTCCGCCGCCCGCAGGACCGAACCGTGCAGGCGATCTACGTGCACGAGCCGGCCAAGTTCACCACCGACCAGGCCAACCAGATGGGCATCCGCGAGGTGGTCAGCGAGTTCACCACCAACGGGTTCGAGGCCGCGTCGGGTGTGAACATCCGGCGGGTCGCCGAGCAGGTCAACGGCGCGATCATCAAGCCGGGCGAGACGTTCAGCCTCAACGGGCACACCGGGCCGCGCGGGATCCCGCAGGGCTACGTCGAGTCCGGGATCATCGAGAACGGCCGGCCGGGCCGGGCCGTCGGCGGCGGCATCTCGCAGTTCGCCACGACCCTCTACAACGCCTCGTACTTCGCGGGCATGCAGAACGTCGAGCACAAGGCGCACAGCTACTACATCAGCCGCTACCCGGCGGGCCGCGAGGCCACCGTGTTCCAGAGCCCCAGCGGCGCGAGCATCATCGACGTCAAGTTCAAGAACGTCGCCAAGAGCGGCATCGTGATCACCACCCGCTGGACGGCGTCGTCGATCACGGTGACGCTGTGGGGCACCAAGCAGTTCGACGTGACCTCGCAGACCGGCGAACGGACCAATCCCACGGAGCCGCAGGAGAAGGTCGTGCCGCCGGGCGAGCCGTGCAGCCCGAGCAAGGGCACGCCGGGCTTCTCGGTGAACGACACCCGGACCATCAAGGACCTGTCCACCGGGCAGGTGCGCACCGAGACCCAGCACACGGTCTACAACCCGCAGCCGATCATCCACTGCGGGGCTCCGCCACCGCCGCCTGGCTGACCAGCACTGTTGCCGTCGGGAGCGGTTGTTCCGGTACTGCCGGAACAACCGCTCCCGCGTTTCGAAGTCTCCTAACCGGCGAATATCCGCTCCACCGCCGGATGGCGTAGTGGCGACTTGTCGACAAATCCACCCGTCTGGATCACGTTTCGTGTACGAGCAGTGATCGTCTGGAGGGGGCACGGAACGTCCTCCGGAGCTGTCGGTGGCTCCCTGTTGACCAGTCGCACATGCCACATGAAACTGAGTGCCACTCGGCAACCGCGGGCGACAACCCGCACGAACAGGGGAGGTTCGGCGGAATTCCTTTCGCGTTCCCGATGCTCGGCTTGCAGTTTTCCGATCGTGGGCCGGATCGCGGCTGGGCCTCGGGCGAAAACTTGATGGGTTCGCAATATTCAGCATTGGGATTACGCCCGGACGAGTGGCACCATTCGAACACTCGCGTTCTCACCTACTAGGAGTGACATCGTGGCGCGTCGCAGAACACTACGAGCGTTGGCTCTGCTGCCCGTTCTCGCCCTGGCCACCGCCGCGGCGGCGGGCTGTGCCGAATCCACCACCGGTGGGGGTGGCACGGCCGACGGCGGCGTGGAGGTGATCAAGCCCGGATTGCTCACGACCTGCACGCACATGGACTACAAGCCCTTCCAGTTCCACGACCAGGGCAAGATCGTCGGCTTCGACGTCGACCTCGTCGACGCGATCGCCAAGGACATGGGCCTGAAGCAGGACATCGTCGACACCCCGTTCGAGGGTATCCAGTCCGGCGAGGACCTCAACACCCGGCGCTGCGACGTCGCGGCCGCGGCCATGAGTATCACGCCGACCCGCCAGCAGAACTTCGACTTCTCCGACCCGTACTTCGAGGCCACCCAGGCGCTGCTGGTCAAGAAGGACGCGAACATCCGCAGCCTCGCCGACCTGCGGGGCAAGAAGCTCGGCGTCCAGCTGTCCACCACCGGTGAGCAGTACGCCAACGACAACAAGGCGGCCAACGGCTACGACGTCGTGCAGTTCGAGGACCTGCCGCTGTCGGTGACCGCGGTGCAGACCGGCCAGGTCGACGCGGCCGTCAACGACAACAGCGTGCTGGCCGACTTCGTCAAGAACAACCCCGAAGTGGAGATCACCACCGAGTTCACCACCGGGGACCAGTACGGCATCGGCATGGCCAAGGGCAACACGGCGCTGAAGGAGCGGGTCAACGCGGCGCTGAAGAAGCTCAAGGACAACGGCGAGTACGACAAGATCTACGAGAAGTGGTTCGGCAAGAAGCCGCAGTGATGGCGGGCGGTCGATTGCAGGCCGCAGCAGGCATCGCCTTGACCGCGACCGCGGTCGGCCGCGCCGAACTACCGATCCGCGCGGCCGGATCGCCGACCGCGATCCGGCCCGCCAGCAGCGGGGCCGGCGGGTGCTCCACCGCCGGCCCCGAACACTGATCAGGAGACTTCATGACAACGGATACCGAGCGGCCCAAGTCGGGGCTGGGCCGACGACAGCGGGCGCGGCTGAACCGCGGCATTCAGTACGCCGTGCTGATCGTGGTCATCGTGGTCGCGGCCGCGGTCGCCGACTGGGGTTCCATCGCGCGCGCGTTCTTCAACGTCGACGTCGCGGTCGCGCAGTTCCCGGGCGTGATCACCACGGCGCTGGTGAACACCATCATCTACACCGCGCTTGGCTTCGGTTTCGGCCTGGGGCTGGGCATCCTGCTGGCGCTGATGAAGATGTCGCCGGTCGGGCCGTACCGGTGGATCGCCACCGGCTACATCGAGCTGTTCCGCGGCCTGCCCGCGCTGCTGGTGTTCATCGCGCTGGGCTTCGGCGTGCCGATCGCCTTTCAGCTGCGGTTCGACATCTACTCCACCGCGATGCTCGCGCTCGGCCTGGTCGGCGCGGCCTACATGGCCGAGACCATCCGGGCGGGCGTGCAGGCGGTGCCCCGCGGCCAGATCGAGGCGGCGCGCTCGCTGGGCATGTCGCAGACCCGCACCATGATCACGGTGGTGATGCCGCAGGCGTTCCGGATCATCCTGCCGCCGCTGACCAACGAGCTGATCCTGCTCACCAAGGACTCGTCGCTGATCTACCTGCTCGGCCTGGCCAGCGACCAGTACGAGCTGGCCAAGTTCGGCCGGGCGGCGCTGAACGAGTACGCGTCGCTGACACCGCTGCTGGTGGCGGGCCTGTGTTATCTGATCATCACGATCCCGCTCTCCCGCGTTTCTGTCCTGCTGGAGCGCAAGTACGGCGGGGTGCGGACCAAGGGGGCCACGGCATGAGCGACGTGATGATCGACATCTCTGGGTTGGGCAAGTCGTTCGGCTCGCTGGAGGTGCTGCGCGGCATCGACCTGCAGGTCGAGCGCGGCGAGGTGGTGTGCATCATCGGCCCGTCCGGGTCCGGCAAGTCCACCCTGCTGCGCTGCGTGAACCTGCTGGAGGAGCCGAGCGCGGGCAAGGTCGTGGTGGACGGCACCGACCTCACCGACCCGGACACCGACCTCGACGGCGCCCGCCGACACGTCGGCATGGTGTTCCAGCAGTTCAACCTGTTCTCGCACCTGCACGTGCTGGACAACCTGACCGTGGCGCAGCGGAAGGTGCTGGGCCGGAACAAGGTGGCGGCGGAGAAGATCGCGCGGGAGAACCTGGCCCGCGTCGGGCTCTTGGAGAAGGCCGACGCCATGCCGGCCCAGCTCTCCGGTGGTCAGCAGCAGCGGGTCGCGATCGCGCGGGC
Source organism: Saccharopolyspora pogona (assembly GCF_014697215.1). Classification (GTDB taxonomy): domain Bacteria; phylum Actinomycetota; class Actinomycetes; order Mycobacteriales; family Pseudonocardiaceae; genus Saccharopolyspora; species Saccharopolyspora hattusasensis. The sequence continues at coordinate 6,596,702 of NZ_CP031142.1, forward strand.
GCTGTCGATGAACCCGAAGGTGATGCTGTTCGACGAGCCGACCTCGGCGCTGGACCCGGAACTGGTCGGCGACGTGCTCGGCGTGATGCGGGAGCTCGCCGACGAGGGCATGACGATGCTCGTGGTCACCCACGAGATGCAGTTCGCCCGCGAGGTGGCCGACCGGGTGCTGTTCATGGACGGCGGCGGGATCGTCGAGCAGGGGCCGCCAGCCGAGGTCATCGGCGCGCCGAAGGAGGAGCGCACCCGCACCTTCCTGGCCCGCGTCCTCTACCCGACCCACGCCCATCCGACCCCGGAGTGATCCGGCGGAACCGCACTGCTGCGAGCCCCCGGCACCGCCCGAACCAGGGCGGATCGCCGGGGGTTTCACGTGGAACCGGCACTAGGCCATCCCGGTGCGCTGCGCCGGATGTCGCAAACAGACGTCGAGGCCGAACGCCCGGGCTCTGTGGGACCCGTTTCCGGGCCCGTTCTGCGCGGCGCGGGTGGGCCGCGTCGGGCGCGGAAGACCAAATCGATTTCCAAACGGGCTAATCCCACAGGTAGTCGATCAGCTACGTTTCGTGTGATCGACACGTCGGGACAAGTTCGGGGGCGAGGGTGCCGGTCGTCAAGCCGTGGGACAACAACGGTCCGCTCACCGCTGCGGAGCAGCGGTTCGAGGATCTGCTCCGACAGGGCAGAGCGGATCGCGCGCCCCAGGACGCCGCTCCGCCGCTGGACGTGCACGCCCCGTGGCACCTCCAGGACCAGGAGATCCGCGGCGAATACCTCGCCCGCCGCCTGGTCGAGTCCTTGGAGGAGCCGAGCTGGCGGCCGTTCGCCCGGCGCAGCGGCGGCCAGCAGCAGGTCATCGCGATCGAGGACGCGGTGATCACCGGCCACCTGGACCTGCGCGCCACCGACCTGCCGTACCTGCTGGAGTTCGTCCGCTGCCGGTTCGAGCAGGCCCCCGACCTGCGGCAGGCCAACATCGCCGGCCTGGTGCTCTGGCACTGCCGGTTCCCCGGCATCGACGCCCGCAACCTCAACACGAGCAACGACACCGTGCTGCGCAACTGCACGAGCGTCGGCGGCATCGTCGACCTCGCCGATGCCCAGCTCGGCGGTTCCCTGCTGCTCAACGACAGCGAGCTGCGCAACCCCGGTGGCCGCGCCGTCTACGGCGACCGCCTGACGGTCAACGGCGCGCTGCTCGGGTTGCGGCTGCAGACATCCGGCGAGATCCGCATCCCCGGTGCGAAGGTCGGCGGCAACCTGAACTTCTCCGGCGGGTCGCTGCGCAACCGGGGCCGCTACGCGCTGAACGCGAACGGGATCCAGATCGGCGGCAGCCTGCGCTGCGACGTCGACCCGCTCACCCGCCGGCCGTTCACCGTCGCCGGGATCCTGTTCCTGCCCAGCGCGCACATCGCCGGCGACCTGCGGTTGCGCGATGCGGTGCTGGAGCCGGGCGTCGCTCCCCCGCGCCGCGGCGAGTCCCAGTACGACGATCCGACCAGCACGCTGGTCGTCGACCGCGGCGACATCCGCGGCGACGTGCAGATCGACCAGGGCTTCCGCAGCGGCGGCACGATCCGGATGGTGAGCGCGAAGGTCGGCGGCGACCTGCGGATGTCCGGCGCGCACATCGACCTGAGCTGGTCGCGCTCGGCGAAGGCCTCGGTCGAGCAGCCGCTGCGCGCGGTGCACATCGACGGCACCGAGATCCTCGGCAACCTGGAGGCGTCGCGGGTCGACCTGCACGGCCAGGTGCGGATGATCGACGTCCGGGTGCACGGCAGCTTCCAGCTGAACCGGGCGAAGCTGCACGGCCCGCGCACCGATGTGCTGCAGGCCAGCCGGATCGTGGTCGGCAGCAACATGGACTGCCGGGAGTCCGACGTCGTCGGCTCGATCCAACTGCAGGGCGCCCAGATCGGCGCCAACGTCGACCTGCGCTCGGCACACCTGACCAAGCCCGCGTGGCACCGCCACCGGATGGCCTATAAGTCCTCTGTGGACCTTCGCGCGGCCAACATCGCGCGGGACCTGGTGTGCGCGGCGGGCAGCAGGCCGTTCGTCGCCGAAGGCGAGGTGCAGCTGCGGCGCGCCGAGATCGGGCGGCAGGCGAACTTCCACGGCTGCCGCCTCGGCGACGGCTCCAGCCGCAACGCGATCAACGCCTTCGGCCTGGTCGTCCAGGAACTCACGCTGCTTCCGGAGACCGCGCCGCAGGGCCGGATCATGCTGCGGCAGGCACAGTGCGAGCTGCTCGCGGACAACTCGCAGCTGTGGGCGGCATCCGGCGGCGTCGACGTCGAGGACTTCGCGTACGACAACTTCACCACCACCATCGAGCCGACCGACCGGGCCGCGGTGCGGGAGCGGCTCGGCTGGCTGCGCGCCAACTCCGGAGGCCGCTACCAGCCGGGGCCGTACGACCAGCTGGCGCGGGTGTTCCGCGGCAACGGCAACGAGGAACATGCGGTGGAGGTGCTGATCGAGAAGCAGAAGCGCCGCTACCAGGCGATCGCGGCGGCGACCCGCCCGGCGTTCCGGTTACCGGTGCGGTTGTGGAGCGCGCTGCAGCTGATCACGGTCAGCTACGGCTACCGCCCGCTGCGCGCCCTGATCTGGTTGGTGCTGCTGACCGCGGCGGGCACCACCTGGTTCGAGTTCCACAAGCTGGAGCCGATCAACGAGGAGGACCACCCGGTGTGGAGTCCCCTCCTGTACACAGTGGACCAGCTGTTGCCGATCATCAACCTCGGCCACGACGTGATGTGGCAGGCCCACGGCAATTCGCAGTGGATCATGGTGGTCCTGATCGCCTCGGGCTGGATCCTCGCGACCACGGTCGCAGCGGGCATCACCAGAGCCCTCCACCGAGAGCTGTAGTCCCCCTCCCCGGCACGTTGGCCGCAATTTCAATGGAAATCGGACCTTCGATTTCCATTGAAATTGCGCCAATGCGCGGGATTCGGGTGAGTTCGGCTGATCCGATCGGCTCCTTGTCGCTCGACGGTCGGGTGAATTCGCGCGCCGCGAGGGCTTTCGCGTGCTAGATCAAGCTGGCCAATGCTCCAGCTCACGCAGGAGGTCCTGTGGGATCCCAGCCCGGTCGTCTCGCCCTGCTCGGTTCCGCCCTCGTCGCGACTGCGGCGGTGCTCGCGCCCACGGCTCACGCGGCCGACGAGTTCGAGTACGTCGCGATGGGCGATTCGGCGGCCGCCGGGCCGCTCACGCCGCACCCGGACCCGAACCTGCTCTGCTTCCGCTCCAGGGAGAACTACCCGCAGGTGGCGGCTCGACTGCTCGGCGCCAAGCTGACCGACGTCTCCTGCTCGGGCGCGAAGATCGCGGACTTCTACGGGCGGCAGCACGGGATCATGCCGCCGCAGTACGGAGCGCTCAGCGACCAGACCGACCTGGTGACCGTCACCATCGGCGGCAACGACGTCGGCCTGGTGCAAGCGGCGGTCTCCTGCATCAACCTGCTGCCGGAACCGGCCGGATCGTCGTGCGCTGACGAGTTCACCGCAGGCGGCCGGGACGAACTGGCGGAGCGGATCGACGCGCTCGAAACGCGCTTCAACGATGCGCTCGCGCAGATCCGCCACCGGGCCGCGAACGCCGAGATCGTGGTCGTCGGCTACGGCACCTACCTCCGGCCGGGCGGCTGCTACCCGAAGGAACCGATGTGGGGGCGCGACGCGGACTACATCCAGTCCAGTGTGGACAAGCTGAGCGCGATGCTCGGTTCGCGGGCGGCGGCGCACGGCGCGGAGTTCGTCGACCTCGGCCCGGTCAGCGCGGGCCACGACGTCTGCGCCGCCCCGGCGGACAAGTACTACGAGGGCGTCATCCCGACCTCGGTGGCGGCCCCGCTGCACCCGAACGCAAAGGGCATGCTCGCCTTCGGCCGAGCCGTCGCGGAAGCCGTGCGGCACACCCGGGCCTGACACGACCCAGAAGGCCCCCGCAGCCTTGGGTTGCAATGTGACCCCTGGAATCCGCCACCAGCTGCGGGGGTCTTCTGTTGTTACGCGATCGAGTTCCCGCGGATGTGCCCGGGGTTCCCAACCTGCCGACCGGCCTGGTGCAGGCTCAGCACCAGCAGCTCCACCAGGGGCTCGCGCAGCGGCCGCATCGCGACGGCCTCCCGGAGCTGGTCGATCGCCTCGACGGCGCGACCGAGCCGGTTCAGCCGCCGGGCCAGCTCGTGCACCGCGGTGACCACCGACTCGTCCAGCCGGTCCGAGGCGTCGCGACGCAGGCCCTCCGCCTCGACGTCGGCCAGGGCAGGGCCGCGGCGCAGGGCCAGCGCGGCGCGCAACAGGTCGACGGCCTCCTCGTCGGACGCGTCCCTGGCGTCCGCGATCAGGTCCTCGAACCGCGTCACGTCGAGCAGCGAGCGGGGCGCGAGCAGCAGGTCGCCGGGGAAACGGGTGACGAGTTTCAGGCCGTTGCCGAGGTCCTTGCGCAGCTGGACGATGTGGCCTTGCAGCGAGGCCCTGGCCGTGGGCGGTGGATCGCCGTTCCAGGCGATGTCCATCAGCCGGTCAACGGAGACGACACGATTGAGGCCGATTGCCAGTGCGGCAAGGACATTGCGCCGTTTGGCGGCACCGATGGCCGCCGTCCTGCCGTCCGACCGCAGCAATTCAACCGGGCCCAGCAAGCGAATCTGCAGTTTTGGTCGGGTTCTCGGAGAAGACATCCGCTCCCGATCGAGTCGTTCGTCGGCGAGTGCACCGGCCAACGCGCGCGTTGGTCTGGCGTTGGTCCGGCGTTGACAGTGTGTGCGATCATAGTCAGGTGATGTCTTATCTGGGGGATTCATGAGCGAAGACGTCGAAGAACCGGCAAAGCTTGCGCTCGTTCGGTCCGTCTCCGGCGTCAGGCACTTGCGCCGGGCGGTGAAATCGCAAGGTTTGCGCCTGGATCCGGCGGCGGGTGCGGAGATCCGCGCCGCGCTGGAGGATCAGTTGTCCGCAGTGGACGACTGGTTGGCCAGGTCCGCTTCGCTCAACCAGCACGCGCCGTTGGGGCAGAACCCGGTCGGCGAGGCCATGGCGACGAAGTTCGCGACCCGTGCCGACGGCGACGAGAACTCCTTCAACGCAGTGCTCACGCGCTACCGGGAGGTCCTGGAGGGAGCCCGCGACGCCGTCGTCTCCGCGATCCGCGAGTACCGGGAGATCGAGGAGCACGTGTCGGACTCCTTCCGGAAGCTCGTTTGATGGGACCGGTTTCGGCCGGGCGCACCGATCCGTAGTCGATGGGGGAAGACCGGATATGACGCAGAAGACCACTGGGCCGGACGCCGACTTCGCGTTGACCGAGACGCAGAACTGGGCCTCGCGCAGCCACCGCGAGCTCTACGAGGCGGTGCACGCCGGCAACGATCCCGGTCGCGTCGGCCAGCTGGCCGATGAGTGGAACCGGCTGAGCCGCGAGCTGGCCGAATCCGCTACGAGCATGGGTGAGCGGCTGCGGGCCACCGAAGCGGGCTGGGAGGGCGAGGCCGCCGACGCGGCGCGGTCGGCGATCCAGCAGCTGGCCGACTGGAACCACGACGCGGGCACGACCGCGGGCGCGCTGGCGGAGCGGATCGCGGTGCAGGGGCGGATCATGGAAACCGCCAGGGCCGAGATGCCCGAGCCGGTCGGGGGCGGCGAGGAGCTCAACGCGGTGGCGTTCGTGACCTACAGCACCGGCAACTTGGAGGCCTTCAAGCAGGCCTGCGTCGACTTGAAGGCCCACCGCGACCGATCCGACTCCGCCCACCAGCAGGCGGTCCAGGTGATGACCTGGATGGAGGACCAGTCCCGCAACATCGACGGCGACACCCCGAAGTTCACTCGCCCGCCGGACCCGATCGGGAACGACGAGCCGGTGCACCGGACGAAGCAGATCCTGGGCGAGCGCGCCAAGTTGGAGCCCAAGAACGTGGGGAGGGCTCCGGAAGCGCCGGACTCGACCCTCCCGAACTCGGCGCCGGGCGACGTCGTGGCAACCCAGCGCCTGACCGCGACGGTGCCGGTCGAGCCGCCGCCGGGCGACGTCTTGGCAACCCAGCGCCTGACCGCGAACGTGCCGCTCGACCCGACGCCGTTCCAGCCGCCGAACCCCAGCGGTACCGGGCCGATGGATGCGCCGACGACGTCCTTCCCGGCCCCGCCGCTGGGCGGCCCCGCATCGTTCGATGGCCCGACGCAGTCGTTGCGGCCACCGGCCATTCCGCCAATTCCGCCCCTCGGGGACTACCCGCCCAACTCCACGACTCCCCAGGGCATTAACGGCGTCCACCCGCAGGGCAACCTGCCTCCGCTCGGCGACGATCGGCAGTACCAGCCGCGGCCGTTCCAGGGGCCGGACGGCCCCTACCCGACCGGGCCGCGCGTGAACCCCGGACCCGGCGATCCGCGCGGCGGGTGGCGCGGGCCGACCCCGCCGATCCCCGGCACCGGTGGCGGCCCGGGCGGACCCGTCACGCCTGGCACGGGCCCCGGCGGCGGTTCCGGCCCCGGCGGTGGCCCGGGCTTTCGCGGCGGACCGGTCGGCCTGCCGGGTGCGGGCGGCGGTTCCGGTGTGGGCCCGGGCGGAACGTCGGGCGTGGGCTCCGGCGGCGGGTCGGGCACCGGCCGCGGTCCCGACGGCGGGTTCGGCGGTCGCGGAGCCTCAGCCATGCCCGGTCAGTCCGGCAATGCGGGCGCCCCCGGGATGGGGTCTATGGGCGGCCGGCGCGGCCAGAACGAAGGCCAGGAGAAGGAACGCACCAGCAAGTACGTCGAGGGCGGCCCGGTGGTCGAGGTGCCTGGCGCCGACCTGCCGCCGCCGGTGATCGGCGAGGGCAAGCGGAAGAAGCAGCAGGACCAGCGATGACCGCGACAACAGCGCCGGACTTCGTGTTGTCCGCCGCCGAATTCGACCTCGTCCACGGCGCGCTCGGGCTGGGCCGCGTCCCGTTCCCGCTGGAGGTGCCGAGCCTCGGCGCGACGATGGAGGAGCGCGCCGAGCTCGCCGCCGATGCGTTCCGGTCGCTGTCCGGCCGCGGGTACGCGACGGGCGACCAACTCGACCCGCGGCTGGCGGATCTGCTGCGGTTGCTCGGCGAGAACGACACCTCGGTCGACGTGATGGGCCACATCGGGGGCCCGGTGCAGGCACTGGCCGCCGTCGCTGGGCGCACCGGCGTGCTCGCGCAGCTGGTCGCGAACGAGCTGTGGTTGACTGAGATCCGCCCGACCTCGTTGGCGATGTCGGCCGTGAGCGTGCTGCCGCCCGCCGAACCCGGACCGATGCGGTCACTGTCCCTGCGCGGGGAGCAGCTGACCAGCGCGCTCGAAGAGGACGAGGACGACCCGTTCGGCGGGGACTACGACGACGAGACAGCGCTGGCCAGGGCCGGTCTGTCCGCGCAGGACGCCGCGAGGCTGGCCGAGCTGGCGAACACCCGCTGCGCCGGTGGGCAGTTCGGCGTCACGCACCGGTCGGCGCGGGCGTCGACGCTGGTCACCTGGTTCGACACGCCCCAGGGCCGTTACCTGATGGTCAGCCAGGATTCCTGGCTCAGCATCAGCCCGGCCGACAACCGGCGCATCGAGCGCCGACTGGCCGAAGTCCTGTCCAAGCTGGACTGAAGTACCGAGGGGAAGCGCCATGACGTTCGAGGTCGTCGCCGAGGATCTGACCGCGCACGCCGGACACCTGGATGGCTTGACCGACCGAATGGACACCGCGATCTCGGCTGCCGAGGCCGTGAGCATGTCCGACGAAGCGTACGGACTCCTGTGCTCGTTCCTGCCGCCCATCATCAACCCGATGGAGCAGGAGGGCATGGACGCGTTGAAGGCCGCGAAGGAAGGCATCAGCGTCACGGCGGACAACGTGCGCCAGACGTCCAAGGCGTACCAGGAAACCGACGAAGCGGGTGCGGACAACTTCTCGCAGTTCGACGAGGCCGTCCGGGTGAAGGAATCGGCAGTCGCGCTGCGCGAGCCGGTTGGTGAGACCACGGGGTTCAGCCGCGCGTCGTCGCCTGTGGAGTCAACGGCGGCCTATCGCCCGATGGAGCACGGTGAGCCGGCGGCGGCGTCCTACCGCCCGATGGAGCGGGGTGAGCCGGCGTCGTACACGGCGTCGTATACCCCGGCTGAGCGGGGTGAGCCGGCGTCGTACACGGCGTCGTATACCCCGGCTGAGCGGGGTGAGCCGGCGTCGTACACGGCGTCGTATACCCCGGCTGAGCGGGGTGAGCCGGCGTCGTACACGGCGTCGTATACCCCGGCTGAGCGGGGTGAGCCGGCGTCGTACACGGCGTCGTATACCCCGGCTGAGCGGGGTGAGCCGGCGTCGTACACGGCGTCGCACGCCCCGGCTGAGCGGGGTGAGCCGGCGTCGTACACGGCGTCGCACGCCCCGGCTGAGCGGGGTGAGCCGGCGTCGTACACGGCGTCGTATACCCCGGCCGAGCAGGGTGAGCCGGCGTCGTATCGCCAGGCGGAGCAGGTCGAGCCGTTCGCGACATACCGTAGGTCGTTCGAATCCGGTTGAGCCCGTGCAGCGTCAGGCAGCGGAACCCATGGGGTTAAGCCGTGGTGAGGTGCCTTCGGCGCCGTTCCAGGGCAGCAGGCAGATCGCGGAGTAGAAGCTTTTTGGAGGTTGTGCGATGCCGGGCGAGAGCCGGGGTGGGTTCGCTGCGATCGGGGCCGACCCCGACGAGGCCGAGCAGCGGATCCAGGAGTGGGCGCAGGGTTTTGCCGACAAGGCCCGGCGCTACCAGGAAATGCAGGCGGAGACCGAGCAGTTGCGGCTGACCGCGGCGAGCCCGGACGGCCGCATCAAGGTGACGGTCCGCGCCGACGGCAGCGTCACGGACCTGGAGTTCACCGACAAGGTCCGCACGATGGCGCCGTCCGAGCTCGCCGCGCAAATCCTGTCCACGATGCACCGTGCGCAGTCCGACATCGCGAGCCGGGTCGGCGAGACGATGTCCGCGCATCTCGGGGACGAGGACCCGCAGACGCGCTCGATGATGTTGGACAACCTGCGCGAGCGGTTCCCCGAGCAGCCCGAGGACCAGGAGCCAGAGCAGCCGGAAACCTCGTCGAAGTGGCAACTCCCGGCCGACGAGGAAACCCCGAAGCCGCCGCCCGCGCCCCCGGCTGCCGGGCCGACGCCGCCTGCGGCACCGCCGAAGCGGCCCCGCTTCGAAGACGAGGACGACGACTTCGGCCCCGACTTCGACCCGCTGCGGGACTGACGTCACCTGACCTTGCCCGTTCTTCCAACCCCGGAGTGATGCAGTGACGAATCCGTTGGTCGCTGAGCGACAGGACTCGACGCAGGCGTTCAGCGGTGTGCCGATCCTGGAGTCGGTGAACGACACGAAGCAGGCCATCGAGAGCGGTGACTGGGCTTCCGGTGTGCTCGGCGTGGCGGGCACAGCGATGGACGCGGTCAGCATGGCGATGGACCCCTTCGGCTCGATCCTCGCCGCCGGGGTCGGCTGGCTCATGGAGCACATCGGCCCGTTGTCCGACGCGCTTGACGCCCTGACCGGCGACGCCGACGAGATCAAGGCCCACTCGGAAACCTGGCAGAACATCGCCACCGAACTGGGTGAGATCAACACCGAGATGGCCAACCTGGTCAACAGCGACACCGCCGGTTGGACCGGCGAGGCTGCGGATGCTTACCGGGCGCGCAGCGAGGACACGGCGAAGCTCATCGAGGCCGCCCAGAATGCAGCCGAAGGCGCCTCGGGCGGGATCAGCACCGCGGGCGAGGTCGTCGCGACGGTTCGAACCCTCGTCCGCGACATCATCGCTGAACTCGTCGGCCGCCTGATCTCGTGGGCGCTGCAGGTCCTGGCCACGCTGGGCATCGCGATGGCCTGGGTGGTGCCGCAGGTGGTCACGACGGTGGCGAAGACCGTGGCCAAGATCGCCGATATCACCACCAAGCTGATCAAGGCGATGAAGGCGCTGTCGCCGTTGCTGAAGAAGCTCGGCACTTCCTTTGGCGACGCCAAGAAAGCCCTGAACAAGATCAAGTCCAATGACGGGAAGGCCGACGGCCCGAATAGCCCGGCCCCGACCAAGCCGTCGTCCGCCGACGGTCCGAGGCCGAAGTCCCCGGACAACGGTCCGGCCTCGACCAAGCCGTCGTCCGACGACGGTTCGACGTCGAAGCCCACGCCCGACAGCGGTCCGGCGCCGACCAAGCCATCCAGCGCCGGACCGGGCAGCAGCGCGCCCGATACGCCGACGAAGCCGAGCGATTCCAATGGCGGCAGCTCCCCGACGATGCCGTCGAACAGCAAGCCGAACGGCTCCAGCAACAAGCCGGGCAATCCCAGGGACCGTTCGATTCTGGGGGAGGACATCTGCACCGGCGGTTCCGAACCGGTCGACCTGGCCACCGGTCACGTGGTGATGACCGAGATCGACCTGGAAATCCAAGGCCCGCTGAGTCTGGTGCTGAAGCGGATGTACATCTCGTCGTACCGCGCGGGGCGGTGGTTCGGTCCGTCGTGGACCTCGACGCTGGACCAGCGGTTGGAGGTCGACTCGGAGAACGTCTGCTACTTCTCCCCGGACGGCATGATCCTGGTCTACCCACTGCCGGCAGCGGATTCCGAGGTGCTGCCGATCGAAGGACCGCGGTGGCCGTTGAGCGTGCGGGACGGCGGCGGTTACAGCCTGGAGAAGCCGCAGCAGGAGGAGATCCTGCACTTCGGTCCGCTGGGCGAGCGCGACCGGGTCCTGCCGTTGCTGGCGGTCGAGGACGCCGGCGGTCGCCGGATCGACATTGAGCACCACCGGTTCGGGCCGCCCAAGGCGATTCGGCATTCCGACGGGTACCGGGTGGAGATCGACAGCGCTCGGGAACGGGTCACGGCCGTTCGCGTGGTCGACCCCGAAAACGATCTCAACGTGCTGGTCATGCGGTACGGCTATGACGACCGGGGACGCCTGAGCGAGGTGGTCAACTCCTCGGGCAAGGCGCTGTTGTTCCAGTACGACAGCGCGGGCAGGCTGACGGAGTGGCAGGACCGCAACGGGTTCTGGTTCCGCTACATCTACGACGAGCACGGCCGCTGCGTCCGGACGGTGGGCGACAAGGGCTTCTTCGACTCCACCTTCGCCTACGACGGGTCGATCACCCGGTACACCGATTCCCTGGGCGGTATCAAAGAGTTCGAGTTCAACGACGCGAAGCAGCTCGTGCGGGAGTCCGATGCGCTCGGCAACACCACGCTGTCGACGTGGGATCGCTACGACCGGTTGCTCTACCGGACCGATCCGCTGGGCCGGACCACGTACTACCAGTACGACAGCCTGGGCAAGCCGAGGTGGATCGCGCGCCCGGACGGAAGCATCGTCCGGCTGTACCTCGCCGACGACGGCACCGTCGAATCGATCGAGGTGAAGGGTGGTGAACGCGCCTGGACCCGTGCCTACGACGACGAGGCGTTGGACCCGTTCAGCGGAAAGGTGGGCGTAGCACCGCAACTCAGCGTCGAAAGCATCCGATCCGGGCGTGCCGAGACCACCGAACCGGAACTCAACGAGCCCGACCCCCGGCTGCTGGACCTGTTCGGACGCCCCCGGGAGACGACGACGCCGGCTGGCGGGCGGATCCAGCTCGGCTGGACCGTGGAAGGCCGTCGTTCCTGGCGCGTCGACTCGCTGGGCAACAGGGTGCAGTGGGGCTACGACCCCGAGGGCAACCAGATCGCGCAGACCGACGAGATGGGCGGAGTGACCGCCACCGAGTACGGCCCGTTCGAGGTCGAGCTAGCCAGCCTCGACCAGACCGGGGCACGCACCACGCGAACCTACGACACCGAGCGGAGGCTGACCTCCGTCACGAATCCGCAGGGCCAGACCTGGCGCTACGTCTACGACCTCGCGGGCAGGGTGATCGAGGAACACGATTTCGACGGCCGGGTGCTGCGCTACGTCTACGACCTGGCGGGACAGCTCGTGCGCTCGGTCAACGGTGCGGGCGAGGAGACCGAATACGTCTACGACGCGCTCGGCAACCTGATCGAGTGGCGGGCTCCCTCGGGCGTCACCGAGTACGCCTTTTCACCCGTCGGCCACCTGATCCGGGCGACCAACGACGACGCCGTCCTCGAGTTCGAGCGGGACGACCAGGGGCGGATCACCGCGGAGACCATCAACGGCCGGTCGGTCACGTTCGACTACGACAGCCAACACGGCGTGATCCGGCGGCAGACGCCGTCCGGGGTGGCCAGTGCCTGGAACTACGACGCCGCGGGCCGGCCGACCGGCCTGTCCTTCGCCGGGCATTCGCTGAACTTCGGCTACGACGCCGCCGGTCAGCAGATCAACCGTTCGGTCGACGGCGCGGTGACCCTGGTGCAGTCGTACGACGGCGAGCAGCGGCTCACCTCGCAGGTGGTTGCGGGACGCTCGGGCCAGCACGTGCTGCGGCGACGGTTCCTCTACCGACCCGACGGCAAGCTGATCGGTACCGACGACGGGCTCTCCGGGAGCATTCGCTACCAGATCGACCCGTCCGGCCGGGTGGTCGAAGTCATCGCACCGGACCGGCGGGAGAGCTACCGGTACGACGGTTCGGGGAACGTCGTCGCGTCGAACGGCCTCAACGATGCTGAGACCGGTCCGCGGCGCTATGCGGGCAACAGCCTGATCGCCGCGGGGGCGGTCACCTTCCAGCACGACGCGCAGGGCAGGCTGGTCCTCCGCGCCGACAACGCTGGCCGGAATTGGCGCTATGCGTGGGATTCCTACGACCGGCTGGTCGCTGTGACGACCTCGGAGGGCGTCGTCTGGCGGTACCGGTACGACCCGGTCGGCCGGCGGATCGCCAAGCAGCGACTCACTCCCGACATGTCAGCGGTGGCCGAGCAGACCGACTTCACCTGGGACGGCGGGACGCTGATCGAGCAGGTGCACACCGATGCCAACGGCCGCCGCACGGTGACGACCTGGGCGCATCATCCGGACGATGACGCACCCGTCGCCCAGCTCGAGCGCGGCGCGGGTGCGCCGGAGCGGTTCCACTCGGTCATCACCGACCCGGTGGGAACGACGACCGATCTGGTCGATCCCAGCGGAATCCTCACCTGGCACGGCCGAAACAGCCTGTGGGGCAGGGAACTGCCCGCGCAGCCGACCGCCGCCAGCACGCCGCTGCGGTTCCCCGGCCAGTACGCCGACCTCGAAACCGGTCTGAACTACAACGTCTACCGCTACTACAACCCGGCCACCGGTCGTTACCTCAGCCAGGACCCGCTGGGACTCGCCCCGGCCCCGAACCCCGTCGCCTACGTCAGCAACCCGCACAGCGCCAAGGACCCGCTGGGGCTGATGCCGAAGAAGGGCGGCGGGAAGAACACGCAGGGCCAGCAGGGGCAGGCGGCCACCTCGGGGTCGAAGGACAAGACCGGGCGCAAGCACGGGGCCCCGAACACGCCGGAGACCGGGAACAACGGGCAAGGGCCTTCGAACCAGGGCGGCAGCAACACGGACCCGCCGGAGACCAAGGCGCTCGAGCAGAAGCCCGTGGGGACGTACGACGTGAACGGCAAGAAGTACAACGTCGAGGTCGAAGCCCACCAGAACAAGCACCAGAGAACGAACATCACCGGGATGGACAACACGAACGTCAAGTCATCGGGTGCCAACAAGTTCCCGGAGAACATCGGCGATCAGGCGCACAAGGACTACTTCGGCAAGAACGCCGCGGAGATCGCGGACCTCAAACGCCAGGAGAAGTTGCAGGCCTACAAGGACGGGGGCACCGACGACGCTCGCTTCGAGGCGAAGCGGGAGCGGGATCAGGCCTGGCACGACCTCCGGTCGGGCGAGAAGTCCTACGCCGAGTACAAGGCTGCGAACGACCGCTACCAGGATGCCGCGAGGAAGGACGAGGCGGCGTACAAGGATCTTGATAAAATCAGCCACGACGGCTTCAGGCGCCCGGACGGATCGATCTACGAGGGCGCCAATCCGGCGCAGAGCGTCGATGGTGTCCGCTACCAGGTGTCGGGCGACTTCAGCGGCGGTTCCAACGACGTGAGCTACCACTGCTACCCGGGCACCAAAAAGCAGTCGGTTTGGGACAACCAGTATGGCGACATGTTCAAGAAGTTCTAGTCGTCCGCCGCTGAGCCCGGGGGTCGATCAGGAGCCGAGGAGGGTGGCCAGGCGGGGCGAGTAGGCGTGGTCCAACACCAGCGAGGCCGCGCCTACCGCTCCGGCGTCCTCGCCGATCAGCGCAGTCTCCACCCGCACCGGGCGCACCTCCGGCGCCCACACCTGCGCCTCGACGACCTTCGCCACCCGCGTCCGCACCAGCTCCGCCACGTGCCGCAGCGCGGGTCCGCCGAGCACCACGCGGTCGACGTCCAACACGCTCACCACCGACGCCAACGCCTGGCCCAACCGGGTCGCCGCCACGCGCAGCACCCGACCGGCCGTGGTATCGCCCTCCGCCGCCAGTCGGCACAGCCGCTCGTACGCCGCCGCGGCCGGTTCCCCGTCGGGCTCCGCCCGGCTCGCAGCCCGCCAGTCGGCGACGATCGCGCGCATCGAGCAGTACGCCTCCAGGCATCCTCTTCTGCCGCAATGGCATTCGCGCCCGCCGCCGCTGTGCACGTGGCCGATCTCGCCGGCGTTGTTGCTGATCCCGCGATGCACCTGATCGTCCAGCACCACGCCGATGCCCACCCCGGAACCCAGGTAGACGTACACGAACGACCCAGCGCGGTCCGCCCGCCCGGCCCACCGCTCGCCGATCGCCGCCGCCGTCGCGTCGTTGTCCATCACCACCGGCTGCCCGGCGCGCTCCTCGACGATGTCGGCCAGCGGAACCTCCGCCCAGCCGGCCAGGTTCGGTGGCGCCAGCACCCGGCGGTTCGCCGCGTCCAGCGGGCCGGGCACCGCGAGCCCGACGCCGAGCACCCGGCCGTCGGCGATGCCGGAACGCCGCACCAGCTGGTGGAAGGTGCGGGCCAGTGCGGCCCCGACCGCCGCGGGCGAGGCGTCGGCGGGCACGCGGCGGCGGCTGCGCATCCGCACCCCGCCGGCCATGTCCAGCAGGACACCGGTGATCCGTTCCGGATCGAGGTGCAGGCCCACCGCCGAGTACGCGTCCGGCACCACCTTCAGCAGCACCCGGCGCTTGCCGCCGGTGGATGGCGCATGCCCGTTCTCGGTGACCAGCCCGTCGTCGATCAGCGCGCGCACGATGTTGGACATCGTCTGCGCGGTCAGCCCGGTGCGCTGCGCTAGTTCGACGCGGCTGACTTCACCTTGCTGGCGGATCGCGTCGAGCACCACCGCGCGGTTGAATCCGCCCACCCGCGGCAGATTCGTGCCCTGCCAGGACGCTTTCGCCATCGGCGCTCCTCACCCGGGGACGGCAAGATCGTTGACTTGTTCCATCGAATGGAATTAACTTGCCCAGAGTGTGATCCGGATCTCAGGTCGGGCGCAACCACTGCTGGCGGGAGGACCGCGATGCGCCGAAGAAAAGCGATGTCCGTGCTCATCACCACTACGTTGGCGGTCACGCTGGCCGCGTGCGGCGGCGGCGCCGCGGACGATCCGAACACGATCAGCGTCGCCTACCACCGGTACGGCAACACGCTGCAGGTCGACCAGTGGATGCAGCGGGTCAGGCAGCAGTACGAGCAGGCGCACCCGGGCAAGACGGTCAAGCTGGACCCGGTGGTCGCGCCGGAGAGCGAGTACCTGTCGAAGCTCCAGCTGCGGATGCGTTCGCCGTCCACCGCGCCGGACGTGCTCTACGAAGACAGCTTCAACGTGAACTCCGACGTCGCGGCCGGCTACCTGGCGCCGCTGGACGGCCGCCTCGCGCAGTGGCCGGACTGGGGCCAGTACATCGACGCCACCAAGCAAGCCGGGAAGGCCCAGGACGGCAAGACCTACGGCGTTCCGCTGGACACCGACACCCGCGGCCTCTGGTACTATCGCGAGCTGTTCGCCGAGGTCGGCCTGCCCGCCGAGTGGCGGCCGCGGACCTGGGACGACATCCTCGACGCCGCCCGGCTGGTCAAGCAGCGCCGCCCGGACGCCATCGCGCTGGACCTCGCGCTGGGCAAGGCCGAGGGCGAGTCGGTCAGCATGCAGACCGTCGAAATGCTGTTGTACGGCACCGGAACCGGCACCCTCTACGACCAGCAGCAGCAGAAGTGGATCGCGCCCAGCGAGGGCTTCGCCGATGCGATGGGCTTCCTGTCCACCGCGCTGTCGGAGGACCTGACGCAGAGCAAGGCGCAGATCGCCGATGCGCAGTACGACAAGGTGTTCCGCGACGACCTGACCCGCGAGGGCAAGGTCGCGATCCGGCTGGACGGCAGCTTCGCCTCCGGCAACTGGGTGGATTCCGGTTGGCAGGACTGGAGCCGGACGATGGCGGCGGCGCCGATGCCCACCCAGCACGGGCAGGCGCCGGGCACGGTCACCCTCTCCGGCGGTTGGACGCTGGCGATCAGCTCGTCCAGCCGGAAGCAGGACGACGCGTTCGAGTTCATCAAGCAGGCGATGGCCAAGGACAACGTCGTGGAGTACGCGGCGGCCAGCGGAAACCTCCCGGCCCGCGCGGACGCCGCCGCCGACCCGCGGGTGATCGACGCGAACCCGCTCAACCCGTTCTGGATCGGTCTGCTGGGCACCACGCACTACCGGCCCGCGCTGCCGGAGTATCCGAAGGTGTCCGAGCAGATCCAGCAGTCGGTGCTCGACGTGGTGGCGGGCAAGCCGCCGGCCGAGGTCGCCGACCAGTGGGCGCAGCAGGTTTCGCGCATCGTGCAGCCGGCGAACACCCGGGCAGGCTGATGGCGGCGCGGGTCGGGCGGTGGCTGGTGCCGATGGCGCCCGCGCTGCTGCTGCTCGGCTTGTTCGTCGCCGGGCCGATCCTGTGGAGCGGGTACATCTCCTTCACCAATGCGGCGCTGACCGGTGCGGCGGCCACTGCGCCCGAGTTCGTCGGACTGGAGAACTACCGGCGCCTGTTCACCGACCCGGCGCTGTGGCATTCGGCGTGGCTGACCGTGGTTTTCACGGTCGGCTCGGCGGTCATCGGGCAGAACTGCCTGGGCCTGCTGATCGCGGTGCTGACGCAGCACCGCAGCCGCTGGCTGCGCAGCGCGGTCGGCACCGTCGTGGTGTCGGCGTGGGTGCTGCCGGAGCTCGTCGCCGCCTTCGCCGTCTACGCGTTCCTGAACACCGATGGCACGCTGAACAACCTGCTGGCCGGGCTGGGGCTCGACCCGCAGGACTGGCTCTACAGCGCGCCGATGGTGGCGGTGATCCTGGGTAACGTCTGGCGCGGCACCGCGTTCTCGATGCTGGTTTACCAGGCGTCGCTGTCCGAGGTGCCAACCGATCTGGTGGAGGCCGCCGAGGTCGACGGCGCCGGGGTGTTCCGCCGGTTCTGGTACGTCACGCTGCCGATCATCCGGCGTTCGGTGCTGACCAACCTGATGCTGATCACGTTGCAGACGATCGGGCTGTTCACGCTGATCTACGTGCTGACCGCCGGTGGTCCGGGCGCGGAGACGCAGACGCTGCCGCTGCTGATGTACGACTCGGCGTTCGAGTTCGACGAGATCGGTTACGGCGCCGCGATCTCCCTGGTGCTGCTGCTGATCGGCGGGCTGTTCGCGGTGGTGTACGCGAAGAGCCTGAGGGAGGAGCTGTGATGGATTCGGTGACTTCTGCGCAACTTCAATGGAAATCGGACCGTCGATTTCAATGGAAATCGCGGCGGTGGGGGTCCACCGTTGTCCACCTTGTCCTCGCGGTCATCGCCCTGGTGTTCCTGGCTCCGCTGCTTTGGCTGGTCACGGCCGCGTTCGACGTGGACGCGCCGCTGTCGGCGCGGCTGCCGAACGCGTTCACCCTGGACAACTTCGGCCAGGTGCTGAGCTGGGAGGTCAGCGTCCGTCCACTGTGGAACAGTCTGCTGCTCAGCGGCGGCGCGGCGCTGATCGCGGTGGTCGCCGCGGTGTTGTGCGCGTATCCGCTGTCGCGCTACCAGCTCCGGTTCCGGCGGCCGTTCCTGTACATCGTGCTGTTCGCGTCCGGGCTGCCGATGACCGCGGTGATGGTGCCGGTGTACAGCATGTTCGTGCAGCTGGAGCTGATCGACTCGATGTTCGGCACCACCCTGTTCCTGGCCGCCACCTCGTTGCCGATCGCGATCTGGATGACCAAGAACTTCATGGACGGCGTCCCGATCAGCCTCGAAGAGGCCGCGTGGGTGGACGGCGCGTCGGCGATGCAGGCGCTGCGCTCGGTCGTGCTGCCGCTGATAGTGCCCGGCATGGCCGTGGTCGCGATCTTCACGTTCTTCACGGCGTGGGGAAACTTCTTCGTGCCGTTCATCCTGCTGCTGGATCCGGCCGCGCAGCCGGCATCGGTCGGCGTGTTCACCTTCTTCGGCCAGGGCGGCCTGATCGCCTACGGCCAGCTGGCGGCGTACTCGATCCTCTACACGGCCCCGGTGATCGCCCTGTACCTGATTGTCGGCCGAACTCTCGGCGGCGCCTTCAACCTGGCGGGAGCCATCAAGCACTGATCCGTTGTCCGCAATTTCCATTGAGACGCTCGATGTTTCCCCGCGTTCTCCGCAGGTGGCATCGCCGCGCACGCCGCGAAGTCCAAGGTTGACCAGCTGACCGCCCGGGAACGCGAGGTGGCGGTGGCGGTTGTCCGGGGTTCGAGCAATGCGGAGATCGCGACCGACCTGGACATGAGCCAATCCACCGTCAAGGTCCACATCGGACGGATCATGAACAAGCTGGGCGCCGTCAACCGAACCCAGGTCGCGATCATCACCCACGACGCGGGCCTGGCGTAGCGCAGGTCGTCAGACCGCGCGACGCCGGTAGGCGTCACCCCGGCCCACGACGAACCACAGCAGGCAGCCCAGGAACGGGGCCACGAAGGCGAACACGAGCCACGCGATCTTCATCCCACCGGTGTGCGGTGAGAGGAGGATGCTGATCAGGGCGCATACGAACAGCGCCAGCCAGCCGAAGAGCAGCAGCGTGGCCAGCCCCCACCCGCTCATCGCGATGATCGGTGCCGGGTCGGCGAGGACGTGCGCGGGTGCCAGGGCCAGGGCCATGGGGGGCTTTCCTTCCGCGTGGCGGGACGAGGTCCGCGTGGGGTTCGCGGCGAGCGTGGTGATGTTGTCCGTGGCGGTACCGTTGCTACTCGGCCTGTGGGTGTTCGGGCGGCAACGCGTCCTGGCCGACTACCGGGAACGCGCGGAGCAGGTCGAGCGGGAGCGGGAACTGCTCGCCGAACGCGCGGTCGGTGCGCAACGGCGCGAGATCGCCCGGGAAATGCACGACGTCGTGGCGCACCGGATCGGCGTCGTGTCGCGGCACACCGAGGCGCTGGCTGCGAACGCCGTCGACGAGCGAAGCGCCGAGCTGGCCGAGATCATCCGCTCGACGAGCGCCATCGCGATGTCCGAACTGCACGACATGCTCCGTGCGCTGCGGCACGACGCCGAGGCCGAACCCGCGGCGGCGAGCACGACCGGGATCGCCGACCTGGTAGACGGTGCTGTGCGGTCGGGCGCGAACGTCCGGCTCACCATGCCCGATCCCGTTCCGGACGTGCCGCCCGTCGTGGGGCGCACCACGTACCGCGTGGTGCAGGAAGCCCTCACCAACGCCGCCAAACACGCCCCGCACGCTGCGGTGCAGGTCACGGTGAGAGAGGACGGGGACGACCTCACCTTGACCGTGACGAACCGGCGCAGCCCCCGCGCGCACGCGGTCGCGCTGCCGAGCTCCGGGTTGGGCCTGGTCGGCATGCGCGAACGCGTCGCCCTGACCGGCGGCAAGCTCCACACCGGCGTACCGGCTGATGTCCGGCTTCGCCGCCGAGATGCCCGACTCGGTCTCCGACGGCAGGCACCGGACACCGCTCCGTAGCTGAGAAAACGGTCACGGCCGCCGCGCACGAGTGCACCTGCGAGGGCCTCCCGACATCTGAGCCGACGCGCGGCTTCGCGTCCGGTGGCGAGACCCTGCTGGATGCGCTGGAGCGACTGGCGGGCACGCTCGGCTGATCCCCGGATGGCGCAGCACTGCTCGAAAAGCTCGCGGGCGGTGAGTGGATTTGATCCGCTCGCCGCCCGCGGGCCTTTGGAGACGCCTTGCAGTCATCGCAGTTGTGGCCTCCTCCGGATCGGAATCGTGTCCCGGTGAATACGGTCGATCTCACCGGCTTCCGACTGCTCGTCGACCTCGTGGTCCTCCCTGCGCAGCGAAACGAACACCGCAGCGACCGCGATCAGGGACAACGCCAACATGGCCAGATCAGCCATGACACACCCCCTCGTATCGGCGCGCCGTTTTCGGCGGTAGTCACTGGGACGCTGCCAGTGTCCGCCGGGTTGCTGATCGTTTGGAATCCCTGGATCTGCTCCCCTCGGACTGCGTAGATCCACCGGGGGCGAAAGCGAAAACGGCGTTTCCCCGAAAGAGCTTCAGCTCTCTTGGGGAAACGCCGCACGAATGCGCACATATTGGCGGAGCTCCGCGCCGGACGGGCGGACGCGAAGCTTCCCACGTCGCTTCGGTAAGTCCACCCGTCCGGGGGTCGCTCGGTCAGTGACCGAGACGCTGTTTCAAGGCCTCCAGCTCATCGTGCATGGAGCTCGGCAACGAGTCGCCGATGGTGCTGAACCACTCCTCGATGAGCGGCAGCTCCGCCTTCCACTCCTCGACGTCGACGTTCAGCGCCTCGTCGACGTCGGCCGTCGGCGTGTCCAGACCGCTCAGGTCCAGCTCGTCGGCGGTCGGCACCCGCCCGATCGCGGTGTCGGCGGCGGCCGCGTTGCCCTCCAGCCGGTCCACAATCCACTTGAGCACGCGGGAGTTCTCCCCGAAGCCGGGCCACAGGAAGCGCTTGTCCTCACCGCGGCGGAACCAGTTCACGTAGAAGATCCGCGGCAGCTTGGCGGCGTCGGCGGACTTGCCGACGTTCACCCAGTGCTGGAAGTAGTCGCCGACGTTGTAGCCGATGAACGGCAGCATCGCCATCGGGTCGCGCCGCACATCGCCGACCTTGCCGGCCGCCGCGGCGGTCTTCTCCGACGAGAGGGTGGCGCCCATGAACACGCCGTGCTGCCAGTCGAAGGCCTCGTTCACCAGCGGAACGGTCGTCTTGCGGCGACCGCCGAAGAGGATCGCCGAGATCGGCACGCCCTTCGGGTCGTCCCACTCCGGCGCCAGGATCGGGCACTGCGACATCGGCGTGCAGTACCGCGAGTTCGGGTGCGCGGCGTTCTCCCCGTTGTCCGGGGTCCAGTCGCGGCCCTTCCAGTCGGTGAGGTGCTGCGGCTCGCCCTCCATGTCCTCCCACCAGACGTCGGCGTCGTCGGTGAGGGCCACGTTGGTGAACAGCGAGTTGCCCTGCTCGATGGTGCGCATCGCGTTCGGGTTGGTCTTCCAGTTGGTGCCCGGCGCGACGCCGAAGAACCCGGCCTCCGGGTTCACCGCGTAGAGCCGGCCGTCCTCGCCGAATCGCATCCACGCGATGTCGTCACCGAGGGTCTCGACCCGCCAGCCCGGGATGGTGGGCTGCAGCATCGCGAGGTTGGTCTTGCCGCAGGCCGACGGGAACGCGGCCGCGACGTAGTAGACCTTCTCCTCCGGCGAGATCAGCTTCAGGATCAGCATGTGCTCGGCCAGCCAGCCCTCGTCGCGGGCCATCGCCGAGGCGATCCGCAGCGAGTAGCACTTCTTGCCCAGCAGCGCGTTGCCGCCGTAGCCGGAGCCGAAGCTCCAGATCATCCGCTCCTCGGGGAAGTGGGTGATGTACTTGATGTCGTTGCACGGCCACGGCACGTCCTGCTGCTCCGGCTCCAGCGGCGCGCCCACCGAGTGCAGCGCGGGTACGAAATCGCCCTCGGTGCCCAGCCGCTCCAGGACCTTCGCGCCCATCCGGGTCATGATGTGCATCGACACCACGACGTACTCGGAGTCGGTGATCTCGACACCCAGCTTCGGCGGCTCGGCGTCCAGCGGTCCCATGCAGAACGGGATCACGTACATCGTGCGACCACGCATGCAGCCCCGGTAGAGCTCCGTCATGGTCGCCTTCATCTCGTCGGGGTCCATCCAGTTGTTGGTGACCCCGGCGTCTTTCTCCTCGACGGAGCAGATGAAGGTCCGCTCCTCGACACGCGCCACGTCCAAGGGGTCCGAAGCCGCGTAGAACGAGTTCGGCTTCTTCTCCAGGCGGGTGAAGGTGCCGGCCTCGACGAGGCGGTCGGTCATCCGCTGCCATTCCTGCTGCGAACCGTCGCACCACACCACCTGGTCGGGGGTGGTCAGCTCGGCGACTTCGCGCACCCACGACAACAGGCGCTCGTGCGTGGTCGGTGCCTTGTCGAGACCTGGGATGGTCAATGCGGTCATCGCGTCGTGTCTCCTGACTGGGCGCCACAGCCCGGATTTGCCGACGGGGTCGTCGGCCTTTGCAGGGAAAGCTTCGCCCGCCCCGAAGACCGGGTGAAGTTAAAAAGGGATGCACCGAGGCTAACGGCGGAATGGCCGCTGAATGGAGATCAGCGTTGTTCGTTCTCTCACAAGAACGATAAGGGAATCGATTCAGAAGCGATCTTGGAGGTGGTCCGGACGAAAATCTCGCCGCCTGGGGATCGCTGCGTCCCAGAATTTCCGGGGAACCGGACGGTTGCGCGAACGGCGGGTTACGCGCGGGCGTCGTCCGAATGGCGGTTGTTCGGCGCTGCGGGCGAAGAAAACCCCGCCCGACGGCCTGGAGCAGGCGCATCGGGCGGGGAAAAGATTTGCGGTCTAGAGGTCAGACCCAGGCGTCGTCGGAGTCCGCTTTGCCGGCCGCGCCCCCACCGCGCTGGCCCTGCTGGTCGCCGTGCGCCCCGGTGTCGACGGTGGCCGCGTGTGGCTGGGCGGTTTCATCGAAGGTCCAGGCCGCGTCGTCGGTCGCGCCGGTCGCGGGGTTCGGGGCGTACTGCCCCTCGTCGCTAATCTTGCCGTGCTCGACCACGGTCCACTGGCCGTCGCCGGTGTGGTGCGAGATCGTCACATCGCCGGTCTGGCTGATCTCCACCACCTGGTCGGCCGATCCGTCGCCGTCGACGTCGGTGACCAGCATGGTGCCGCCGGTTTCGGTCTCCACGACCGCGGTGTCGGCGATCCCGTCCTGGTTGGTGTCCTCGGTGGCCGGGCCGACCTGCATGTCGCCCTGCGGCGTGTCGATGACCATCGACCGGCCGTGCTCCTGGTCCTGCGGGTCGCCGCCGCCGGGGTGCTGCTGCGGGGCCTCGCCGGTCCAGTGGCCGGTGCCGGCGTCGTAGCGGGCCTGCCCGACCACCACGCCGTCGGCGTTGATCGTCTGCATCACGTCGGCCTGACCGTCGGCGTCATCGTCGATGTAGGCGACGAAGCCGTCGTCGGTCATTACCGCGACGGTGTCGTCGATGCCATCGCCATCGAAGTCGTAGTTGGCCTCGGCGGTGTACTCCTCGCCCTCGACGGTGACCTTGATGTCGCCGTCTCCCGCGCCTTGCTCCTCGATGTACACGTCCGCAACCTCTCAGCCGCCGATCACCTGCAACGCCTAGGACGCAGGGTAGAGGCCGAGAGTTCCGGGGATGAAGGGCCTGATCTTTTCCACATCTCGATCGCAAGATCCCAGAGGGCGTTGGATCGGCGCAGCGCAGTGCCCGTGAGCGGTTTCGGGTGCCATAGCGCCCACAACCGTTCACGGTCCCTGACCAGGCAAAACTCACCATTGCGCGCGCCCGCAGCAGCGCGGTCCTGCTGCGCTGCCGGCCGTTGGCGTCTTCGTCGGATGCCGGGATCGCGAGCAGGTCGAGCGTCACGGCATGGCCGTGGTGCCGCGGAAGTCCTGCGTGCCCGTCACCAGGGAGACGTTCCGCAACGACGAGTGGGCGTGCATGTAGCCCAGTTCGCGGGAGAGGTCGCCGGCGTTGTTGGTCCCGATGTTGGTCGTGATGTTCAAAGTGGACAGAACGCCCACCGCGCGGCCCGTGGCATCCAGGACGGCACTGCCGGAATCGCCCGGGATGCCCGGCGTGGAGGTGAGGATGGTGTGGCTCCAACCGCCGCCGCTGTCGCCCAGGGACGTGCCCTGCTTGGCGTTCAGCTCGCTGGCTTCGGCCCGCAGCTTCGAATTGCCGTAGGTCACGACCACGTCGCCCTGCTGCAGTCCCGAGGTGTTCAGGCCGTTGGGGCCACCCCAGACCGGCATGCTCGGGTTGACCTTCCCGACGTCGGCCGGATCGAGTTCGACCAGCGCGAGATCGTTGTAGGCGCAGGCGTTGGCATCCTTCTCCTTGATCGCCTGCATGCTCACCCATGAGCTGTAGGCGAGCACCCCGGGCTTGCTCGCCCCGCTGACCTGGACGTGGGTGCCGATGGGCAGCGACTCCGAGGTGCAGCCGTTGGTCTGAGTGGCATCGCCCTTCGCGGCGCAGTGCGCGGCCTGCCCGAGGTACACCTTCGACCCGCCCTGGAACACGAAGTTGGCGGTGCACTGCGCGGAGTTGGTCACGGTCTGCACCCCGGGATGCACGGCCGCGCTGGATGCCGCGGCCCAGGAATGTCCTGCCGCGGCAGCCCCGGTGGCAAGTCCGGCAGCCGCCAGCGCGGCGACGCCGAACAACGAGACCACCAGCCCGAAACGAGTCCTCATGAGCACGGCCTCCTCCCGGTGCCGCGGAAGGCCGAGCGCCGCGAAACCCGGCATCAACGCGCCCTGACCGCTACCTGATACCACACCCGGCGACCTGCGGCGATGCCGATCAGGACGGGCCGAAGCCCCAGACAGACCAACCGCCCCAGCGGTTTCGTTTCACACCGGGGCCCGGGGTGGTGTTCAGCCGGCGGTGCGGATTTCGGCGATCCGGTTTTCCAGGGCCGCGCCGAGTTCTGCTGGTCTTAGTGGGGCGAGGACGAGTTCTGGGCCGAGGCCTGGGCGGTGTTGTTGGGTCAGGCCGTAGCGGCCGTCCGGTTCGAAGGCGTCGAACCACTTCAGCACTTGGGAGCGGTGCGTGCGGCCCAGCCGGTTGCGGAGGTTTGCGGTGAACTGGCCGTCGCGGAAGTGGCTTTCCTCGGTTATCGCGCGCAGCGTCGTGGCCGCCGGGGCGGCTCGCTTCGGACCGGCGGACTGCATCATGTCGAGGTTCTCGAAGCTTTCGTCGGCGTTGTCGCGCCGTGTGAGATCGGCGACCGGAACCGCCAGGCGCGGGCGTTTCCCGGGCGGGGACGGCGGCATGCCCTGGACCGCCGCGGCGCCGACCGAGGTCCGCGGATGCACGGAGATCCGCAGGTCACCCCCGTGCTGTTCGGATTCGCCCGGGTCCTGGACGAGTAGCACCGAGCCTTCCTCGGTGGCCACTGCCAGCAGCCGGGTCGGGGATTGGTTGGTGTCGTCGGGCATCCAGAGCCCTTCGATCCACAGGCCCGGCTTGGCGAGCTGGGCGAGCACCTGCGCGAAGCGCGGGGCGAGGCCGTCACCGGCGAGCAGCCCGGCGGCTTGCAGCTCGGGCAGCGCCCGCTGGCGGAGCACGGCGCGCTCTTCGAGCGTCGCGCCGTGCGAGCGCACCGCGATGGGGAACGGGTATTCGTCGAATCTCCCGATTTCCCAGCACAAGTCGAACCACAGCGGTGGCAGCAGCCATCGCTCGGACACGCGTTACCCCCGGTTGGTGTTATTCGCCGAAGACGGGCGGCGCCGTCCTCGGCATGTCGTCGAGCCAGACGTCGTCTTGTTCTTCCAGCCAGCTCGGCCGCTCGTGCTCCTGGTCCTCGCTGCCCTTGCCGCGCTGACCGGCACCCGCGCCCGCTCCCCCACCGGCCGCACCGCGACCACCGGCAGCACCGGCGGTACCCGAGCCAGCGCCCGCTGCGGCACCGAGTCCGCCGACACCGGCCCGGCCACCCGCGCCCATGCCGGGACCGCCGGCACCCGGCCGGCCACCAGCGCCCAAACCTGCTGCGCCGCGACCGCCTGCACCCATGCCACCGGCACCGCGACCGCCCAGGCCGGGGCCGCCCGCGCCGCCACCGCCGGGCGGCATGGCGCCGATGAAGCCGCCGCCGGGCGGTTGTGCGCCGGGCGGAGTGGGCGCCAGGCCGGGGCCCGGCGTCGTCGGCGTGGGGGCGGCCCACTGGGAGCCGCTTTGCGCGGGCGGGCGGTATCCGTCACCGATGCCACGCGGGTCCACACTGGACGGTCCGGGGCCGTTCGGGATGTTCGGCGTGCTGCCGGTTCTCATGCCGGTTCGGTCGGTGCCGGTCGGGGTGTTGCTGGAGATGCTTTGGGGGTCGCGGCCCTGGTCGGGCGGTGGCGGAGGATTCAGTGGGTCGATCGGCGGCGGGAACGTTGGGGTGCTGGAGTCCACGGCGGTGTAGCCGGGGGTGTAGACGTTCTGCACGATCTGCCGAGCCTGCTTGTCGGCCTCGGCCCGCTCCCGCATCTGCGCCCCGGCGTCCATGATCCCGCCAGCAGGGTTGAGCACGGTCGCGATCGCGGTGCGGGTGCCGTTGTAGTCCTCGGGCGGCTGCAGCTGCGCCTTGGTCTGCCCGGCGGCGACCCCGGCTTCCTGGATTTTCAGGCCGGTCCCGCGCACGGAGTCGCCGAACTGCTGGCCCCAGTCCTGCAAGGGCTTGGCGGCACCAAGCCCGGCCTCAGCAGCCTTCCCCCGCATCCCGTCACCAGCGGCTTGGCGGGTCCTGGAGTCCAGGTCGGCGAAGATCTCGGCGATCTGCTCGCCGAGCGCCACCCAGGCACGGCCGGAGGCGTTGATCTGGTCGACCTGCAGCGACGGCTTGAGCTGGTTGGCCAGCCGAGCCTGATCCCAGTCGTTCCAGTTGTCGTGCTGGCCGATCGACGCCGGGTCGCTGCCCTGGATCTGCAGGCTCTGCTGTTGCTGAGCCAGGTCCTGGCGTTGTTTCTGACCGACAGCGGTAGCCATCTGCTGGCGCATCCGCTGCTGCTCCTGAGCCCGCGTCTCGCCACCGGTCATACCGGCCCACAGATCGGAGGCGGAACCCCCTAACTCCCTGGCCCCATCGGTGAACCAGTTCCCCATACCGTTCCCCCTCGACCGGCCTACTGCGGCAACTTCGGCTCAACAACCTGCGCGATCTCCATCGCCTTTGCGCAGGTGGCGTCGTCGCTCTGGATCTTGTCGGCGCTGTAGGTGACCTGAACTGAAACCGAGCCGCTGCTAGCCTCGATGACCTGGCTGCAGATGCCCTGCCCAACCGAGCCAGCGCTGATCATCTTGATGCCCTGCCGCGATCCGACTTGATTACGCTCGAACACGCCCATGTTGGCGCGCCGGCCTTCCCAGTACGACAACGAGCTCTTCTCGCCCTTCAACACCGAGAGAAGGAACTCGGAGCCGTCGAACTCGCAGCCCGACTCGCCGATGCCTTGATCGACCGGTTTCCCCGGTGCGCTCAGGCCTTGTGCTTGCAGCTTCTCCGGAGTCAGCGCAGTGCAAGGATCGAACGAGGCCAGGCTGGGTTTTGTCGGCTCGGCATTCTCCGAAGGCGCTTCCTTGCCGCTTGGACTGTTGCAACCCGCCAGTGCTACGACCGCTCCAGCCAAGATCGTCGCAGTCGCGATACGTGTCCTACCCATAGCCGCCATCAGATCAGACGCTCCGTTTGATCTCGCGAGCGTGGTCCTCGTCTACGTTCCGCATGTCGCGCGCCGAGTCCCGGTACGCCTGCGCCATGTTCTTCAGGATCCGTTCCACATCCGTCAAGATCGCAACGAGGCCGCCTGGAGCGTTCACCTTGTCCCTGAACTTCTTCTCCATGTCGCGGCCGATGAAGCAGTCACCGAATGCGCCGTTAAGGATCAGGCGCTCGGAGTCTGACCTTGCCTTGCGAACGGCATTGGCCTTCTCCTTGTAGACCTTGGCAACCGCTTCGGCTGCCGCCGGGTCCATGACGAGCTGGCCGTTGTCGACCGCCGCGCGCAGCCCCTCCGCCCGTCCGGCCAGTACGCTCGCGCCGGCGGCTAAGCCTTCCATCCCCGTGGTCAACGCAGCTCCCCTCCACGCTCGTGATCACCGTTGGTTACACGGTGGTGTGATCACGAACGCAGAGAGTACAAGAGCCAGGTCCCGGCCCGGACAACATTCGTGAAACGTCTCCACGAAACCCCCAGACGGCCCAATTCACCAGCGGCGATCCCGCAACCCCGAGACGAACGCCACCCACTGCCGCCGGGGGAACACCAACACGGCCCCATCCCGGTCCTTGGTGTCTCGAACACCGATGATGCCAGGACCAGCGCCAACCTCGACACAGTTCTGCGCTCCGTTGCTGCGGCTGGATTTGCGCCAGATCATTTCATCCGAGCCACGCAACATACTTACTCCTAGTCAAGCGCCTCGATCTCTTGGTTGATCAGCGACAGGGTCTCCCGGTCGCTGATCGCGGCAACCCGCAATCGATCGAAGACCAGGCTATATGCGCGGGTGTGCTGAGGTCGAGACAAGTAGTCGGAGCTGGTCAGGCTCTCGATGTAAGCGATGTCTGAGTTGGCCTGCTCAAGATGGAGAAGGGTGAATGCAATCCCGAGTCCTGCGTGGGCGCCGCTCGCCAGTGGGATCACCTGGATCGTGACATGATCCAGCTCGGCCAGGGAACGGAGCTGTTCCAGTTGGGCTCGACGGATATCTCGATCGCCGACCTGTCGCAGGATGGCTTCTTCGCCGAGCACGACCCACAACAACGGCGAGCGAGGTTCAAAGAACCTCGCCGCACGGCGCTCGCGTGATTCTGCCATCGCATCGACGTCCATCGCCGGCACGACAACCGAGGCCGAGAGCAGTTCGCGGGCGTAGTCGCGGGTCTGCAGCACTCCAGGAATCGTGTCGCCGTAGAAGAGCTTGATCTCGGAAGCGCATGCTTCCAAGTTGACGTACTTCTTCGCCCAGTCCGGCACGACTACTTGACTTACGTTTGGCGCCCGGTCACGGGCGGTCGCCACGCGTTTCCCATCGCGGCAACGAAAGTTCGGCGCGAGGAGCGGGTGAAGGCGTTCTGCGGAGCAGAAGCGGGCGCGGCGGAGCTGCATGATCAGTCCGAAGTGGACTGGATTCGCGAGGACACCTGCATGCGTTGCTGGCACACCCTCACCACCCGCCTGTGATCACCCGGGGACGGCGCAATTTCGCGAGAAATTGACCGTCACCCGGGTGAACGCCAATTTCTCGCGAAATTGACACCCCTCGCCCAACCGAAGGAGAACCACCGATGTTCTGGATTCAGCTCAGCACGTTCGTCCTGTTCAACCTGCTGATCCTCGCCATGCTCGCCACCCAGTTGCCCGCGAGAGCCATCGCGTTCTCAACGGGCCAGCACGCCGGAGGCGGCGAAGGCGCTTACACGGTCTGGCACCTCATAACCGACATCGAAGCCGAAACCCGCGTCGCGGCCGAAGAACACCGCGTGGAACAAGAACATCCCCATATACCAACGGGATTCCCCACCACAGACCCCGACGCCCCCGACGTCTTCGACGAGCCCGCCGGGCGCCACCACCTCCGCGCCTGAACCACACCATCAGGTGAGAGGTGAGGGGCACCCTTGAGCGGCTGTGCCAACGACTTTGCCACCCAAGGGCGCCCCTCACCTCGAAAAAATCACCCAGCCGGGCCGGTGCGGTGTTCTCCCCGACCTCCGCCGCATCGGCCCTTCCCCGGTGACCGGGCGCGAACGCCCCCTCCCCGCGCGCTCGGTCACCGGCACCCCGGCAATCCAGCTTCAGAGCCGGCGGGTTCGTTCGGATCAGTTGGCGGTGTCGCGGAGGTTGCGGATGCTGGCGAGGAGGTTCTCCGCGCGCTCCCGTCCGGTGGTCGCTTCGGTGAGGCGGCGGTTGACCGTCTGGAGTTGGCGGCTGCGTTCCGCGGCGTCCATCTTCAGGGCCTTGTCCACCTCCCGCAGCTCCCCCTCGATCGCCTCGATCCGCCTGGTCAGGGCGTCGTCGAGGGCCAACGACAGCTGCTGCTCCGCCTCGATCAGCTGCTCCGCGACCAGCTGGTCCAGCGCCGAGCGGGCGTCCGCGATGGCCTCGGTCAGCCACTGCTTCAGGTGCTGCTTGTCGGCCGCGTGCTTGCGGGTCCGCGCCATCCACCAGCCCGCCCCGAGGCCGAGCACGATCGTCACCGGCAGCACCACCGGGTTCAGCGCCGCGATCCCCAAGCCCGCCAACGGCATCGCCGCCGCGCGGCCGACGCCGAGCCCGCCGGAGACGCCCATGAACACCAGGAGCTTGTCCTCGGCGGTCGGCGGTCGCTTGTCCGGTGGGCGCAACGCGATCGGCGCCTGCAACCCGCGCGCGAACTGCGAGCGGATCACGTCGAGCTCCTCGGCGGAGAACAGCTCCTTCAACGACTGCTCGGCGACCGTGGCCAGCCGCGTGGACAGCATGGCCGCGACCCGGCTCGACGCCATCTGCAACGCCACGTCGACCTGCCGCGGCAGCTCGGCGAGCTGGTTGCGGTCGGCGCCGTCGATCGCTCGCCGGAACCAGTTCTGCACCTCCCGCACCTTGCGCGTTACCTCGTGGCTGGTCTCGACGCGAGTGCGCTGGATCTCGCCGCGCAGCTTGACCTGCCAGCCGCGGGTCGACGAGCGCCGTGCGGTGGTCAGCTCGTCGCGCCGCGCGCGCAGCGACTCCGCCTCGTCCTCGCCGACGGTCAGCGCGCGCTTCTCCGCCTCCAACCGCGCGGCCAGCTCACCGAGCACAGTGGACAGCGCGCGCATCGTGTTGGCCTCGCCGAGCATCGCAGACCGGCCGCCGATCAGCCGTTCCAGCTCGGTGCGCAGCTCGGTGATGCCGGACTTCTCGCGCAGCATTTCCGCGGCCCGCTCGCTGGGTGCCTTCGCGGCGAGTTCCTGCATCCGCGCGGACACCGGGAAGATCGGCACGTCGGCGAACCGCGGAGCGTGCTCCATCAGCAGCTTCCGGTCCGCTTCCAGGACCTGCCGCCAGCCGCGGTGCTGGTCGGTCTTGGCCAGCGCGAACACCACGGTCTCGACGCGCTCGGCGACCTTCTGCAGGAACTCCAGCTCGCCCCGGGTGAAAGGGGCCGACGCGTCGACGACGAACAGCAGCGCCGTCGCCGACGCTGCCGCCTCCATCGCCAGCTCGCCGTGCAGGGCGTCCAGCCCGCCGACGCCGGGGGTGTCGACCACGGTCACCCGGGCCAGCGTCTCGATCGGCGCGGTGATCTGCACGTAGCGCGGCGGCAGCTGCCCATCGGGCAGGTCGCGGCCGACGCCCGCCCAGCTCGGCAGCTGCACCAGGTCGAACGGCACCGGCTCCTGCTGGCCGGGGTAGCAGGCGTGCGCCGCCCACTGCTCGCCGTGCGTGAACTGCAGGTACGTGGCGGTGGCCACATCGGCGTCCACAGGGGACAGACCGGGATGCCCGAGCAGGGCGTTGACGAGTGAGCTCTTGCCCCGGTTGGTCTCCCCGACCACCACGACGCTGGGCGTCTTCGGGCGGCCGCGCCGGACCTGCTCGACCCACTCGGCGGCGCTCGTGTCGGCTTCCCGCAGCACCGCGTGCAGCTTCTCCCTGGCCTGCTTGACCTGCTGCGGCAGGGTCGCGGCGACCGCGACGCCCGGTGTAGTCGGCGTCATGTCCGCCCGCTCCTCTCGATACCTGCCTGGACCGCGCTCGAACTCGGGAATTGTCCCCGACCGGCGGTGATCACCCGAAGGCGGATCACCGTGCCCGGAGCTGGTAGACGGTCACCACCGGGGCGCGCAGCACGCGATCCCGGTCGGCGAAGCCGAGCACCTCGGTCTCGGCGATCACCCCGTCCAGCTCCGGGTCGTCGGTCGGCGTCGTGCCGCCCGCCTCGTGGTGCGCCGGGTCGAAACGGGTACCGTCCGGGCGCAGCGCCAAGACGCCGATCCCGCGCAGGCCCTCGGACAGCCGCTCCACCACTCCCGCGCTGCGGGCCCGGTCCATCGCGTACATGCACAGCTGGATCAGCGTTGCTCGTTCGGCCAGCGCCTTCTCGAGCGGGTCTATGCCGATATCGCCGGTCACGGCGGTCATGTCGGTCCCCAACCCTGCGTCGACGTCCGGGGCAACGGCCGTGCCCTCACCCGGATCGGACGCCCCCGGCACGCCACCGGTTCCACTTTCGGGTGAACTCTTGTGTCGCCAGCCCCGCACCGCCATCACCCGGACCGCAGCTGCTGCCAGATCAGGAAGTACGCCCGGTGCACCACGTGCGCGATGCGGCTCTGCGCGGGCGTGGCGCCGAACGACGAGAACGAGCGCCACCAGTTCGCCCGCTCCAGCGCGTAGTCGGTCAGCTCGTTGCGGCGCCGCCCTGGCAGGCCGAGCTGCTCGCCGGCGTCGTTGCTGCTGCCGACCCGCATCACTTCTTCGGCCAGGTCCGCCGGCATCGCCACCGCCCCCGTCGCGACCAGCGTCAACGCCTCCAGCACCCGCAGCTGGTGCGCCTCCGGCTTGGCCAGCAGCACCTCGATCGCGTCGTGCACCCGCTGCCGCTCGCCCTGGTCGCCGGCGGCGTGCGCGAGCGCGGTCACCGAGGCAAGCGCCGCAGCGGCCTTGATGCCGTCGGCCCGTGCCCGGAACACCGAGTCCAGCCGGTTCAGCACCGAAGCCAGCCCGGAGGAGTCCAGCAGCCGCCGCCGCAGCGCGCCCGCGGTGATCTCAGGTTCGGTGTCGATCGCCGCCAGCGCGCACCGGATCCCGTAGAGGTCCATCCGCTCCAGCAGCCGGCTGCGGGTACCGGCGGGCACGTCGCATTCCCAGCTGGTGAACAGGTCCGCAGACATCAGCAGGGTTTCGCGGGTCGCCTCGTCCAGCTGGGCCAGGCCGCGCAGCGCCTCCGCGTCGGCGGCGGTGAACCCGCCGGATTCGGCGGTCTCCGCGAGCAGGCCGATCACCGGCAGCACGTCGGCGACCTTGGGCTTGAGCAGCTGCGCCTGCTTCCCGGCGAGCAGCGAGGCGGCCTTCCACACCTCGCCGTCGGAGTCCTCGACGGAGCTCGGCTCGATGGTGTCGGCCTTGTTCAACACCGCGATCGCGTTGACCGGCCCCGCTTCCCGGCTGGCGGTGGCGGCGGTGAACGCGGCCAGCGCCTGCTCGTCGTCGGCGCGGACGCCCTGCGTCACTACGTAGAGGACGGCTTCGGCCCCGGCGACCGCGTTGCGCGACACCGGGTCCAGCTCGGAGTCCTCCTCCTCTTCTTCCTTGCGGGTGCCGAGCAGCTCTTCGGTGCGCGCGACGGATGCGGCGTCCAGCGAGCCGAGCCCGGGGGTGTCGATCACGGTCAGGTCGCGCAGCACCGCGTTGGTCAGGTAGGCCTCCAGGTGCGAGACCTCGTCGATGTTCACGCCTAGGTCGGCGGGGATGCCGCCGTCGGCGTCGAACGGCACGGCCTGCTTCTTGCCGTCGTGGAAGATGACCTCGACGCGGTCCACCGTGCCGTACTGGAAGCGGGTGACCAGCCGGGTGCATTCGCCGACGTCGGTGGGCGCGACCCGGCGCCCGATCAGCGCGTTGACCAGTGTGGACTTGCCGGACTTGATCCGGCCCGCGACGGCCACCTGCAGCGGCGCGGACAGCCTGCGCAGCACCTCGGCGAAGCCGGCCGCGGTCCGCTCGGAAACCTGCGGCCGCAACCCGGTGCACAGCCGGGCGACCGCCGCCGATAGCGGGCCGGGCCAGTGCTGCTGCTCGGTTGCCGTACTCAACGCCGACCTTTCCGGGGTGTGCGACTCGCTGCGCGCTACATCCTGCCACGCAGATCTGATGGGTCGGGCCGAGTTACGCGATCACCACCCGCCGCACCCGCCGCTGCGGGCCCGAGGGGCAGCCCGGGCCAGGGCGGATGCGACCAGGGGCTGATGCGATTCGAGCCCGTGGGATGACGTCGGCTCGCCCGCCGACCACATAACCTCGCTTGGTGCGGAAACTGAGCCTCTGGTTGCGGGCGCACCCGCTGGTCGGCGACAGCGGGATCGCCACCTTCATGCTGCTCCTGCACCTGGGTGAGCTCGGCGGTGAAGGCGATCTCGCGGTCGGCATGCCGACCGCGCTGTTCGTCTTGGCCGGGTTGCTGCTGACCGTGCCGGTGTCGGTGCGGCGCATCTGGCCGGTGCAGTCGGCGTACGTCGCGCTGCTCGGCCTGGCGATCATGGCCGTCCTCAACCAGGGGCCGGACGTCACCACGACGACGGTGGTGCCGAGCATGATGATCTACACCCTGGTCGCCTACGTGGGGCGCCGGAAGGCGGCGGTCTACACCGCGCTGACCGCCGTTTTCTTCCTGCTGCGGCTGTTCACGGGCGACGAGGCGCCGGAGGACCTCCCGTCGCTGGTCTTCGTCCAGGTCCTCTTCTTCGTCATGCTGGTCGGTTTCTGCTGGGTGCTGGGCGAGTTCATTGGGGCCCGCCGGGCGTACCACGCGGAGGTGGAAAGGCGGCTGCACAACCTGGAATTCGAGCGCGACCAGCAGGCCCGCATCGCGGTCGCGGAGGAGCGCAACCGGATCGCCCGGGAGATCCACGACGTGCTGGCGCATTCGGTGAGCGTGATGGTGACGCAGGCCGACGGCGCCGGTTACGCCTTGCGCAGCAACCCGGACCTCGCCGAACGGGCGTTGCAGGCGATCGGCAGCACCGGTCGCGAGGCGCTCGGCGAACTGCGCAGCCTGCTCGGCGTGCTCCGCGACGGCACGGAGCACGACCCCGCCCGCATCCCGCAGCCCACGGCGGCCGACCTGAACGAACTGGCGGACCGGGTGCGCGGGCTCGGGCTCACCGTGTCGATGGAGCTCACCGGCGACTTCACCGGGCTGCCGACTGGGATCGGGCTGAGCGTGTACCGGATCGTGCAGGAGTCGCTGACCAACGTGGTCAAGCACGGCGGCACCGGCACCAAGGCTTCGGTCCGGGCCGTCAACGACGGGCAGCGCATCGAGATCGAGGTGGTGGACGACGGGATGCGGCGGGAACCGACCGGGATGACCACTGGCGGCAACGGGCTCATCGGCATGCGGGA
Source organism: Saccharopolyspora pogona (assembly GCF_014697215.1). Lineage (GTDB taxonomy): Bacteria > Actinomycetota > Actinomycetes > Mycobacteriales > Pseudonocardiaceae > Saccharopolyspora > Saccharopolyspora hattusasensis. The sequence goes on from NZ_CP031142.1 coordinate 6,631,828, forward strand.
GCGCGCCGCGGTCTACGGCGGCACGCTCGCGGCCGGTCCGCGAACCGGCGGCGGCTGGCGGGTGCACGCGATCCTGCCGCTTGACCAGCCGGGCGCGACTTCCTGACGTGGTCGCGTACGAGTTCGGCCACCCGGGCCGAGTGGCTGGAAAGTCCTGAAATCGCAGCTTGGATAGGGTGTGCCACATGGTGCGGGTGCTGCTGGTCGACGATCAGGAACTGATGCGCATGGGGTTCCGGATGGTGCTCGACGCTCAGGACGACCTGGAGATCGTCGGCGAGGCCGGCAACGGCGCGGAGGCGGTCGAGCTCGCCGAGCGGTTGCGGCCGGACGTGGTCCTGATGGACGTCCGGATGCCGGTTCTCGACGGCGTCGAGGCGACCCGCCGGATCGTCGCGGCCGACAGCGCGAAGGTCCTGGTGATGACCACCTTTGACCTGGACGAGTACGCCCTGTCCGCGTTGCGCAACGGGGCCAGCGGCTTCCTGCTCAAGGACGCGCCACCGGAGAGCCTGGTCACCGCGGTGCGGTCGGTCGCGAGCGGTGACGCGGTGGTCGCGCCAAGCGTGACGAAGCGGTTGCTCGACCGGTTCCTGGGCGAGCGCGGCGGCCAGCTGCGGGACGCATCGGTGCTGGACGTGCTGACCGACCGGGAGCGCGAGGTGCTGGTGCTGGTGGCGAAGGGGCTGTCGAACGCCGAGATCGCGGGCAAGCTGTTCCTGTCCGAGGCCACCGTGAAGACGCACCTCGGCCGCATCCTGTCCAAATTGGACATCAGGGACCGGGTGCAGGCGGTGGTGCTGGCCTACGAGACCGGTCTGGTCAAACCGGGCGAGGCGTGAATTGCGCCTCCAACCAGGCACTTCGGGGCGCATCGGCGGCTAGCCTGCGGTGGTGATTGACGCCGCGTGGAAGCCCCGACTCATCGCCCTCGACGTCGACGGGACCCTGCTCGATCCGGCCACCCAGGAGATTTCCGCGGTGGTCCGGGCGGCCGTGCGCCGCGTGGTCGAGGCGGGCGCCCAGGTCGTGGTGTCGACCGGCCGGAGCACGCTCGGAACCCTGCCGATCCTCGACGACCTGAAGCTGACCAGCGGAGTCACGTTGTGCTCCAACGGCGCGGTGCGGGTGGACGCCGCGGCGCGGGAAGTGCTGTCCGTCGAGACCTTCGAGCCGGGGCCGGTGCTCGCCGAGCTGGCCAGGCGGCTGCCCGGCGCGATCTTCGCGGCCGAGGACGTCGGTGCGGGCAGCCTGGTGACCTCCAGGTTCCACGAGGAGGAGCTGCACGGCCCGCAACAGCTGGCGTCGCTGGACGAACTCGTCAGCGTCCCGGTGCCGCGGCTGATCGCGAACTGGGTGGATCACGAGCCCGCCGAGGTCATCGAGGTGCTGGCCGGGATTCGGTTGCCCGGCTGCACTTTCACGCTGGACCACTACGAGCCGTGGGTCACGGTGGTCCCGGAGGGCGTGACCAAGGGCTCGGCGCTGGAGAAGCTGCGCACCGAACTGGGCATCGCGAGCGAGGACACGTTCGCCGCCGGTGACGGGGACAACGACATCGAGATGCTGCGCTGGGCGGCGCGCGGCGTCGCGATGGGGCAGGCGCCGGAGGTCGTGCGCGCCGCGGCCGACGAGGTCACCGGGCCGGTCGCCGAGGACGGCCTGGCCACGGCCCTGAACCGCTTGTTCCGCTGAGTTCTGGCTGCGTGGCGGTGCGGGTGGCGGTGCGGGAGGCGGAACCTCGGACGCCCGGACTCCGGGATCGCTGTTTCGCGCATGTCCACCAAGCTCAGGGAGAACCCTGAGAGGTCATCCTGCTGGTGGGGGTCGACTACGACTCCAGGCTGACCCCAGGTCCAGACGCGGGGGCGATGCGGGTGCAAGGGTCGACCAGGCAGGCTTTGGAGTGTGGCCCGGGTGGGCCGCGGAATTGTCGGCCCGACAGGAGTGATCATGATCGAGGCGATCGGCCTCACCAAGCGCTATGGCTCGAAAGTCGCGGTGAACGACCTGTCGTTCACCGTGAAACCCGGCCGGGTAACGGGTTTTCTCGGCCCGAACGGAGCCGGCAAGTCCACCACCATGCGCATGATGCTCGGCCTGGACCGGCCGACCGCGGGTGAGGTGCGCATCGACGGCAAGCCCTATTGCGAGCTGAAGCACCCGCTGCGCACCGTGGGAGCGCTGCTCGACGCGAAGTGGGTGCACCCCAACCGGTCCGCGCGCACCCACCTGCAGTGGATGGCGAAGTCCAACGATATCCCCGCGAAGCGGGTCGACGAGGTGCTCGGCATGGTCGGCCTGGAGGACGTCGCGCGCCGCAAGGCGGGCGGGTTCTCGCTGGGCATGTCGCAGCGGCTCGGGATCGCCACCGCGCTGCTCGGCGACCCCAAGATCCTGCTGTTCGACGAGCCAGTGAACGGGCTCGACCCGGAGGGCATCCACTGGATCCGGCGGTTCATGCAGGGCCTGGCCGCGGAGGGGCGCACCGTCTTCGTCTCCAGCCACCTGCTCTCCGAAATGGCCCTGACCGCCGAGGAACTGGTGGTGATCGGGCGCGGCGAGCTCATCGCGCAGTGCAGCACCCAGCAGTTCGTGGACAACGCCGGCACGCAGGGCGTGCTGGTGCGCTCGCCGAGCTCGGCGCAGTTGCAGCAGCTGCTGAGCGCGCAGGGGCTGAACGCGCGGTCGACGGCCGCGGACACGCTCTTGATCGACGAGGTCGGCACCGAGCAGATCGGCGAACTCGCCGCGCAGCACGGGATCGTGCTGCACGAGCTCACCGCGCAGCGGAGCTCGTTGGAAGACGCCTTTATCCAGATGACCAGCAACGCAGTCGAATACCAGACCGGTCTCGGCGCCGCCTCGTCCGAGCCGACGGCCTCGGAGGTGGCCCGATGACCCTGCTCGCCGTTGAACGGATCAAGCTCTTCTCCACCAAGTCCCCGTGGTGGTGCACCTTCCTCGCGCTGGCGATGACCATCGGGTTCGCGATGCTGTTCGCGGCCCAGTCCGACGGCGGCATGTCGGTGCCGATGACGCAGGTCGGCTACCAGTTCGGGCTGATGGTGGTGCTGGTGCTCGCCGCGCTGTCGATCACCACCGAGTACCGGTTCGGCACGATCCGGGCGACCTTCCAGGCGGTGCCGAACCGGACCACCGCGCTGCTGGCCAAAACGGTGGTCGTCGCGGTGGTTGCCCTGATCATCGGCGAGGTGGCCGCGTTCGGTTCCTGGGGCGTCGCGAAGCTGCTGGCACCGGGCTCCAACCTCGCGTTCGCCACCGCTGACGACTGGCGCCACGTCGCCGGGGTCGGCCTGGTGTTCGCCATCAGCGCGGTGCTGGCGGTCGCGGTCGGTGCCCTGCTGCGGCAGACGGCCGGTGCGGTTGCCCTGCTGCTGCTCTGGCCGCTGCTGGTGGAGAGCCTGGTCGGCCTGATCCCGAAGGTCGGCGGCGACGTGCGGAAGTGGATGCCGTTCAACGCGGCCGACCACTTCATCTCGGGCACCGCCGGGGTCGGCGAGATGCCGTTCGGTCCGTGGGGCGCGCTGGCCTACTTCGCGGCCGTCGCGGTGGCCGTGTGGGTGATCGCTTTGATCATCGTCCAGCGACGCGACGCATGACCTGCGAGAACTGACCTTTCATGATCAACTGAAAAAAGGCCCAGTTGGGCGAGGGAAAGCTAAACGTTACCCGGCCCGGCCGAGAGTCTGATCACGTCAACCGATAGGATCGGGGGGCAAGATCGAGCCGCAGACGTCGCCTACTCGGTGCGCCGTAACCGTTGCGGCACGCAGTGTCCGCATTGGACATCGTGCGAGGGCTGACGTCGGGGCCGACAGGCACGACCAAATTCGACCGACTGCAACAGCGCTCGGGGGCGCCGGCGGTCGGGACGGGGGAGGGCCCGGGCTGTCATTCGGGGGATGGCCCGGGCCCTGTGCTTTCTGGACTCCCAGGTGATCTCCGCGGCAACGCGAGTGTGAATGCCAGCTCGCAGCGCGTAGCTGTCGGTGGCGTCGACGGGATGCGTGCCATCAAGCATCGGCAGATCCTGGACGAACTCGCCACACTGCTGCGCGGGGACGGGTTCCACGACGCCGGCAGCGTCACCAACGTCGTGCGAGCGGTGGACGAGTTGTCCCGGGCATCCTGGGCCTGGCGAGTGGATGGACGGTGATCGCATTGGACGAACGATCTGGTTATCACTTTCGAAAACCCGCCCTCAACCCGACGCGGCGATGGCAGGACGATCCCGAAGTCGAGGGCGAGTTGCAGCGCCTCATGAGCGGAGGCATCCCCACAGGTCCAGTGCAGTTCCTGAAGGCTCTTCTGGACGAGGACCGGCGCGTGGTGACGGAGGCGGATGGGACTGCGGTCTCGTTCCTCGATGAGATGGCTAGAGCCTTCGGATTCGTGCCGCTGATCGACCTGCGCGGTGGGACGTGCTCCTTGACGCCTGGTGCGAGGGAGCGCAGGGCGCTGTCCCGCGCCGGGCGCATGGGCGACTGAGCGGCAGCCGTTTCCAGCTGCTCACATGCCTTATCGCGCAGGCTCCGCTGACGCGCCGAACCGCAGCTGCAGTCCTTCCTCCGCACTGGCGACGCCTCCGCACGAGAGCCCGCACGCCCCGAGTTGCCGCAGCGATTCCGCGCGAAACCGCCCATCCGGCGCGAGCAGGCGGGCTGCCTGTTCCCGTTAGACGTTGGGGCGGACCACCAGCACCGGGCAGGCCGCGTGGCGAACGCACTGCTCGGCCACCGACCCCAGCATCAGGCCCGCGAACCCGCCGCGGCCCCGATGGCCGACGACGAGCAGGTCCGCTCCCTTCGACGCCGACAGCAGCGCCTGCGGCGAGGGCGAGTGGACCACGTGGATCTGGACCGGGAGGTCGGCGTGGTCGCCGAGCTTGTTGGAGACGATCCGTTCCGTGTCCCCCACCACCGTCTGCTGGAACTGGTCCAGGCTCGGCACGACATTCGGTGGGCAGTCCGCCGGTCGCGGCGCTGTCCGGAAGCTCCAGGCCCGCACCACGTGCAGAACGGTGTTGCGGCGTCTGGCTTCTTCGGCCGCGACGAGCAGGGCACGCAGCGACGATGCGGAACTGTCCACGCCGACGACGACGCCGCCGTCGATCTCCACCTGTTGGATCGTCTGATCTGGCACCTGTCCACTCCATCCGCACGAGGTCGAGTTGTCGAGCCGATCAGCGGTGGATCAGCCCAAGACGTTGTAGATACGTGATTTTAAGCACAATTAACATGTCCTTTTCATTCTTGATATTCGCTGTGGTAAGGCATGCGTAGGGATGTCCCGAACCAGCGTCGCTTGGGGGCATGCGTGGGTCGAGGGCGAGTTTGGGCTCGCAACTTTCTCAACAGCAGAAGGGTGGGGCCGAATCATGCAGTCGAAGGAGCGGTCGGTAGTCCAGGCGCAGGAGGGCGGTGCGCGAGCGCGGCGGTCTGTGAACGACGTCCAGCTGGAGCCGGTGCCCAGGCTGGAATGGTCGCTGGCAACGGAAGCGCACCCGCCCGCGCTGGAGGCCGCGACACCCGCATCGCTGCGTCGGAGCTGGATACACACCGCACCCGAACACCAGGTGCTCGGACTGTTCCGCAAGCTGCACGGCGCCAAGCGCCTACTGCCCGCCCCGTGGTGGCTGCGGGCCTTGGACCGCGACGAGATCGAGTCGCGGGACGCCGCGTTCGAGGTCGAGGACGAGGCGCAGGCGGTGCTCGGTTCCCGACCGGGTTGGGTCTTCGTGCCCTGGGCAGCGGTCGGCGAGGCCGGGTACTGGGAATACGCGCCGTCGGACCGCGCGCCGATGCGGACGCCCACCACCGTGGTGCTGACCGACGGGCACCGGGGATGGCTGAACGTGGTGCCGGTGCACGGCGACACCGAGCCGATTCCGGTGCCGGTCAAGCTGGCCATTGGCCTGGTGGCGATGTTCCCGCAGATCGAAGCCTGGTGACCCGCCGGCCCCGCCTTCGGGCGGGGCGGGGTTCGGTCGCCGGGGCTCGCCGCCCGTTTGCGATACTGGGTCCCCGTGAATGCCTCTGACCAGCAGGTTCCGTTCCGTCGTACCGTCGTCAGCTACGTCCAACGCGGCGAGCGGATGACGGCGGGTCAGCAGCGCGCCTGGGACCGGCACTGGTCCGAGTCGGGTTCCGAGGTGACCGCGCTGCCCGAAGGCCCGTTGGACCTCGCGACCTGGTTCGGCCGCTCCGCTCCGGTCGTGCTGGAGATCGGTTCCGGCATGGGTGAGACGACCTCCCAGCTCGTGGCCGCCCAACCCGACGCCAACTACCTGGCGGTCGAGGTTTACAAGCCGGGCCTGGCCCAGTTGATGCTGCGGGCCGAGAAGCTGGAGGTCACCAACCTCCGGCTGCTCCGCGGCGACGCGATCGTGCTGCTGCGCGACCACATCGAGCCCGCGTCGCTGGCCGAGGTGCGCATCTACTTCCCGGACCCGTGGCCGAAGAAGCGCCACCACAAGCGCCGTCTCGTGCAGCCCGACTCGGTGGCGCTGATCGCTTCCCGGCTCGCGCCGGGCGGTGTGCTGCACCTCGCGACGGACTGGGAGAACTACGCAGAGCAGATGCTGGAGGTCTGCCAGGCGGAACCGCAGCTGCGCAACCGGTACGCCGACGAGCCGGGTGGTTGGGCGCCGCGGCCGGAGTGGCGGCCGGTCACGAAGTTCGAGAACCGGGCGCACGAAGAGGGCCGCGAGATCCACGACCTGATCTTCGAACGCATCTAGCCAGGTTCGATCGGGACGCCCCGTCACTGCCATCTGCCATCGTCTGAACGGGATCTGGGCCCGAGCAGATGCGGAGATGAAGGCGATGACGAATGGGCGCCAGCGTGCGACGCAGCCGGAGGACCTCAACCGGTTCGTGCTGGAACGGCTTAACGCCGGTGACGTCGATGGGCTCGTGGCGTTGTACGAGCCCGACGCGGTCCTGATCGTGCTGACCGGCAGGGCCGTCGGGCCTGGACGTGCCCGGCGCGCGAGCGCTCCGCGAAACTCCGCCGTCGTCGGTGCGTTGGGTCTTGGTCCACATGATCGAGGAGACCGCTCGGCACGCGGGCCACGCCAGCATCCCCCGCGAACAGCTCGACGGTTCGGCCGGCGGTTAGCGCCGTGTCTGGAATCGCCGGGTCAGAGTTCGCCTAAGCCGTGCCGTTCCGAGAACTCAGGCGCCGTCATGCCCATGATGACCAGGTCGTGGTGGCGGCCGGCGAAGAATTCGTGGTCGCGCAGCCGGCCTTCGGAGACGAACCCGAGCTTGTCGTGCAGCGCGAGCGATGCGGCGTTGTAGGCGAGGATTCGTGCTTCGCACTTGTGGTAGCGGCGTTCGCCGAACATGAAGCGGAGCAGGAGCAAGAGCGCGTCGGACGCGTATCCACGCCGCTGGTGTTCGTCGCTGATGACCACGCCGTGGGAGAACCGCCCGGCGCAGGGGTCCGTGTCCTGGGTCGACACGGACCCGACCGGTTCTCCGCCGACCAGGGCCTCGATCGCCAAGCGGAAGGAGTCGCCGGAGGGCTGGGCCACGGACTCCGCCGCCGTCCACGCCCGGTACCCCTCCGTTGAACGCGGTGGATGCAGAACGTCCACCGACCGCTGGCGCCGAGTTCGAGTCCATCCGCATGAACGCTTGCCAATCCTCGCGTTCGATGCCCCGCAGCCGTACGAGCCAGCCTGTCCAGAAGGAGCTCATCCCGCCATCACAGCAAGCACTTCGTCGCCGAGTCCAATGATTTCCGGGCCATTGCAGGTCATGCGCACCGCGCGGCTCGTCAGAGTCGCCGCTGTCAATGCGATTGGTGTTGCGTCGGCGCTGGGTTCGCGCAGATGTCGGCGATTGCGGCGGTGTCCCAGTAGAACGGGTGGATCTCGGTGATCTGCTCGTTGCGGATCGCGATCGTCTGCAGGATGGGGAATTCGAGATCTCGCCCGGTTTCGCGGGCTCGTGCCCGGACGTGCGTGAGCACTACGGCCGTGCCCGTGGTGTTGTCCGACGCGAGGAAGTCTTGCTCCAGCATTTCGAAGGATTCCCAGGTCCGGCTCATCGCGAGGAAGAACCGTTCCATGCCCTGGTGGCCGTGCCAGGTGCCGCCGTAGGGCATCGCCTCGGCCTGGTGCAGGACGACGTGGGGTGAGAAGAACTCGGCGAGCGGTGCGAAACTCGCTTCGCCTGGGCCGCCCGCCGCCAAGTACTCGGCCTCCGCTGCGTACATGCCTTCCAGCACGGACTTGGTCGCGTTCGTTGCAGTCACGGCATCAGCTTTGTCGACCGGTCGGCCGGTTGCTGGCGGCGATCGGACGTCGAGGTTCGCCCGCAGCGCCGTCGACCCTTCCGCTGATCGGCATCGGCATCGGCATCGGCCGATTGGCCAAATCCATGATCGACAACGAAGTTATTCACTCGATTGGGCGGTCAAGAGTGGCTGATGTCGAGCCGAAGATTGTTACTACAAGAGGGATGGCACACGATCGGGGATTCGCAGGTTCACCGAAAAGAAGAACGCGTGCGAAGTGATGAGTAATCGGTGATCGCGACTACGTTACCGGCCCGTGACGGCTTTCCGCGATGACGTCTTCCCGATCCAACAACGCTCGCCGGAGACCGACGGCAGCATCGACGGGGCGATCCATCTCGCCGGTCGGTCCGAGTCGGCCACGGATCTTCCGGCGGCCGAAGAGTTCCTGCGAACCTTCCACGAAGCACACGCCGAGGCAGGGCCCCTGGACCGGAGACTGGCCGAGGTCCGCCAAGAGATCGCCGACACCGGCACCTACCGGCACACCAGTGCGGAACTCACCTATGGCGCACGCGTGGCGCTGCGCGACAGCGGTTGGTGCACGAGCGGCGTGCCGTGGGATCGGCTGCAGGTCCGCGACCTGCGTGGCCTGAGCAACGCCTCGGCGATCGCCAGCGAATGCTTCGAGCACCTGCGGCTGGCCACCAATGCGGGCCGAATCCAGCCGATGGTCACCGTTTCGCCCCGGACGCACCGGATCGCCCCGGCCCGCGCATCTGGAATGAACAGGTTGTCCGGTACGCGGGGTACGCGCTGTCCGGCGGTGGCGTGCTCGGCGACGCCCGGTACCAGGGATTCACCGCCGAGGTCCAGCGCCTGGGGTGGAAGCCGCCGAGCCAGCGCAGCCGCTTCGACCACTTGCCGCTGGTGGTGGAAACCGCCCACGAAGGCACCAAACTGGTGACCGTCCCGCGCGACGTCGTGCAGGAAGTTCCGTTGGAGCACCCGGATTTGCCGTGGTTCGTCGAGCTGGGACTCCGCTGGCACACCGTGCCCCTGATCAGCAACATGCAGCTGCTCATCGGCGGCATCCGGTACCCCGCCGCGCCGTTCAACACCCGGTTCGTGGCGAACCGAGATCGGCACCCGTGGCCTGGCCGACGAGAGCGCGTACGGCATCACCCGGCACATGGCCGAACGGCTGGGCATTGACACCTCCACCGAACGAACCCTGTGGCGGGACCGGGCGATCGTCGAGATCAACCGGGCCGTGCTCTTCTCGTTCGACTCCGCGCGCGTCACGATCACCGACCACCACAGCGAGGCGCTGCACCGGCTGGCCTTGCTGCGATCCGTACCTGGGGCCGATGCCCGCCGACCGATGTTCACCGTCACCACGGAAGGGGCCCAGCGGATCCGGCCTGGAAAATCGCCCGGCTCCCAGTCCCCCGAACCGCCGCAAATCCGGTACGACGTGCTGTCGCGGATGAACCGCCGTCGCTTGGGTACCGGCTCGTCCGAGGACTGATCTGCGACTGCTGCGCACCGTCGCTCGCCGAATGACGGGCTGCGGCGAATCGGTCCATGGCTTCGGGGAGAACTGAGCTGAGCGACATGAGCACCAGCAGCGCGAGGGCGATGATCGCGCCGGTGGCGGAAACGAGGGTGACGAACATTTCTGACCTCCCAGGATCTTCTTTCTGGCCCTTTGAGTATCGCTTTCGGCCGGGTGTTTCGGATCGGTCATGTGGTCGGCCCGGGATGGCCGACCGGCCAGTCCCGCGCGTTGCGGAACTGGCCGGATGGTCACTGGCGGGGCTACTCGCCCACTACTCGCCCACTACTCGTCAGTGATGGGCTCGGTGCTGATCCGGCGCAGCATGGGGCCGCTGGTGGAGGCGGCGAGCACCGCGACGGCCACCCCGATCGCGACGGGGGCGAAGATCCAGCCGCTGATCACCACCGGCGTGTCCGCGCCGAACAAGGTCAGCATCGACATGCCGACCGCGATGCCACCTGCGCCGGCGCCCAGCGTCGCGACCAGCGCGGGCAGCGCCGCCTCGGTCCGCAGCGCACGGCCCAACATGCGCACCGGGGTCCCCGCCGCGATCAACGCGCCAAAGGTGCGTCGGCGGTCGACCACCGACGACGCGGCGGTGATCGCGGCGCTGCTGCCGGCGAGCAGGGCGGCGAGCGAGAGCCCGATGGCGGTCACCCGCTTGAGATCGCCCAGCATCGTCTGCTGCTCCTCCAGCCGCAGCTCGCGGCTGTTGAAGCTGTCGCCGGGAAGCGCCATGGCTAGCGCGGTCCGTACCTTCTCCCGGTCGGCGTCGGTCGCCGGGTTCACGGCCAGCGTCGATTCCCCGACGTTAGCGATCTCGCCGGGCACCAGCGCGGGATCGATCAGCACCGAACCGCTCAGCTCGGGGTCCTGGCCGCCGAGCGGGCGCGTCACGACGTTCGCGGGCAATCCGAACTTTGGTGGCTCCTCCGCGGTACCCGGCTCCGGGATGGGCGAGACCCGCAGACCCGAAGGAGGCAGCTGCGTGCCCGGATCGACGCGGATGGCCGGTGGGCCCGCACACAAGCCAACCGCCATCCGGGTCACCGCCGCGGCATCCGGGCAGCTGATGACCAGACCGGCGTACGTGCTGCCCTCGTAGGTGTCGAGTGCGACCGGTTCCGCTCGCACGACGGTGGCCTTCGCGCCGCTGCGGTCCAACTCGTCGACGATGCGCTTCTGCTGGTCAGCTGCCTGCGCGGCCGGTACGTCGAGGTACAGCACGGAGTCCTTGAAGGACCGGCCGCCGCCCGCGAAGGTCTCGAAGCTGGGCAGCAGGGTCAGCGCCATCGACCCGACGAACACCGCGAGGACGATGCCGGACACGGACCGGTAGGCGGCCTTCGGATCGCTGCACAACCGCCGACCCGCGAGCAGCGTCGCCGGGCGTCGCCAAACGGTGGCGAACAAGTTGCCGAGCGCTCCGGTCAACCACGGCCCGACGACCGAGGCGGACAGCAGCACCGCCGCGAGCGCCGCGAGCAGGAACGTCAAGCCGCCGGTTTCATCGGCCGTGTAGAGCCCGAACGCGAAGAACCCCGCTGCCGCGGGCAGCGCGAGCAGCCGCCACGCCTTGGGTGGCTTCCTCGACTGGCTCATCGCCGCGCCGACCGGCGCCTGCACCACTCGGCGCAGGCCCAGCACCGCGGCCAGCACCACCAGCAGCGGGATCACGACCGCCACCGCGACGAGCGTCGGCAACGACGGCGTGAAGTCGCTGGGCAACCAGGTGCCGCCACCCCACGGGATCTGCGCCCCCAGGTACCGCAGCGGCCAGCTCAGCACGAGCCCGACGACGGTGCCCGCCACCGCGGCGATCGTGGTCTCCGCGGTGACCGTGCCGACCACCTGCCCCGGCGTTGCGCCGGCCAACCGCAGCGCCGCGAGCCGGCGTTCCCGACGTGCGGCGGTCAGCCTGGCGGCCGATGCGACGAGCACGAGGCTGGGAATGGCCAGCAGCACGATCCCCACCCCGGCCAAGAACTTGAGCAGGAAGTCGTCGGTGCCGGCCGCGACCCACCCCGAGTCTTCGGCCTCCGCGGCGTCCACCGTGCCCGGCGGGTGCCCGACCAGGGCGACGAGCTGCTCCGGGAACTTCAGCGACGTCTCGTCCAGCACGCCGACCACCTGGCCAGAGAACCGGTTGGCGAGCTCTTCGCGCGGATACTTCCCGGTCAGCTCGGCCAGTCGCGGCGACAGCAGCACCTCGCCCGGCCTGGGGAAGCGCGGTGCGCTGCCCGCCGGAGCCCGATCGCCCGAGATGTCGAGCCGGATGATCCGCTGGTTCTGGAAGAAGTCCTGGCTCGCCACCGAGATCGCGCCGGAGGGATCCACGGCGCCGCGTTGCCACGACGCCCGTTCCATCCGGGCATCCGTCGCGTTCGGCAGGGTCGCCAGGAACAGGATCAGCGCGGTGGCGACCGCGACCCCGGCCGCGGTGAGCACCGCCGACAGGCGACTGCGGGAGTCCACCCGCAACACCCGCAGCGCCAGCTGCACGGGATTCATCCGACCATCACCCCGCCGGCGATCAGCCCGTCGCGGATCTCCACGGTCCGCCCGGCCTTGGCGGCCAGCTCCCGGTCGTGCGTCACGATGACCACCGCAGCCTGGGTTGCTGCTGCGGCGGCGAACAACGCCTGCGTGGTCTCCTCCCCGGTGCGAATGTCCAGCGCGCCGGTCGGCTCGTCGGCGAAGATCACCTTCGGGCGGTGCGCGAGGGCCCGCGCGATCGCCACCCGCTGAGCTTGGCCGCCGGAGAGCTCGCCGGGGAGGCGCTTCTCCAGCCCGCCCAGGCCGAGCCGGGCCAACCAGTCCCGCGCGCCCGCCAGCGCCTGCTTGCGGTTCGCCCCGGCCAGCAGCAGCGGCAGCGCCGTGTTCTCCGCCGCCGTCAACTCGCCGACGAGCATGCCCTGCTGGAAGACGAAGCCGAACTCGTGCCGCCGCAGCGCGCTGCGTTTGGCCTCCCTGAGCTGGTCGATGCGGTGCCCGTCCAGCAGCACCTCGCCGCCGTCCGGGCGCAGGATCCCGGCCAGCACGTGCAGCAGCGTCGTCTTGCCGGAGCCCGACGGACCAACGATCGCCAGCACCTCGCCGGTGTGGATCGCCAGGTCCACCCCGGCCAGCGCCCGGTACGAGCCGTAGTTCTTGAGCAACCCGCGCCCCACCAGGAACGGTCCCCCGGGCCGCCGATCGACGGTTGAAGCCGACATCTTCCTTCCTCCTGCTCGTTTCGCGCCGCTAACGCCGTTCGTCGCCGTTGCGGGTCCGTGCTCGCGGTGCCTGCGGTTGCTCGCGTTCGGGCTGCTGCGGTCAAGATCTCGGTGCCCCGCCTGGTGCGAGGCTCGCTCGATTCGAGACTGGCGGGCGGAGGCGGATTTCGGATCGGCCGTGGGGCCGTTGATCGACGGCGAAGGTCGGCCGATCGGACAGGGCTTTCGAACCATTCGGCCAAGGTGTTCGAATCGGAGCACCGGCTACGGTCGAGCCGTGAGCAATTTCGCGACAAGCCCCGGAACCGGGCCGGTCGCCCCGTGGTGGCGCCGGCTCGGCGATTTCCTGCGCGAGCAGTGGATCTTCGCCGGGCTGCTCGGGTTGCTCTGGCTGGGAGACACGCTGGGGTGGCTCTCCAACCGGGGCGCTGTGCTGATCCCGGGCATCACCGCGATGGCGCTGCTGGCGATCGCCGGCCGACGCGCTCCGGTCCGGTGCGGACTCGCGGCCGCGGTCGTGCTGTGCGGCACCACGGTGGTCGGCCGGCTGGCCGGCGCGTACTTCCACTCGCTGGGGCTGGAGAAGATCACCCCGACCGAGAACTTGGCAGGCCTGCTGCTGGTGCTCTACCTGTTCCGGTTCCACCCGCTGCGCAAGGCAGTTCCGGTCACCGCGGTGCTCGTGGTGGCCTGCGTCGCATCGGTGCTGGTGCGCACCGGATCGTCGGTCGTCTACCCGTCGATGGACTTCGGCCAGACGCTTAGCTTCGGTTTCCTCCAGCTGATGCTCACCGTGGGCACCGGCATGTACCTGCGCAGCCGGCGGCCCGCGCGGGAAGAGGTCCGGGACACCCCGTTGCGCGCGCTGGTGCGGCGGCAGTGGCCGATGATCGCGGTGCTGAGCGTGCTGGTCTTCCTGGAGTTCACCAAGAACGGGGACGATTCGCTGGTCATCGGCGTCGTGCTGCTGTTGTGCGGTGTCGTGATGTCGGTGCTGGCCGTCTTCGGGCCGATCCGACCGTTCGAGGCGGCGGTGCTCGGGGCCACGGCCCTGGTGCTCACCGCGTTGATGATGCGCTTCTGGGGGCTCTCGACCGAGGTCGCCTTGATCGGCGGGATCCCGATCACCGCCACCGGAGCAGGAATGCTGCTGGTGACCTACGCCACCAGGCACGCGGAGCCGCGGCGCGCGGTGCTGGCGGGCGCCGCGCTGGTCGGTTCGGCGTTGTTCGCCCTGTTCGTGATGCCGATCAGCTCGTCGTCGCTCAGCGGTATTCGCGGCTACCTGCAATCGGTCTTCCTGGGCGGCTTGTTGCTGGTCATCTCCGTCGGCACCGGGATGTACTTCCGCGCGCGGGATACGGAGCGCGCCAAAACCGTGCGCAGCGCGGTGTCGGACGCGCAGCAGGCCGAGCGGATGGCGCTGGCGCGGGAGCTGCACGACGTGGTGGCGCACCACGTCACCGGCATCGTGGTGCAGGCCCAGGCGGCCCAGATGGTCGCGGCGAAGAATCCGAAGGCGGCGACCGATGCGTTGGCGCGGATCGCCGACAGCGGCACCGAGGCGCTGACCGCGATGCGACGGCTGGTCGCGAGCATGCGTGGCGCGGAGCCGGCCGGTGCTTCGGCGGCGACCGAGCAGGCGACCACCGACCTCGAAGCGGACCTCGAAGCCCTCGTGAAGGCCACTCGGCGGGTCCCGGCCGGCGACCACCGGCCGACCACTGTGGAGCTACGCGTCGACCTCGGCCGGGAGATCCCGCCGGAGGTCGCCAGATCCACGCTCCGCGTGGTGCAGGAATCCCTCACCAACGCCGAAAAGCACGCGCTCGACGTGAGTTACGTGCAGGTCGACGTCTACGCCGACCCGACGAACATCTACGCGCGGATCACCGATGACGGCACGGCGGTACGCCAGCAACCGGTCGGCGGCTCGGGCGGATACGGTCTGGTGGGGATGCGGGAGCGGATCGAGCTGCTGGGCGGCCGGTTCCGCGCCGGCCCGGGAGACCACGTCGGTTGGCGCGTCGAGGCAGTGCTGCCGTTGGCGGAGCAGAACGGGGAAGTGGGACAGCGATGATCCGGGTGTTGATCGCCGACGACCAGGAGCTGGTGCGCGCCGGTTTCCGGATGATCCTGGAGTCCCAGGACGACATCGAAGTGGTGGCCGACGTCGCGACCGGCCTGGACGCGGTCCGGGTCGCGCGTGAGAAGCGGCCGGACGTGTGCCTGATGGACATCCGGATGCCCGGGATCGACGGGCTGGAGGCGACCAGGCAGCTGGCCGGTCCCGACGTCGTCGACCCGATCAAGGTGGTCGTCGTGACCACCTTCGACCTGGACGAGTACGTCGACCGCGCGTTGCGGAACGGGGCGAGCGGCTTCCTGCTCAAGGACGCCGGTCCGACGCTGCTGCTAGAGGCGATCCGGGCGGCGGAGCGCGGCGACGCGCTGGTCTCGCCGCAGATCACGGTGCGCCTGCTCAAGCATTTCGCCCAGCCGCAGGTGCAACGCCGCGCCGTGCCGAAGCCGACCATGGAGCTGACCGAGCGCGAACTCGATGTCGTGCGGGCGACCGCGCGCGGTCTGACCAACGGCGAGATCGGCCAGGAGCTGTTCATGTCGCTGTCCACGGTGAAGACCCATCTCGCCGCCGCGCAGGGCAAGATCAAGGCCCGCAACCGGGTGGAGACCGCGGCGTGGGCGTGGCGCAGCGGGTTGATGGACGACGCGTGATTTCTCGCCCTGCACGGGTGGTCCGGGAGTAGCGCTGCGGGACGGCCACACGAGTCTCTATGCGCATCGCGTCGGGGTCTCCCTTATGTCGCAAGGAGTTCGGTGGAGCGCGGGCGTGGTGTCCGTGACGGATGCTGTTGGCCTGATGCCGATCGAGGCGTTGCCGAACGCGTCGCGCAACCGTTGTCCTACCCGTTCGGGGTCGGCCGACAGGCTGGCTGGGACTGGCCGATCGAACGAGGTCGACGGACCGATCAGCCGAGGTCCGGGTCCTGGAAACCGGCGATGCTGGAGTCATGACACAGCGGATGCAGGACATCGTTCTCGTGGCAGTGCTGGCCGGGATCGCGGGGTTGGCGGGGGTGATCATGTTGCTCGTCATAAGCACGGGTGGCGGCGGATAAGCGTCGGGCAGAATGCGGGGCATGCCGATCGCACTACGCCTTCACGCGCCCGTGGTCCTGCCCTGCGATCCCGGTTGTTCGGTGATCCGGGACGCCGTGGTGGACGTCGACGGCGAGGGGCGCATCGTGTACTGCGGGCCGCGCGTCGGGGCGCCGGAACGTCCGCACGATGCGAATGTCCGGGAATGCGGTGGAATCCTGCTGCCGGGCTTGATCAACGCGCATGCGCACAGCCCGATGACGCTGCTGCGGGGGATGGGCGGAGACCTTCCGCTGCTGCGTTGGCTGCACGAGGTGATCTGGCCGGCCGAGGCGCGGCTGCGGCCGTCGGACGTCCGTGCCGGGATGGAGCTCGGGTGCGTCGAGATGCTGCGGGCCGGGGTCACGACGAGCGCCGAGATGTACTTCATGGGCGAGGCGGTGGTCGACGCCACGCTGGCGGTCGGGTCCCGGGTGGTGTTCGCCTCGGCGGTCATCTCCACCCCGGCGCTGGACAAGCTCGGCGGCTGGCAGGGCATGGTCGACGCGATCAACCGGTGGATCGACGCCGATGGCCTGCGGTTCGGGCCTGGTGATCGGGTGGAGCTGGCCTATGGGCCGCACTCGGCGTACACCCTGCCGCCGGAGGCGTTGCAGGCGATCGGCGAGTCCGCGCAGCAGCGTGCCGCGCTGGTCCACACGCATGTGGCGGAGTCCCTCGCCGAGGACACCGAACAGCGCGAGAAGTTCGGTTCGGTTCCCGCGTTGTTGGAGAAGCTCGGTGTGCTCGACGGCCGCGTGCTCGCCGCGCACGGCGTGCACCTGTCGGACGACGACATCGAGCTGTTCGTGCGCCGCGGGGTGGGCGTGGCGCACTGCCCGGGGTCCAACGCGAAACTCGCCTCGGGGACCGCGCGGTTGGTCGACCTGCTCGCCGCGGGGATTCCGGTGGGGCTGGGCACCGACGGGCCGTCCAGCAATGACGATCTGGATCTGTGGGAGGAGGTGCAGTTGGCAGGACTGTTCGCGCGGACCGTGACAGGCGATGCGACGGCGCTGAGCGCGGGTGCGGCGCTGCTCGCTGCGACGCGGGGCGGCGCGGAGGCGCTGCACCGGGACGACATCGGCACCCTGGAGCCGGGGCGCTGGGCCGACATCGTGCATCTGGACGTCGACGACCCTGCGTTCGCCACGGGCCTGGACGCGCCGGACGATCAGGTGCTGGCGAACGTGGTGTGGGCGGCCGGATCCCGGTGCGTCCGGGACGTCTGGGTCGCGGGTGAAGAGGTGCTGCACGAGCGCGAGCCCACGCGGGTGGACCGGGGCACCGTGCAGGCCGCAGCCCGCGCGGCGTCCCAGCACATCCGGGGCTGACGGCCCGACGGCAGTGGAGCGCCCCGAGACGCGCGGTGGCGTGCGTCTCGCCCGGCACGCCACCGTTGTCAACCGGCCTTGAATCGGCCGGCCCTGAATCGGCGATGGACCCGACAGCGCAGGCCGCCGGTCGTCCGGACCGCCTGCCCGGATCCGGATGCCCGGACAGGCCCCCGGATCAGTACGGCCGACCCCAGATCAAGCCGATCCCCGGTCAGGACGGCCGGATGACGATCTCGGCGAGGTGTGCGTCGGCGCTGGCGCGCACCGCCGACACGATCGGCGCCGCCACCGATTCGGGGCGCAGGTAGTGGTCCGGGTCGAACGCCTGGCCCTCCTGCTCGCGGACGCTGCGCTGCATGTCGGTGGCGGTGCGACCCGGGAACACCGAGGTGACCCGAACGCCGTTGGTCGCTTCTTCGGCGCGGAGCACGTCGGCGAAGGCGCGCAGTGCGAACTTGCTCGCGGCGTAGGAACCCCAGTTCGGCTTCGCGGACAGGCCGGCGCCGGAGTTGACGAGCACGACGTGGCCCTTCGCGGCGCGCAGCGCGGGCAGCAGCAGCCGGGTCAGCTCGGTGACGGCGAAGAGGTTCAGCTCGAAGGTGCGCCGCCAGGAGTCACTGGCGGCCTCGGCGACGGGGGCCAGCTCGACGAGACCGGCGCTGTGTACCACAACGTCGAGCCGATCGATGTCGGCGACCGCGGCGGCGACAGCATCGCGGTCGGTGAGTTCTACGGGCCACGGTTTGGCACCGGGGAGCTCGTTGACAAGCGTTTGCAGCGCGGTGGCGTCGCGCCCGCCCAACAGCAGGTCGTGCGTATCGGAGAGCGAGCGGGCGACGGCGGCCCCGATGCCTCTTGAGGCGCCGGTGACCAGGGCAATTGGGCGTTCAAGCATGCCATAACGGTATCGTTGGGCGGTTCCGGGGCGGCGACCGGTCATCCCAGCAATCGGGCTGCCTCTTGACCCGTTGGGGTGATGGGGATTAGGTCACTCCAGTGAGCAGCGCCGACGCAGCCCCTGCCGAAGTCCAGAACCGGATCCTGCGCAAGGTCGCGGTCCGGCTGATGCCGTTCCTGATCTTGCTCTACTTCGTGAACTACCTGGACAGGGTCAACATTGGTTTCGCCGGCCCGAACGGGATGAACGACGAGCTGGGGCTGACCGCGACGGCCTTCGGCTTCGCGTCGGGCATCTTCTTCATCGGCTACCTGGTGCTGGAGGTGCCGAGCAACCTCGCCCTGCACCGCTTCGGGGCGCGGAAGTGGCTCGCCCGAATCATGATCAGCTGGGGCGTGGTGGCCACGGTGATGGCGTTCGTGCCGAGCCCCACCGCCCTCGTCGTGCTGCGGTTCCTGCTCGGCGTGGCCGAGGCCGGGTTCTTCCCGGGCATCATCTTGTACCTGACCTACTGGTTCCCGGCGGCGCAGCGGGCGAAGGCAGTCGCGCTGTTCATGACCGCTATCCCGGTGTCCAGCGCCATCGGAGCCACGGTTTCGAGCGCGCTGATCAGCGCCGGGCACGGGATCTTCGGGCTGTCCGGGTGGCGGTTCATGTTCCTCCTCGAGGGCATCCCGGCGATGCTGCTCGCGGTGGCGACCTGGTTCTACCTGACCGACCGGCCGTCGGAGGCGAAGTGGCTGTCGGCGGAAGAACGGGCCTGGCTGAGCGACCAACTGGAGGCCGAGCGCGCGCATACCGAGACGGCGCACGGCTGGCCGCTGCGGAAGGCGCTGACCCACCCGCGGATCCTGGCGCTGGCGTTCGTGTACTTCGGCATCGCGTACGGCCTGTACGCGCTGGGCTTCTTCCTGCCCACCATCATCAAGGGCTTCGAGCAGCAGTACGGCACGGATCTGTCCACTATGGAAACCGGGCTGGTCACGGCGGTGCCGTACGTGGTCGGCGCGGTGGCCATGGTGTTCTGGGCCGCGCACGGCGACCGGAAGCGGGAGCGGGTGTGGCACGTCGCGTTGCCGATGCTGCTCGGCGGCGTGTGCATCCCGATCGCGCTGTACCTGGGCAATCCGCTCAGCGCGATGGCCGCGGTGACGGTCTGCGCGGTCGGCGTCTGCGCCGCGCTGCCGACCTTCTGGGCGTTGCCGAGCAACTTCCTGTCCGGTGCCGCGGCGGCGGGCGGCATCGCGCTGATCAACTCGCTGGGCAACATCAGCGGTTTCGCGGCGCCGTACGTCACCGGTGCGCTCAAGGACGCGACCGGTTCCCAGAAGACCGGCCTGTGGGTGGTCGGCTTCGTGATGGTCGCGGCGGCGATCACGGTGATCGCCCTCCGCGCGGCACCGCGGGCGGAGAAGTAAAAAGCGAGCACGGCGCAAGCAAGCTGATGCGCCTCGCGGTCCTCGGCGTCTGCGGGGCGTGGCCGGGTGCGGGGCAGGCGTGCAGCGGTTACCTCGTCGAGCACGACGGGTTCCGTCTGTTGCTGGATCCCGGCTACGCCACGCTGCCGCGCCTGCTCGCGTCGACTCCGGCGGAGTGGGTGGACGCGGTTCTGGTCAGCCACGGACATCCGGATCACTGCGCAGATCTGAATCCGCTGCGGTCCCGGGCGCTCGGTGACGCTCCCCCGCCGCCGCTGTCGGTCCACGCCTTCCCGGGCGCTCTGGACGCGGTGCTGGCGCTGGATGGCCGAATGCGGCAAGGCTCCTACGAGCGCGCGAGTTCGACGCCGGCACGCGGTTCGAAATTGGACCGTTCACAGTGGACACCAGCTCGCTGCCGCACTTCGTGCCCAACGCGGGCATGCGGCTGGCCGCGGACGACAAGATCATCAGCCACACCGGCGATACCGGCCCCAGCCCGGACATCGTCGAGTTGGCTCGCGAAGCCGACGTCTTCCTGGCCGAGGCCACCTTCCCGGAACACGTGCTGACTGCGAAGGACGCCCCGTTCCTGTCGACTGCCCGCCAAGTCGGCGAATACGCCGCCGGGGCCGGCGTCGGTGAACTCGTGCTGACCCACCTCCGGCCGGGCACCGAAGCGGCTGATGCGCCGCGGTCGGCCCGCGCAGCCTTCACCGGCGAGATCGAAGTCGCCGTGCCGGGGTTGGAAAGGGGCCTCGCCTGACGGGGATCAAGAATCGGCGCCGTACAGCCGCAAGAACGCCCGCACGCCGCTGGCGATGATCTCCTCGGCCTCGTCCTGAGGCATCGGCATCGAGCCGTAGAACGTCCGCTGGAGCACGGTGGTGACCGTGAGCAGGTTGAAGTGGAGGGCGGCCTGCTTGGCGTCGTCGATCGCGAGCAAAACCCCGCAGGCCGGCATCGACGACCTGTCCTGGTGATCCCGTCGCTGCCCAGCTTCGGCTTCTCCGGCATCGGTTGACGGCTGGACGTTCACCCCGCCGAACCTGGACGAGGTCGAGCGCGCCCGCCACGACCCTGGCCAACGACGACGACCGGTCCGGCTACGTCGCGCTCCAGACCACGCGCCCGCAGACGTTGTCGTTCGGGCTGCATGATTCGCCCGCCGGCCAGCTCGCCTGGATCGTCGAGAAGTTCAGGGAGTGGACCGACCCGGCGAAGGAACTGTCGCACGAGGCGGTGGATCGGGATCGGCTGCCGACGAACGTGACGCTGTACTGGCTGACCGGCACCGCCGGGACTTCCGCCAACCTGTACTACGAAACCGCGCACAGCGGACTGTGGGGCGCGGCGGAGAAGAGCGGGGTTCCGACCGGGGTCGCGGTCTTCCCGGATGACCAGTCGATCCGCAGCACCGCGGAGGTGGAGCACAACATCGTGCACTGGTCTGAGTTCGACGGGGCGGCCACTTCGATGGAAGCGCCGGACCTGCTCGTCGGCGACATCCGCGACTTCTTCCGCGAACTCCGCTGTGCAGCCGCGCCGCAGGCCCCGCACCTGGTCGGGGTCTGCGGCGCGGGTCCGGAAACCGGGTTTGACTCTCCAGCGACAGGAGGCTTTACGGTCCCGAGTCATGAAGATCGTTGTTCACGACACGACGTCCGTGATGGTCGATCTCCTGCAACGACCGTTTGAGGAGCGGCCCAACGCCCTGCGGGAAATGCTGAGTCCGCCGCAGACCGCGATGTCCGTGATGGGTGATGTGGACCTGGTCCAGATGCACCGCATGGGAAGTGGTTTCCGGCTCGACCGCGAGGACCCGCGGTAACTGCCCGCCGTGCGCCAGATGCAGGAAGCGGGGGTGTGGAGCCAGATCGAGGACTCCCTCACCGCCGCGTGGGAGCGGATCAGCGGCGCGGCGCCCGGCATCAAGCACGCCGAGACCGTGCACGTCGTTGTGGTGCTCGGCGATCCCGACGACGAGCACCTGACGGTCCGCAGTGCCGGTTACTTCGGCGTGGGCGGGATTCCGGGTGCGATCCAGCTGATGATGTGGCCCACCGACACGAGCCTGGAGAAGATCGGCCACGGTGCCGCGCACGAGCTCCACCACAACGTGCGCTACCTGAATGTGGTCTGGAATCCGGTGGCCGTCACGGTTGGGAACACGTCGTCGCCGAGAGCCTGGCCGAAGCGTTCGTGCGGGAGCCGGCCGGTGAGCAGGCCATGGGGCCGTGGTCGAAGACGCTGACCGGCGCCGCGCTGGACAGCGCTCACGAGAAGATCACTGCCGATATCGACGTGACAGGGATGCAGAACCTGACCGCGTACGTGCTGGGCGATGCCACCGCGCAGCGCATGGGGCAGCGACCCGTGGGGCTGCCGGACTTCGTCGGCTACGGGGTTGGCCTGCGGATCGTGGACGCATACCTGTCGGGCTCCGGCCTGACCGCCGCGCAGAGCACCGCCCTGTCGGCGCGCGAGATCCTCGTCAACGCGGGCGTGCCGACCAACGCGTGACCGGGCGCTCAGAACGGCACCTTTAGAGTTCCTAACAAAATGATCACTTGACGTGCCATAGGTTCCTTGATCGTAGATCATGAACAGGTGAGGAAAGGTGAGCAACCGCCATGGATCGTCCCCGACGAGCTGTGGGAGCGAATCGAGCCGGTGTTGCCGCGTTGGGAGAACGCGCTGCCCAAGCTGGGCCGCAAGCGGCTGCCGGACCGGCTGGTCTTGCAGGGAATCCTGTTCGTGCTGCATACCGGGATCCAGTGGGAGTTTCTGCCCCAGGAGCTGGGGTTTGGATCCGGAATGACCTGCTGGCGGCGCCTGGCGGAATGGAACGAGGCCGGGGTGTGGCAGCGGCTGCACGAGGCGCTTTTGGCCGAGCTGAACGCGGCCGGGAAGCTGGACTGGTCTCGGGCGGTGATCGACAGCTCGCATGTGCGGGCGGCGCGGCGCGGCCCAAAAGCGGCCCGAGCCCGGTCGACCGTGCCCGGCCGGGCTCCAAGCACCACGTGATCACCGAGGGCGGCGGCATTCCGACGGCATTCAGCCTGACCGGCGGCAACGTCAATGACGTCACCCAGCTCCTCCCACTGGTCGAGGCGATCCCGCCCGTGCGAGGCAAGCGCGGGCGCCCCCGCCGCCGACCCGATGCGCTGTACGCCGACCGCGCCTACGACTCTGATAAACACCGGGACAAGTTGCGCGCCAAGGGAATCGACCCGCAGATCGCCGAACGTGGAACCGGCCACGGCTCCGGACTCGGCGTGATCAGGTGGGTCGTCGAGCGCACAATCGCCTGGTACCACGGCATGCGACGTCTGCGCATCCGCTGGGAACGCCGCGACGACATCCACGAGGCGTTTCTCGGCCTGGCTACCTGCATCATCTGCTACCGACACATCAAGATCCTTTGTTAGGAACTCTTAGGGCAGGTCCGGAACCAGCGTCCGGATGCCTCCAGCGAGCTCGCGCAGCTGCGGGTCCCGAGAGGCGGCGGCGTCGGCGAGGGCGGCAATCCGCCGGGACCGGTCGCCGCCACGATCGGTCTCGTCGATGCGCTCAAAACCACGCGACAGCAAGGAATCCGCGGTGTCGGGAAGGCCGCGCAGCACCGCCTTGCACGCGGCGAGGGCATTCATCGCCGCGCTCTCCAGCAACGACCAGTTGTCGCCTCGCGCCTCGGGGTTGTCCGCGTCAACGGTGTCGTCGAAGGCGTGCGAGGCCGCCCAGATCTGCAGGTCGAGCCGCCAGAACAGCGGAACCCCGCGGAACCGCACGAAGACCAGCCGGCGGAGCCCGGACCGCTGGAACTCCGGCACCGACCGCACGGCCGCGACTTCGGCCACCGCGCCGAGCACCTCCCCCAACCACTCGGCGCACCGCGGCACCGCGCCGTCCGGCACCACCCAGGCCAGGTCGATGTCGCTGTACTCGTCAGCGGTTCCGGCTCCCAGCGAACCGATCAACGACACCCACGACCCCGGCGCAGCGCCGTGGAACACGCTCGCCAAGGCCCGCGCGAACGACGCCTGATCCGCAAACGTCACCAGCCGAAACTACCCCGGGAAGCGCAACGAGGGCCTCCGGAACAAGCCGAAGACCCCCGCGCTCGCAAGGTGGATCAGCTTCCGCCGATCTCACCGCCGTCCTTGCGCCAGACCGCCACGACCGACGGGCGCGGCTGCGAGTTGCCGCCGTCCGGCCAGTGCGAAGCCGGCTTATCCGCGCTCGCCCCGTCGAGCTCGCCCGGGTGCTGCACGCACACGGTCACGAACTTGTCCCGGATCACCGGGCCGCAGGTCTCCGCGCCGTGCGGCACCGTCAGGAACTGCTTGACGTGCCCGCGCTCCGGACCGTCCACCGGGACCGAGAACAGGCCGTCGTTGCTCTTCAGCGCGTTGCCGTCGGTGGAGATCCACAGGTTGCCGTGCCGGTCGAAGGCCACGTTGTCCGGGCACGAGATCGGGCTGACCTGCGACTTGTCGAACCCGCCGAAGTAGGTGCCCGCGTCGTTCGGGTCGCCGCACACCAGCAGTAGGTTCCAGCGAAGCTTGGTGCCGACCGCGTCGTCGTCGATCTCCAGGATGTGGCCGTGCTTGTTGCCGACCCGCGGGTTGGCCTCGTCCGGCGCGGCGTTGCCGGTCGAGCCGCGGTTGCTGTTGTTGGTCAGCGCGCAGTAGATGCGCCCGTTGACAGGGTTCGGCTCGATGTCCTCCGGCCGGTCCATCTTGGTCGCCCCGACCTCGTCGGCGGCGAGGCGGGTGAAGAGGTAGACCTCTTCGGCGGTGAACCCAGGCACGAACGACTTCTTGCCGCTGGCCAGCGGAATCCACTCGCCGGTGCCGTCGAAGTGGCCGTCCGACGGCAGCTTGCCGGTGCCGTCGATCTCGCCGGCGGGGCTGTTGCCGCTGAACTTCGCGACGTACAGGGTGCCGTCGTCGAGGAGCGACATGTTGTGCCGGCGGGCGTAGGCGCTGTTGCCCGGTTTCACCTTGCCGTTGGAGACGAACTTGTAGATGTAGTCGAAGCGCTCGTCGTCACCGGAGTAGACGACCACGCGCCCGTCGTCGGCGATCTTCACCGCCGCGCCCTCGTGCTTGAACCGGCCGAGCGCGGTGTGCTTGACCGGCGTCGAGTTCGGGTCGTGCGGGTCGATCTCGACGACCCAACCGAAGCGGTTCGCCTCGTTGGGCTCCTTGGCGAGGTCCCAGCGCTTGTCGAACCTCTCCCATTTGCGGGTGCTCGCGGTGCCCTTGAGGCCGTAGCGGGCGAGGCGCTTCTTGGCCGTCGGCTCGGTGACCGAGTCGGCGTTGGCGAAGTACTGGTTGAAGTTCTCCTCGCCGGAGAGGATCGTTCCCCACGGCGTCATGCTGCCCGCGCAGTTGTTCTGCGTGCCGAGGACCTTCGTGCCGGTCGGGTCGGCGGAGGTCTTGAGGTGCTCGCTGCCCGCGGCCGGCCCGCGCAGCTCGAACGGCGTGCTCAGGGTGATGCGGCGGTTGTACTTGCTCGGCAGCGGCTTGAGCCCGCCACCCTGCTGCTCGACGTACACCACCGAGAGGCCGTGCGCGGCCCAGGCGATGCGCACCTGCTCCTCGGTCGGGTTGTTCTCGTCGTAGCCGACGAACATGTGCGTTTCGGTGGTGTACTCGTGGTTCACCACCAGCAGGCCGCGCTTGCCGCTGCCGTCCAGCGGGACCAGCTCGGCGAAGTCGTTGTTGTAGCCGAACTGCTTCTCCTGCGCCGCCGCGGTCTGGTTGTTGAAGTCGAACTCGGGCGCGCCGGGCAGCACCGGATCGCCCCAGCGGATCACGATGCCCTGCTCGTAGCCCTCGGAGATGACGACCCGGTCTTCGGTGTTCGGGGCGACCGGGGTGTAGTCGGTGCCCGGCACGTTGTCCTGGCCTGGGCGGGCGAGTGGGGCGGGCGCGGGGGTCGCCGCCGTCGCGGTGCCTGCGAGGGCCGCCGCTCCGCCGACGGTCAGCGCGAGCACGCCGCTGGCCTTGAGCGCGCCGCGTCGGCTGAGCACACTCTCGACGATGTCGCCGAAGTAGGCGTTGTCCGAGGTGTTGGGGGCTTCGTGCGCACAGGCGTTGCCGCAGCGGTACTTGCACGTCACCGAGGAGCGGTTAGCCGAGTGGTGGGGAAGCAGGGGGAGCGGGATGACCCGCCCGCTGTCCGGTCGCGAAGACAAGCGGACCTCCAGATGCTCGTCAGGGGAACAACTGGAAGTTAGGTCGATCAGGAGATGATTCCCGGACGCGAAAGTAAACGGCGGTTAAACATGCGACACAGAGATATCGAAACAGCAGGCGAGAGACCCGAATTGACCAACGCTGCGTGTCCGACCGAACACCGAATCAGCAGTAGGGCGGCTGGTTGGTGAGTGTGGTCGCCACGGTCAGCCAGACGCGGAACTGCCGGTAGACGTCGGGCATGCGGCCGCTGATCGCGACGGTGCGGTCGTCGCGGGCGGTGACGCCGGGGAGGTTCCGCAGGGTGTCGGCGACCGAAGCCGACTGCCAGCGCACGGCGTTCACCGATCGTTTCACGCAGACCGGGCTCTCAGCGCGGAGGATTGCCCCGTAGCCAGGTCAGGACCTGCTGGGCGTGCTCGTTCGGCGGGAAGATCGGGTACCGGGCGTGCTCGATCGCGCCGTCGCGGATGATCAGCGTCAGCCGCTTGTAGAGCGTCATCCCGCCGACCTCGAACGTTGGCAGGTCGAGCGCGCCAACCACGGCCAGCGCGGGATCGGAGAGCATCTTGAACGGCAGGCGGAGCCGCTCGACGACCTCGCGCTGGTAGTCGGTGTCCTGGCTGGACAGGCCGAGCACGCGGGTCGCGCTGGCGTCGTGCAGGTCCTCGTGGTGGTCGCGGAAGCTGCACGCCTCGGAGGTGCAGCCGCGCGCTCCGGGGATCGAGTCCCAGCCCTCCGGGAGGTCGGTGCCGGGACGATCGGTGAGCGGGTAGATGTAGAACACTGCGCGGCCCGGCCGAGCTCGTCGACGTGGACCGCTTCGCCTGCTGTGCTCGGGAGTTCCAGGTGCGGCATCCGCCTCCCGGGCAGGTGGTTCGCCGCGCCGTCGTCCTCGGGCACGGGCACGGGCAGGTCGGCTGGCAGGTTCAGGTAGTCGTTCATCGGGTCCCTCTCCACGGGCGGCGCGGCTGTTGCGAGGGCGGCTTCGCGTAGGTGCGCGATCAGCACCGCGCGGCAGGAGTTGAGCGCCTCGATCCGCTCGGTGAGATCGTCGATGGCCTCCCGGTAGCCGGCGAGCGAGGCCGGGCAGTCGTCCGCGTGCTGCCGACCGGCCGCGAGGCAGTCGAGCAACGGCCGGGTGCGCTCGGGGATGCCCAGGTTGCTGAGGGTCCTGATCTCCCGCGCCAGCCGCAGGTCGTCCTCGTCGTAGTCCCGGTAGCCGTTGGGCAAGCCGCCCGGGCGTGATCAACCGATTCGTAGTAGCGCACCGCTTTGGTCGTCGTTCCTGCCCGCCGGGCCAGTTCGCCGATCCGCATTCCCGTCACCTCGACGAACGCTAAACCCTGCCCCCGGGGGCAGGGTCAACCCGAGCGGAAAAATCGGTGTCGTCGGCGTGGCCCGCGTTGCTACCTTCCCCCGCATGTCGTGTTTTGCTGTTGCCGTTTTCATGCGGCTGCGTTCCGCCTAGGCGGCGCAGGATCCGAATTCGCGCCGCCGTACGCGTCCGGGCTCCCGTTTCCTGACGCGCGGTTCGTCGTGCCCTGAAACACCACGCTGACCTGCGCTCGCGAGAGCCCGGTTCCGACCGGTCCGCGAACACAGGAGCAGCTACATGCCTACCCGCCGGAATTCGGCGCGCGATCGTGCGCGCCGCGAACTCGGCCAGAACTTCTTGATCGACCGGAGCGTCGCCCGGCGCCTGGTCGATCTACTCGATCCATCACCGGTTCCGGTGGTCGAACTCGGGGCAGGGCGCGGGGCCCTCACCCGCGAACTCGTCCACGCTGGACGAACGGTCACCGCCGTGGAACTGGACCGCCACTGGGCGGACGAGCTCCGCGACAGCTGTCCACGAGTGAGCGTGATCAGGTGCGACATGCTCCGTTTCCGCTTCCCCGCCGCGCCGCACGCGGTGGTCGGCAACCTTCCGTTCCGCATCACGACGGCGATGACGCGCCGGCTGCTGGGCGAGCGGAGCTGGTCGGAGGCGGTGCTGCTGGTGCAGTGGGATGTGGCCCGGAAACGCGCGTCAGGTGGCAGCCAGCTGAACGCCCAGTGGGCGCCGTGGTACGAATTCCGGCTCCGCGGCGGGGTTTCCGCGCGATCGTTTCGCCCGGTACCCGCGGTCGACGGCGGCATCCTGAAGGTGCAGCGCAGACCGCACCCGCTGGTGCCGTTCGGCGACCTGCGGCGCTACCAGCGGTTCGTCGAGGCGGTGTTCACGGGGCGCGGCCGAGGCCTGGCAGAGATCGTCCGCAACGTGACGGGCCGCCGGGTGCGAAACCTGCCCGCGCTCCCCCGGGATCTCACCGCGGAGGCCTGGGCCCACCTCTACGCCGAAACGAAACCACCTGACACCAAGGCTCATGAGCACTTAGGGCCGCCATCACAACCCAAAGCGCTGATGTGGTGATGCGGCGTTGTGGTGGGGCCGATCTTCGAAGCGCCCAGGCTCTTCACGCGCCCTCGCGGGGCCGGGCGCTTGAGCTATCCGGGGCACTGCGTGATGGGGTGAGGTGAACGGACCGTTTGTGCCGTCTATGAGCCTGTTGCGTTTTCGGCGAAAACGACTGAACCGAAGTACCAAATCAGTCTCGATCGCCGCCGTTTGTCCGCCAGTGGCCATCTCAGCCGTGATCGATCGATCACGGTCCGTGGTGGGCGTAATTTTGCAACAGGCTCCTATCGGGGTGAAGGGTCCGTTCGCTTCGCGGTAGTGGGCTCGGTGCCTGGGGTTGGGTGGGTGAGGTGAACGGACCGTTTGTGCCGTCTATGAGCCTGTTGCGTTTTCGGCGAAAACGACTGAACCGAAGTACCAAATCAGTCTCGATCGCCGCCGTTTGTCCGCCAGTGGCCATCTCAGCCGTGATCGATCGATCACGGTCCGTGGTGGGCGTAATTTTGCAACAGGCTCCTATCGGGGTGAAGGGTCCGTTCGCTTCACACCTGCGACGCGCAGCGGTAAACCACCGCCGCACAACGAGTTCCCGAACGGCTTCTGTCAGGGCTGGCGCTGCAGGAATTCCTCGACTGCCCGCAGCGCCGGGTGCAGGCGGCGGAGGGCCGTATATCGGCCTGGTAGCCGCCTTCCTCGAACCACTCGAACATCCGGGTCCGGCCTTCGAGAGGAGCGGCTTCGTAGCGGGTCGGGGTGCCCGTGACGCGCTGGAAGGCCTCCGCGACCTGCTGCAGGCTCAACTCGTTGCCGATGATCTCGATCTGCTCGCCGATGAATTCCTGCGGCGCGTCCAGCGCGGTCGCGGCGAAGAAGCCGATGCCGTTCGCGGAGATCATCTGCACCGGTGTCGCCGAGTCCAGCGGCATGGAGAGGACGCGCTCGCCCGAATCGGAGATGTTGGCGAGGAAGAGCCGGTTGGTCATGAAGAACACCGGCCGCAGCACGGTGGCGGGCACGCCGAGGCGCTGGATGTGCGCCTCGATGGTGGCCTTGCTCTCGAAGTGGGCGACGCCGGAGTCGCGTTCGGCGCCGCCGACGGAGCTGTAGACGAGGTGTCCGATGCCGGTCTTTGGCGATGCCGGCGACCGCCGAGCCCAGGCGGACCTCGGCGGCGAGCCCTGCTTCGTCCCAGGCCAGCGTTTGCCTGCTGAACACCGCGTCCGCGCCGGTCATCGCCTTGCGAAGGGAAACTGGGCGACGCTGGCCGAGCTGGCGTATGTCGGCTACGCCGGGCTGACCATGGAACGGGTCGCGGAGCGCGCCAAGACCGGCAAGGCGTCGCTGTACCGCAGGTGGTCGAGCCGGATGGAGCTGGTGCTGGCCGCGGTTTACAGCACCTGGCCGGAACCGGCTGTGTCGGTGGACACCGGGAGCCTGCGCGGAGATCTCCTCGCGATGATCGCAACGCCGAAGCGCTCGCGGGTCCGGCGGGCGATGCGATGCGCGGCCTGCTCGGCGACGTGCTGGCCGACCGGGACAGAACGGCCGAGCTGCGGCGGTTCTCCCAGGGCCGGGGGCGGCAAGCGATGGAGGAAATCGTTCGCCGCGCCGACGAGCGCGGCGAGGTGGACGCGGCGGCGATCCCGGCCCGCCGCCTGGAGGTCGGCCAGGCGATGATCCGCCAGCAGTTCCTGTTCAACGGCAGGTCGATCCCGGACGAAGCG
Source organism: Saccharopolyspora pogona (assembly GCF_014697215.1). Classification (GTDB taxonomy): domain Bacteria; phylum Actinomycetota; class Actinomycetes; order Mycobacteriales; family Pseudonocardiaceae; genus Saccharopolyspora; species Saccharopolyspora hattusasensis. The sequence goes on from NZ_CP031142.1 coordinate 6,662,015, forward strand.
ATCGTGGAAATCGTCGACTACGTCCTGTCCCCCTGCTCACGGACGTAGTTCTGGCATACGTACTCCCCGGGTCGTGAGTGCCTGACCTGGAGCACGGTCGCGCACTCACGACCCGGGGAGTGGCCGGGCGCCGGGTCGGGGGCGCGGAACGCCCGGCCACCATGAGGTCCGGCGGGGGAGGGAGAGCGCCGGACCAGGTCTGGTGTCAGAGCCGAACGCAGGTGAGGGTTTCGGAGCCGAGGTGGTGGCGGCCGGTGGCCAGGACTTCCCGTTGTCGCTCGGCTTCGACTTCTTCGATCAGCTGCCACACGTTGAGCGCGCCATCGCCTGCGCCGCTGTGCTCCGCGCGCGGAGCGCGGACCAGCAGCATGCTCGCGATCAGCACGTTGACCAGGACAAGAGTGCTCACCTGAAGCCAGAACATGTTTTCTCCTCTGTGTTTTGCTTGACGTTTTCGCTGGTCCGGGGTCGTGAGTGTTGCTTCCGGTTCTTACCGGAACCAACACTCACGACAACCGCGAGCTGATGCGCCGCCAGCAGTCCATGCAGGTGGCTTCGTCGATCCACTCGATCTCGGGCGGTAGTCGCTGCACCTGCCATGCCTCGACCTCAACGCCGCGCTATGGCTCCCCGGCCTGACTCTGACCGGTTCGGCTCTGTTGGCCCCGCTGGTCGTCCGCCTGGCCCGCAGACCGGTGAACGCCTTGCCGTACTCGATGGTGCTGGCCTTCGGTACGGCTCTCCTGGGCGTGCTGGCCCTGGTGATGGTGCTCGGCGACGATCTGGCGCTCACCATCGCGGCCTACCTGGGGGTGGGTGGCGGTGAACAGCGGGCTGCTGGGCCGCTGGCAGGCGATGATCGCCGAAGTCGCCCCGGCAGCGGGGCGTCCCCGCTGGTTCGCCTTCCACGGCTCGTCGTGGGGCATCGCCCAGCCTGCCGTCCCGGCGGTCGTGGCTGTGGCCGCAAGCCTCGCGGGCGGCCCCGGTGCTGCTGCTTTCCTGACCGCTGCAGTCGCTTTCCTGGCCGGGCCGGTACTTCTGACCGGCACCTCCGGCAGGCCTGGCGCCGATGATCGGCAGCGGAGGCGGATGTCTGCGCCGTTTTAAACCCGGCTTCCCCCTGATGTCCGTGCAAGGGGGTCACGGGTCCATCAGTCGTTCAGTTAGGCCTCAGAACTCCTCGCCGACCAGGGCGGCCTCGGCGGGGACCTGGTGGGCGTCGGCCTTGGTGCGCAGTTCCAGGGACAGCAGGCCCGCCGCGATCACGCACAGCACCGCGCCGACCGCGAACGGGGCGTGCTGCGAACCGAACCAGGTGGCCACGTGCCCGACCACGGTGGCCGCGACCGCGCCGCCGAGCCAGCGGCAGAAGTTGTAGCCGGCGCTGGCGACCGGGCGCGGCGCGTCGCTGATGCTCATCGCGGTACCGGTGAACAGGGTGTTGAGCAGGCCGGAGGCGACGCCGCTGACGACCACCGCGACGACCACGACGGGCTTGGAGCCGATCGCCATGACGCCGAGCAGGACCGCGAAGAACAGCACCGCGATGATGGTCCCGCCGACCTCGCCGAACCGGGCCGCGAGCTTCGGGGCCAGGAACACGCCGGAGAGGGCGACGCACAGGCCCCAGCCGAAGAACACCAGGCCGACCGCGATCGCGCCGAACTCCAGGACGAACGGCGACCAGGCCAGCACGATGAAGAACGCGGCGGTGTAGAAGGCGGAGCCGAGCGCGGTCCGCAGCAGGCCACTGTGGCCGAGCGCGCGGATCGGGTCGAGCAGCCGGACCTTGGGCCGGTCGGCGCGGTTGCCGTCCTTGGGCAGGAAACCGCCGGAGAGGATCAGCGCGATCGCCATCAGCACCGCGGTGCCGGCGAACGGTCCGCGCCAGGAGATGTTGCCCAGCAGGGCGCCCAGCAGCGGGCCGGTGGACAGGCCGATGCCCAGCGCCGCCTCGTAGAGCAGGATGGCGGCCTGCTGGCCGCCGCTGGCGGCGCCGACGATCACCGACAGCGCGGTGGCGATGAAGAAGGCGTTGCCGAGGCCCCACACCGCGCGCAGCGCGACGAGCTGGCCGATCGAGCCGGCCATCGCGCACACCAGGGTCGCCACCACGATCAGCACCAGGCCGGTGACCACGGTCCGCTTCGCGCCGAAGCGGGCGCTGAACGCGCCGGTGATGAGCATCGCCACGACCTGCACGCCCAGGTAGGACGAGAACAGCAGGGTGACCTGCTCGGGTCCGGCGCGCAGCGCCTCGGCGATGGAGAGCAGGATCGGGTCGACCAAGCCGATGCCCATGAAGGCGATCACAGCCGCGAACGCGGTGATCCACACCGCCTTCGGTTGTCCCTTGAAAACGTCGAGAAACCGAACGTCGTGCCCGGCGCTCATCGGTCGCCACCCCTCATGGACGGAAGCAAGTCGTTTGCAAGGCTAACAAGCGTTTGTTAGCAAACCAAACGGACATGAGGGGGCTCACGGGGAATTGCTCCAGCTGGCGGCAGGGGTGGCGACCGATGGGCTCAGCGGACAAGGGCGGCGATCAGTGCCGCATGAGGCTGGTGTGGAAGCGGTTGCGTCGCGGAGTGCAAGGGGGGTTTTGTTTCTAAGCGGCGCCAGCCGCTTAGCCCGTGCTTTAGTCGCCCTCTCACCGCCGCGGGTTCTCAGACGTCGTCTGGCGAGGACAGCCCCGATGCTGCGTGGGCCCCATACGCAGTCGGGGATCCCGGAGTTCAGGCGGCGTCTGAGGTTCCGCTACTTGCACCGCCGCGCAATAACGAGCCCGGAAACAGGTTTTCAGCGGCTAAGTGCGGCTTGGGCGGCTGCCGCGACCACCTCCTCCGTGTGGTGCTCGGCGAGCACCGCGAGGATCTCGCCGGCGCTGCGGTGCGCGGTCGCGGCGATCTCCTTGACCAACTCGACCTGCTCCGGCTCCGGCTGGTGGGCGAACTCCGCGAGGAACAGATCGACGTCCTCGTCCAGGGCCGCCGCCATGCCGTCGAGCGAGAACAGCAACTCATCGCCGGGCCGGGCCGTGTTCTCGGTGCTGGTCGGCCGGGACTGCAGCCACATCCGCGCCGCCGGCCCGGCGACCGCATCCTCGGTCAGCTCGCGCACCGCCGACACACCGTCGTCGCCGGTGTGCTCCAGCAGGCCCAGCGCCGCCAGCCGGATCGTCGGGTCGTCCACCCTTGTCAGCAAGGCCGCCAGCTCGGCGCTGGCCCGCGTCGTGCCGCGCCGATCGATCCACTGCGGGATCAACACCTGCTGCACGTCCGCCGGGGCATCCGCCACCACCAGTGCCAGCAGCTCCGCCGGGCACGCAACCAGATCGTCCACAGTGGGCACCTGGAAGCCGAAGGCGCGCAACGACTCCCGCGCGGCCCAGAGACCAGGTGGCAGCAGCTCGACCACGGTGTGATCGGCGCCGACGCCGTCGGGCACGACTTCTTCCAGCGCCTCGATCTCCTCCGGCGCGGTGGTCACGTGGCAGCGGACCGCCTGCATCGCCGCCCACTGGGCGAGCATCCGGCGGACGATGCCGCGCACCGCCTCGCGATCGTCCGGCTCATCCGCGTCCAGGAGGTCGCAGGCCATCATGACGATCAGTTCCAGCGGCACCGCCTCGGTCCGCGAGTACAGCACGCTCAACGCAGCCTGGACGATCTCCAGCAGCGCGTCGTCGTCGGAAAGCCCGTCGAGCTCGGCGTGGAAGACGTCGTCGACGAGCACGAACCGCTGCCAGAGCCGGGTCCACAGCAGTTCCGGTTCCGCCAGCAGGGATTCCGCGATCAGGGTCGGCACCAGCAGGTCCCCGGCCGACCGGACCAGGCCCGCCCGCTCGGCCCACTCCAGCAACAGGCCGGCGTCCTCGGCGTCACCGCCGGAAGGCTCCGCGAGGGCCGCGACGAGCTCGTCCACATCGGACGGATCCCGGCCGTCGCCGACCCACTCCAGGACCGTGCGAATGCGCTGCATGATCGGCGATCCCGCCGCGATGGCCCGGTGCGGCTCGACGTGGACGAGATCGATCGGCGGCAACCAGAGCGCGGGCTGGGATGGCGACTCCAGCGCGTCCCGGCGCTCGATCTCCTCGAACACCTCGCTGTCGAAGTCGATCTCCTCGGCGTCCATCGCGTCGAAGAACCCGGCCACGGCCTGCGGATCTTCGGCGTCCACGCCGAGCTCGTGCATCGTCGTGCCCCAGAACTTCTCCACGCCCCACTCGGTGGGCTCGGCCATCGCCGCCAGGTAGTCCGGAACGGCCCGCTCGACCGCCTCATGCAGCTCGTCGAGCGGGCTCGGCGAGGTCAGCAGCCCCTCCTCGGAGAGGAAACCGAGCCACTGGTGCAAGAAATCCGGCACCAGCGACCACCGCGCCACGATCAGCTTGCGGGGTACCACTTCGACCAGGAACCGCACCAGGTCCTCTTCGGTCCAGCAGGCCAGCAGGCCGTCCTTGGTGAACTTGTCGTCCAGCAGGCACCCCGCCAGCCACCCGGCATCCAGCTCCGAGCGGCTGCGGGCGAACGCGTCGATCAACTCTTCGCGCGCCGCTTCGAACCGGTCGACCTCGCCGTGGATGAAGGCAGTTCGCATCACGTGCTCCTTTCGCTAAGGTGTGCGGATCAGCGTAGGTAGCACGTGGGGAAGTCCCGGGCAGCGAGGCGATCAAGGCCCGCGTGTCGTGATCCCTCGAACGGTGCTCGAACCCGGAAATGCGGACATCTCGGTATGGCCTTCGGTACTTGTCCCGCTTCGCCACCAGGGGCATTGGTCCCATGCTTTCTACACGTCCTGATTTGGACGTACCAGCGCACCGCCTGGCGAACCCGGTGGTCGAACGGCGACAACCGCCGGGGTGACCGCGGCCCACCCGGTCGTTCCGGTCTTGGGTCGACCCCCGGATCCGTCAGCGGCGTTCCCAACAGGGAGGAGGTACTGCGTGACCGGACAGCAGCTACTTTCCCCAGCTGCCTGTTGTTCGGCCCTCCCATTCGGCGAGGTGGGTGCCACCCGTCCGACAAGGCGGCAACGGAGCCGCCGCGCCCACCTCGCCGACCCATGCTCCCCACCCCGCGAAGGCTCGCGAACACCCGAGATGAACAGCACTTCCGAATACCGCTCCTACGGTTGGTGGGTCGAGAACGACCCGAACTCCGACCACACCACGCTCATCATCGGCGGCCGCATCAGCGTGCTGCGAATGCCAGCCCCGATCGCCGCTCGCGTGCACCAAGTGCTCGCGATCCACCTCCAAGCCGGACCCGCTCTGGTCGACGGCGACGACTGGGTGCTGTTCACCCAGCCCGATGGCCGCGGTGACCTCCCGGAAGACCTCGACGAGGTCACCGCCGTGCCGACCGGCAGCCGGATGGCCCTGCCGCCGCTGGACGACCCGGGCTGGATCACCCCGCCCCGCGCGGACCGCCCGGCGCCGTCCCGCCAGGTCATCTTCTCGGCCGCCCGCCGCGCCAGGGCCGAAGCACCACCGCTCGTCACCGTCTGACCCGCTCCCCAGGGTCCGTGAGTACTTTTGGGCGCTACAACCCCCAAAAGTACTCATGGGTTTGTTCTTGGCGAGGCCAGTCCCCGGCGTGGTGAATTGGCATTCGTGAGTCGGGATCCCGGAACCCAGGCGGCGTCTGCGCCACTCGGGGTGGGTCTCGAAACGGGATTCAGGGCTGCTCGGCCACCCAGACCGCTATTTGTGCGCGCGAGGTGGCTCCGAGCTTGGCGAGGATGTGCTCGATGTGGCTGTCCGAGGTCCGCTTCGAGATCACCAGGTGCTCCGCGATCTGCCGGTTCGACAGGCCCTGCGCGATCAGCTTCGCCACCTCACGCTCCCGCGGCGTCAGCCGCACCGGCGCGTCGGCCGACGGCTCCGGGCGGCGCACCCCGAGCGTGAACTGGACCAGTTCATCCACTGTGTACTCCGAGCCGCGGCGCCGCTCCGCGCGGAGTTCCGACGTCGGCAGGGCGTTCCGGATCCGCGCATCGGTCTCCGTGTGCCAGCCGAGGTAGCGGTCGATGCCGAACAGGTAGCGGCCCTGCGGCCGCCACAGGTGCGCCACGGCCGAGCTCAGCCGGGCCGCCCGGTCCACGCGCCCCTGCGCCGCGGACACCCACGCCTCCATTTCGACCGCCAGCAGGATCCCGGTGAAGTCGTTGAACAGCTGCTTGATCCGCAGGCCTTCGCGCAGGTGCTCCTGCGCAGCCGGGTAGTCGCCCTGCCGCCAGCGCACCAGCCCGAGCGTCAGCTCGCACCACGAGCGGTCCCACAACTCGCCGTGCTCCTCGCAGATCTCCTGGCACTGCTCGCACAGCTCGACGGCTCGCTTGAAGTCGCCCCGGAAGGTCGCCAGCAACGCCAGGCTCGGCAGGCTCATCAGCGCGATCCCGTCGTGCTGCAGCATCTCCTTGCGCTCCAATGCTTCGGCGAACCGGGCCGCCGCCGTCTCGTGCTCGTTGCGCAGCAGGTCGAGGGTCCCGGTGATGTGACAGGTCAGCGCCAGCACCGCGTCGGCCCCGATCCGGTGTGCCACATCCCGCGCCTCGGCCAGCAGCGACCGGGCGGCATCGACGTCCCCTAGCAAGCAGCTGATCAGCCCGTTCACCGCCAGCGCCCGGGCGCGCTGCTCGTCGGGGTCCGGCACCACGCGGAGCATTTCGTCCAGCCAGTACCGGCCCTCCCGCAGCGCGCCGCCGGCCACCCAGTAGAACCGCAGGGCGGTTGCCATCCGCAGGCCCTCGGGCCCCTCGCCGGTCTCGGTGCGGCAGAAGTCCAGCGCGGCGCGCAGGTTCGCTCGGTCCTCCCGGATCCGGGTCAGCCAGTCCACCTGCTGCGGGCCGAGCCATTCCGCGTCGACGTGCTCGGCGAGCAGGAGGCAGTGATCGCGGTGCCGCCGCCGCAGCGCGAGCTCCCGCGCGCCGCCGCCGAGCCGCTCCCGCCCGAACTCCTGGATCGTCTTCAGCAGCCGGTAGCGAGTGCGGGTGTCGTGCTGATCTTCCTTGAACAGCACCGATTTCTCCACCAGGCCCGCGACCCCGACGAACACGTCCTCCAAGGTCACGCCGTCGCCGACGCAGACCTCCTCCGCGGCGTCCAGCTCGAAACCGCCGGAGAACACCGACAGCCGCGCCCAAACCACCTGCTCGGTCGGCGAGCACAGGTCGAAGCTCCACTCGATCGCCGCCCGCAGCGTGCGGTGGTGCGGCAGGCCGCTGCGATCGCCCAGGGTCAGCAGCCGGTACCGGTCGGCGAGCCGGTCCAGGATCTCCTCCACCGAAAGCGACCGCATCCACACCGCGGCCAGCTCGATCGCCAGCGGCAGGCCGTCCAGCTGCTGGCACACCCGGACCACCAGCGCCTCGTTGCCCGGTCCGATGACGAATCCCGGCAGCACGGCGGCGGCCCGGTCGGCGAACAGCTCCAGCGCCTCGTAACCGATGGCCTTCTGCACCACGCGGCCCTGCCGGTCCAGCCGGGGCACGACCATCGGCTGCACCGGCCACACCTGCTCGGCGGCGATCGCCAGCGGAGCGCGGGAGGTGACCAGAATGCGCAGCTCGGGGGCGGCGGCGAGCAGGTCGCCGACCAGCGGTCCGCACTCCTCCAGCAGGTGCTCGCAGCCGTCGAGCACGATCAGCATCCGCTTGTCGGCGAGCTGCTCGGCGAGCTGTTGCGCAGTTGGCAGCGCCGCCCGGTCGCTGAGCCCGAGGTTGGTCAGCAGGATCCGGGCGACGTCGTCGTCGGGCGGGACGCGGGCCAGCTCCACCAGCCAGACGCCGTCCGGGAAGGTGCGTCGGAGATCGCGCGCGACGCGGATGGCCAGCCGTGACTTGCCGACCCCGGCCACACCGGTCAGGGTCACCAGTCGAGAGGTGGACAGCAGCCGTTTGACCTGCGTGATCGCTCCGCGGCGGCCAACGAAGCTCGTCAGGTCGTCGGGGAGCTTGCCCACCCGCCGGGTTGTCATTCCGACCACCCGCACTCTCCGAACGCCTCGTTGCACCCGAGTGTATGCCCGGATTCACCCGAACAGTCGGATCAGTTGCTCAGGAAGGCCCAGGTCACGAGCGCTCCGACGGTGCTGAAGAGCGCGCCGAACAGCAGGAGCGCGAAGTTGCCCGCCTCCGGCTAGTCGCCGGCCAGCAGGATCCGGTACGGGTCGTGGGGGTTACTGACAGTTCCGGAAACTGTGTCAATGTGTGACAGAGCGTGGTGTAGTGTATTGCTTGCTGACCGAGCGAAAGCCAAGCCCGGTCAGCGGTTTTGCTGCGGCGGCAGGTGAAACACGTCAGGTACCGCGAGTTGCGTGGGAACCGGCCGCAAGGCCAAACGCACGTGGAGACCGTGTCAGACCAGCGTTCGTGCTGGCAGTGGTCGAGGAAGCGTGAAGGCCACCAGTCTTCGTGATGGTCAACGCAGGTGGCGCAAGTCATCTGCTCACGGAACGTTTTGACACGTTTCGTGTCTTGGACGGGTCGGCGCGGTCGTAGTGCACCAGGACGCGCCTGCCGGGGATGAATGAGGTGTGGGTCTTCGAGACCCCGGATTTCGCCCGGCAGGTCCGGCCGTCCTCGGTCACGAACTCGATCATCGGCGCGTGGTGGTAGCTGCCGCCGCCGTCGTCCGACGAGGACCACCTGCTGTCCTGGCCGACCACGATCCCCCGCGCCCGGCCGCCGTCGCGGACGAGCCGCCGGTTCCGCCGGATCTGCCGGACGCCGCCCACCAGGAAGACCGCGCCGAGCACCACGGGCACCAGCACGGGCAGCACGCCGAAGTCGAGGTCCACGCAGATCAGACTCCCCCGGCGGGACGCTGGTTCCCGCCGGCCCCGAGCGGTCAGGTGGCGGCGGCGATGGGGGTGCGGAGCAGGCGGATGCCCAGGCCGATGAAGACCACACCGGTCACGCGGTCCAGGACCTGCCGCACGCGCGGCCTCGCGAAGACCCCGCGAATCCGGTTGGCGACGCTGACCAGCAGCGGCCACCACACCACCCCGAAGCCGAGGGTGAGCAGCCCGAGCAGCAGGGTCTGCGGCAGCACCGGGGCGGTGCGGTCGATGAACTGCGGCATGAGGCTGACGAAGAACAGCACGGCCTTCGGGTTCGAGACGTTGCTCAGGAAGCCCTGCACGAACGCCAACCGGGACGTCCGGGCGGGCTCGGCGGGAGCCTCGGCGACGGTCTTCTTCCGCGACGCCCAAAGCGCCTGGACACCGAGGAACACCAGGTAGCCCGCGCCGACGACCTTCACCACCGTGAACGCCACCGCGGACTGCGCCAGCAGTGCGGACAACCCGAGCGCCGCGGCGGTGATGTGCACGCACACCCCGGCCAACACCCCGGCCGACGCCAGGTGCCCGGCTTTCGCGCTGCGGGTCGCATTGCGGAACACCACCGCGAAATCCGGACCGGGAACGACGTAGGTGAGGACCAGCACGGTCAGGAAACCCAGCAGCGTCAACGACATGCTTCGACGATACTTCCGCCGGACAAGGCGTTTTCCCACCTGGTGGCGCGTTTCCTGCTCAACGGTCGGAAACCAGCGGCAGCCCGGCCAGGTGCGCGGCGGCGAACTCCTCGTCGACGAACACGACCTCGCGGCCATCCCGCGCCAGCAGCGAGGCAGCCGCGGCCGCGCGGTACCCGGCGCTGCAGTGCACCCACACCACCCCGTCGGGCAGCTCGTGGGTCCGGTACCGCAGCTCGAAGAGCGGGATGTGCACGGCGTTCTTCAAGTGGCAGGCCCGCCATTCGCTGCGCATCCGCACGTCCAGCACGACGGTTCCCGGGCCCGCCTCGGCGAGGTCGCCGAACGTCGCGGACGGCAAGCGGCGCACCAGGTTCGCGTCCATGGCGAGTTCCTGCGGGCGACCGACCGCAGCCGTCGGGCGGTCGACCCCGATGCGCGCCAGCTCGCGCTGCGCCGCCGACACCTGCTCCGGTGCCTCGCCGATCAGCGTCAGCGGGGCGCCCCACTCGATCAGCCAGCCGAGCCAGGTGGCCAGCGGGCCGTCCAGACCGAGGCTGATCGTGCCCGCCAGGTGGGTCTGCGAGAACGCCTGGCGGGACCGAAGGTCGACCACCCAGTCGCCGACGCGCAACCGCCGGGCCAGCTCCGCCGGCCGGACCCGGGCCGGTTCCCGCAGGTCGACCGGCTCCGGCCCGGCCAAGTTCCGCGGACCCATCTGCGCGTAGTAGGCCGGGAACGCGTCCAACGCGGAGAGGGCGTGTTCGACGAATTCGTTCTCGCCGAGCCGGAACGCGGAGTTGACCTTCTTCTGCTGGCCGACGGTCGCGGAGTTGCCGGACACGCCACCGGTCGAGCAGTAGCTGCCGAAGCCGTGCGTCGGCCAGATCTCCGCGCCGTCCGGCAGCACATCGGCGAGCTTGCGGACCGACGCGTGCTGGTGCCGGGCGAGCTCCTCGCTGTGCTGCTGGCCGAGCAGGTCGGTGCGCCCGGTCGAACCGAACAGCAGCGACCCGCCGGTGAACACGCCGACCGCGCCCTCGGGATCTTCGAGCACGTAGGACAGGTGGTGGAAGGTGTGGCCGGGCGTCGCCAGCACGCGCAACCGAAGCCCGGGCGACACCGCCACCACGTCGCCCTCGGCCAGCGGACGCCGCGCGAACGACACCACATCCGCCGCGGCCACCCCGTACTCCGCGCCGGTCAGCCGGCACAGCTCCAGGCCCCCGGAGATGTAGTCGTTGTGGATGTGCGTCTCCAGCACGTGGGTGATGCGGACGTCATGGTGACCGGCGAGCGCGAGCACCCGGTCGACGTCGCGCTGCGGATCCACGACGGCCGCCACCGCGCCGTCGGTGACCAGGTAGCTGCGGTCGCCGAGCGACGAGGTCTCGACGACTTCGACCGCGACCATGGCCGTTCATTCGTCGCGGCCGTGGACCTGGGCCGGCGGGTGCGTGGCCTCGACGGCCGTGAACGTCTCCAGGATCTTGTAGCGGTGCTCGGCACCCTTGGGGATGACCCACGAATCGCCCGGTTCGAGCAGCACCGTCTGGCCTTCGCTGTGCAGCTCCGCGCGGCCGCTGATCACGTATCCGGCGGTTTCGTAGTCCCGCGCCGCCGTCGGCTTGTCGATTCCCGGCGGCTCCTCGCGCCACAGCCGCATCGCCAGGCCGACTCCTTCGGCGAGGTAGTACTGCCCGAGGGAACCGCGCGGCGAGTGCGCGCCGTCCACTTTGATGATCGTGGTGTCACTCATCGGACCCCCCTCCTCGTGCCCGTTTCGCCTCGATTCTCCCGCTGCCCGGGCGGTAGGGCAGCGCGACTTCTCAGCCCCAGATCGAGGCGGCCAGCACCACGCCGACCACGCCCGAACCGATCCCGGCGAGCACCGTGCCGACGACGTTGAGCACCGCGAACAGCCGCGCGCCGTCGAGCAGCAGGCGGACCGTTTCGTAGCTGAACGTGCTGAAAGTGGTGAGTGCGCCGCAGAACCCGACGCCGACCAGCGACTGGACCACCGGCATGGGCACGCCGAACAGGGCGGCGCCGGTGACGAACCCGAGGATCAGCGAGCCGATCGAGTTGACCGCCACCGTGCCCCACGGGAACCCGGTGTCGTGCCGCGCCTGCACCCAGCGGTCGGTGAGAAACCGCATGCACGCACCCAGCGCCCCGCCGAGCGCGACCAGGACGATCGTCACCGCTGCTCCTGCCCGACGTAGCGGATCACTTCGACCTCGTCGAGTAGCACCAGGCCCTTGGTGACCAGTTCGTCGAGCTCCGGCAGGAAGTCCCGCAGCCGCTGCTCGTCGTCGACGATCACCACCGCCACCGGCAGGTCCTCGCTCAGCGACAGCAGCCGAGCGGTGTGGATCGCGGAGGACGCGCCGAAACCCTCGACGCCGCGGAACACCGAAGCGCCCGCCAAACCGGCGCGCCGGGCCCGCAGCACGATCTCGTGGTACAGCGGTTTGTGGTGGTAGGTGGCGGTCTCACCGACGATCGCGGTGAGCCGGTACGCCTGGCCCTTTAGCCGCATCATCGATCACCTCGCTGGAACAGGCGCGCCGCCGAGCGCGCCGCAAGGACCCCGACGAGCACCGCGAGCAAGCAGCACAGCACGGTGCCGACCAGGTAGGCGAGGGCGAGCGCGGGCTGGCGGTCGAACACCAGGTGCACCGCGTCGGCGACGTAAGTGGAGAAGGTGGTGAACCCGCCCAGGACACCGACGCCGAGGAACGGCCGGACCAGCCGGTGCGCGACGACGAGCTCGGTGATCACGTGCATCAGCACCCCGATGGCCACGCAACCGACCACGTTGACCAGCAGCGTCGACCACGGTCCCGGCCACGCCAACGATGCGCCGTAGCGCAGCAGCGACCCCAGCGTGCCACCTGCGGCGACCACCGCGAGAACGTCCCACGCGGCGCCGGCCCGGGGCTTGCGCCGCGGCTGCAGCTCCACCGGGAATGCCATGACCCTCCCATTCCGGTGAAGCACGTTACCCCGCCGGGCCGCGGCCGCGAGCCAGGTGTCGTGAGTGCGAAAACCGGTATAGGCCGGTTTCCGCACTCACGAGTCATTACGCCCCAGCCCGGGTGGCGTTGGCGTTGATCGCCGTCCGGATGTACTCGGCGAGGCCGGGCAGCAGCTTCTCGTAGTTCGCCGCGAAGCGTTCGTCCGCCACGTACATCTCGCCGAGACCGCGGTGGATCTCGTAGGTGCAGTCGTAGCACCAGCGCGTGATGTGCTGGCGGTGTTCCTCGGCGAGGTCCATCGCCTGCTCGCTGTCCGGGGCGAACCCGGCCCGCATCGCCTCGGCCAGGCGGCGGCCGATGTCCTCCTGCGAGGCCATGAACCGCTTCCAGTCCTCCTTGGTGAACGAAGACATCTTCTGCTGGGACTGCCGGTACGCGTCGGTGCCGCCCCAACGCCGTTCGACCTCTTCGGCGTAATCGTCCGGGTCGAATTCCCCGAACAGCTCGAACTTCTCCTCCTGCGTCAGCTCGATCCCCATCGTGTTCGCCTCCAGCTCGCGTTCCACCGCCGCGACCATCCGCTGCAACCGCTCGATGCGGATCAGCAGCAGTTCGTGCTGCCGCTTCAGGTGTGCGTTGGCGTCACCGTCGGCGAGGATGCTCGCGATGTCGTCGAGGCCGAGGTCCAGCTCCCGGTAGAACAGGATCCGGCGCAGCCGGTCCAGGTCCGCGTCGGAGTAGCTGCGGTAGCCCGCCGCCGTCCGACCGCTCGGGGTCAGCAGTCCCACCTCGTCGTAGTGGTGCAGCGTCCGCACCGTCACCCCGGCGAGCCGGGCGGCTTCACCGACCGAGTAGCCCATGGCCCTCACCTCCTCGGAACCAAGCTTGCGGCCTCACGCCACGTGAGGGTCAACCCGAATTCCGCGGTGAGCCCGGCAACTGCGGGTCTGTGCGGAACCCGGGGCTAGACGTTCTCGCCTTCGGCGGTCTGCGGGGGCTTGATCAGGAGCTCGTGCGGATCGCCCGGGAGCAGCCCGGCGAATGCGCCGTCGTGGCCACCGGGCCGCTGACGAACCTGGCGCTGGCGCTGCTGCTCGAACCCCGGCTACCGGGGCTCGTGCGGAACGCCGTAGTGGACCGCCGCGGGTTCGCGGAGCACAATGGCCCACTGATCGACGTCGCTACCGAGATCGACCGGGACGGGCTCGTCGCCGAATTCCTCGTCGGCCTGCTGGAGGCGTAGCGGGGCCGGAATTTTCCCGGTGAACGTCCTGGTCACGGACGGGTTCGGCGGTGGCGTTGGGAAGGCCGTCTTGGCAGAAGTTACTGTGAGGTAATATCCTCTTGTTACCGACGAGTAAGGGCCGAGTCGGGCCCGCCCCGCAGAAGCGCGCAAGAGGGAGCCTTTCGATGGGCCACTACAAGAGCAACGTCCGCGACCTCGAATTCAACCTCTTCGAGGTCTTCAAGGTGCAGGAGCGGCTGGGCACGGGTGCCTTCGAGCAGTCCGACGAGGCCACCGTGCGGGGCGTGCTCACCGAGCTCAACGAGCTGGCGACCGGCCCGCTGGCCGACTCCTTCGCCGAAGGCGACCGGACCCCCGCCAAGTTCGACCCGGCCACCCACTCGGTAACCCTGCCCGAGGCCTTCAAGAAGTCGTACCAACAGTTGGTGGACGGCGAGTGGTGGCGGCTCAGTCTGCCGGACGAGCTCGGCGGCTACGGCACCCCGCCCAGCGTCATCTGGTCGGCCGCCGAACTCACGCTCGGCGCGAACCCGGCGATGTACATGTACATGTCGGGCCCGAGCTCCGCGACGATCCTGTGGCGCAACGGCACCGAGGAGCAGCGGCGCTGGGCCCAGTTGATGATCGAGCGCCGCTGGGGCTCCACCATGGTGCTCACCGAGCCGGACGCGGGCTCCGACGTCGGCGCCGGCCGCACCAAGGCCATCAAGCAGGAGGACGGCTCCTGGCACCTGGACGGCGTGAAGCGGTTCATCACCTCCGCCGACCAGGACATGACCGAGAACATCATGCACCTGGTGCTGGCCCGCCCCGAAGGTCCCGGCATCGAGTCCAAGCCCGGCACCAAGGGCCTGAGCCTGTTCCTGGTGCCGAAGTTCCACTTCGACTCCGAGACCGGTGAGCCCGGCGAGCGCAACGGCGCCTTCGTCACCAACGTCGAGCACAAGATGGGCCTGAACGCCTCGGCCACCTGCGAGCTGACCTTCGGCCAGCACGGCACCCCGGCCCAGGGCTGGCTGCTCGGCGAGGTGCACGACGGCATCGCGCAGATGTTCCAGGTCATCGAGTACGCCCGGATGATGGTCGGCACCAAGGCCATCGGCACCCTCTCCACCGGCTACCTCAACGCGCTGGACTACGCCAAGGAGCGCGTGCAGGGCGCCGACCTGACCAAGACAGCCGACAAGGCCGCGCCGCGGGTGACAATCACCCACCACCCGGACGTGCGCCGCATCCTGATGCTGCAGAAGGCCTACGTGGAGGGGCTGCGCGCGGTGTACCTGTACACCGCGAGCTTCCAGGACCAGGTGGCGCAGGGCCAGCACGACGGCACCGACTTCAGCACCGCCGAGCAGGTCAACGACCTGCTGCTGCCCATCGTCAAGGGCGTCGGCTCGGAGCGCGCCTACGAGATGCTGACCCTGTCGCTGCAGACCCTGGGCGGCTCCGGCTTCCTGCAGGACTACCCGATCGAGCAGTACATCCGGGACTCCAAGATCGACAGCCTGTACGAGGGCACCACCGCGATCCAGGCCCAGGACTTCTTCTTCCGCAAGATCGTCCGCAACAACGGCGCAGCCGTCGGCCACGTCGCCGCGGAGATCCAGGCGACGCTGGAGGCCGAGGGCGCCGACGAGCGGCTCAAGGAGGAGCGCGCGCTGGTGGCCCGCGCGCTGCAGGACGCCCAGGGCATGCTCGGCACGCTGATCGAGTTCCTGACCTCTTCGCAGGAGGACGTCAAGAACATCTACAAGGTCGGCCAGCACGCCGTGTCGTTCCTGCTGAGCATGGGCGACCTGCTGGTCGGCTGGCTGCTGCTGCGGCAGGCCGAGGTCGCCCTCGCCGCGCTGGACGCGGGCGCGTCGGCCAAGGACCAGCCGTTCTACCAGGGCAAGGTGGCGGCGGCCCGGTTCTTCGCCAAGAACGTGCTGCCGGAGCTCACCGGTCGCCGCAAGATCATCGAGGCGGCGGACAACTCCCTGATGGACCTCGACGAGTCCGTCTTCTGACGTGGCACGTGAACCGCAGTTTCGATTGAAACCGCGGTCCACCCGCCCGCGGGGTTTCGGGCGCAGTTTCGATTGAAGCCGCGCCCGGAGTCCGGTGCGGACGTCGTCAGCCCAGGTCGTACTCGAAGGTGTAGGGCACCGCGCGCTCGCCGCTCTTGGCCGTGTAGCGGCCCTTGCCGCGCAGCCCGGATAGCTCGCCGGTGGCCGAACCCGGCACCACCTCGAAGGTGGCGTGGATCGACCCGTCGTCGCCGAAGCAGCCGCGCTCCTCGATCGCGAAAGCGCCCTTGCGCCCGTCGAGAACCCCGTTGATCAGCTGCATCCCGGTGAACGACCCGTCCAGCTCGGTGGCGTAGGCGAGGACGTACTCGCAGGCGACCTCAGCGGCCTCGATGCCGCCGGCGAACTTGTTGCTGATCGAGGCGTGCGCGAGCCTCGGGTATTGCTCGCCGTCGCCGACGGTGCTCTCGTCCCACCGGGTGATGGTGTAGCTGCCGGCGGTCTGCGTACTCATGAACTTCCCCTTCGATCGGTCTTGAGACCAGCCTGATCGGCGTACCTGCCATCTTCTGTCAGGTACGTGGAGCAAAATCCGGGAATGCGCGCCGACCGGCTCCTCACCGTTCTCCTGCTGCTCCAGAACCGCGGCCGGATGACCGCGAGCGAGCTCGCCGCGGCGCTGGAGGTGTCGGTCCGCACCGTCTACCGCGACATCGAGGCCCTCGGGGCGGCGGGCGTCCCGGTCTGCGCCGACCGCGGTCCCGATGGCGGCTACCGCCTGATGGACGGCTACCGGACCCGGCTGACCGGCCTCACCGACGCCGAAGCCGGCTCCCTCTTCCTGGCCGGCGCACCCGGCCCGGCGCGGGAGCTCGGCCTGGGCACCGTCCTGGCCACCGCGCAGCTGAAGGTCCAGGCCGCGCTGCCCGCCGAACTGGCCGAACGGACCCGCCGCATCCAGGACCGGTTCCACCTCGACGCGAAGGGCTGGTTCCGGGACCCCGACCAGGTACCGCACCTAGGCGAGATCGCCCAGGCGGTGTGGGAGCGGCGCGTGCTGCGCGCGCACTACCGCCGTTGGAGCGGCGAGGTGTACCGGGAACTCCAACCGCTGGGCATCGTCCTGAAAGGCGGGATCTGGTACCTGGTGGCCCAGGTCAGCGAAGCCGTCCGCACCTACCGGATCTCGCGCTTCCTGGCCGTGGAGGCCACCCCGGAGACCTTCACCCGGCCCACCGGCTTCGACCTCGCTGCCAGTTGGGCGGAGTCCGCCCAGCGGATGGAGGCCGCGATGTACCGGGGGACCGCCAGGCTGCGGATCTCGCCGCTGGCCCAGCGACTGCTGCCCGCGCAGTTCGGCGCCCTCGGCACCAAAGCGCTCACCGACACCGGGCCGCCCGACGAGCACGGCTGGGTGGAGGTCGAGCTGCTCGTCGAGCGGCAAGCCGTCGCAGTCACCGACCTGCTCCGCCTCGGCAACGAAGCGGAAGTTCTCGGCCCGCCAGAACTCCGCGCCGCGGTCGCCGAAACCGTCACCGCGCTGGCGGCCCGCTACGCCTCCTGAGCGTGCGTCGATCAGCACCGGTCGGCAGCGCGCGGGCCCACCGCCTGGCTGATCACCGTTGCCGGGGCGTACTGGCTGGAACGTCGTGGTCGGCGAGGTCCGGCAGAGCTGCGCCGCTTGGTCTACCGGGCCCGAGATCGTCCACAGCGGAACGAGCGGCGAGGAACGCCACGAACAGCCCGACCAGCAGCGCCGCCCGACCCCAAACCCCGATCATCAACGCCTGCGCGGTGAAACCGTCGTGGATGCCGTTGGGCACACCCGACATGTTCAGGTAGAACCAGCGGAAGATGCTGATGCCCATCGCCACGTCCGCCACCAGGTACGCCACGATCCAGCCCCAGCGCACCGACACCAGCACGAAGAATGGCAGCAGCCACAACGTGTACTGCGGCGAATGCACCTTGTGCAGCAGCAGGAAACCGCACAGCATCGCCGCCGACACCTGGATCCACGGATAGGTCCCGGCGCGCTCGTACCGCAACCAACCCACCGCGCAGGCGACCGCGGACGCCAACAAGATCAGCAGCGGCGACACCACGCCCATCGCCGACTGGAAGCCCTCGGAGTCGGTCCAGTGCCGAAAACCCCAGTACCAGACCGAGTTCGTGCTGATGTCCACCTGCCGGCGCGACTGGAAGTCGAACGACGCCAACCAACCGCCGAACCCGGCCAACATGAACGGCAGGTTCGCCAGCACCGCCGTCCCGACCGCCGCCCCCACGACCTGCAACGCACCGCGCACGTCGAACCGCCGCGCCTCCTCCCGGCCCTCGGTCAGCACGTACAACGCCAACGGCAGCACGAAAAACGCCGGATACAACTTCAGCGCGAACCCCAGGCCCAACAACACCGCGGCCGCCGTCGCCCGACGGCGCAACGACGCCGATGTCCACCGATGCACGACGAACACCGCGCTGACCGCGCATGCCACGACAGGCAAATCCCAGTTGTGGAAGGCATAAAGCACCAGCGGCGGGCTGAGCGCCCACAACAACGCCCGCCAGCCGCTCAACCTGCCCAACCACCACGCGACGGCCAACCCGAACGGCGCCATCAACAACGCCGACGCGGCCAGGAAACCCGCGTCCGTGTCGGCGAAAATCGCGCCCACCCAGATCAGCACCCCGGTCAGCACCGGGTACTCGACCACCCCGCCGTACAACGTCCCGTCGGCCTCGATCCCCCCGTTCACGTAGGGGAAGACGTGCCGATCGATGTCCCGGCCGATCCACAGGTTCTGGATGTCCGAGTAGCACACCTCGCCGTAGGCCCGCTCCTGGTAGGCGGGTTCCGAACGCCCCCACTCGTCGTAGAGCGGGCCGGTGCAGCGCGCCTTGTTCGCGTAGCCCAACGCCAACGCCAACGCGGTGAACATGCACAGCGCGACCAAACCGGAGATCGTCAACCCGCGGGTCGTCCTAGCGCTGATGCCGATCACTCCACCCGTTCGATACCCCGAGAAGTCATTGTGTTCAGCCGACCTTGCCGCGGAGGAACGCGATGTCGTCGGCCTGGCCCTCGTCCGGGGTCTCCACCACCACCGGCGCCCCCGCGTTCGCGCACACCGCGACCAGCAGCTCCGGGTCGATGTTGCCCGCACCGATGTTCGCGTGCCGGTCCCGCGACGATCCGAACTCGTCCCGCGAATCGTTGAGGTGCACCAGGTCGATCCGCCCGGTGATCGCCTTCACCCGGTCCACGACGTCCAGCAGCTCCTCGCCAGCGGCGTGCGCGTGGCAGGTGTCCAGGCAGAACCCCGCCCCGAACTCGCCGACCGCATCCCACAACCGCGCCAGCGCGTCGAACCGCCGAGCCATCGCATTCGCGCCGCCGGCGGTGTTCTCGACCAGGATCGGCACCTCGAAGCCGCCCTCCGCGGCCTGCCGCTCGAACAGCTTGCGCCAGTTCGACACGCCCTCGGCCGGCTCGTCGTCCTTCGTCACGTGCCCGCCGTGCACGATCAGGCCCTGCGCGCCCACCGCGGCCGCCGCCTTCGCCTGCTGCCCCACCGCCTTGCGGGACGGAATCCGGATCCGGTTGTTCAGCGAAGCCACGTTGATGACGTACGGCGCGTGGATGAACACGGCCACGTCGCTGTCCCGCAACTGCTCGGCCCGCGGGTGTGGCTTCGGGGCCTTCCAACCCTGCGGGTCCGACAGGAAGAACTGCACGACCTCCGCGCCGCGCTCGGCGGCGGCGGCCAACGGGTCATCATCGCGAACGTGGGCGCCGATACGCATGCCCGAAGTCTAGGCGGCGGGCGGGTTCACCTCCCGTCGGCTTGACCAGCGGATCGCCCACCCCGATCCCACAGCGCGAGACCTCGTTCCTTTTCTCGGGCCGGGCGTCACCAACGGCGGTGTTCACGCGTTATTAATCTTGAGAGAGTGATCGGCATTCGCACTGCCTTGGGGAGGCGAGCCATGGGCGCATGGGGGAAACCCGATCCGCTGTACCGGTCGAACGCGCTCGGCCGGACCGTGTCCGCCGGACTCGTGGGCCTCGTCATCACCGCCAGCACCTTCCTCGGCGCAGGAATCGCGAGCGCCGCCGATCCGCTGCTCGTCGACCAGCCCTTGGCGACGGTCAAGGCGGAACCAGGGCAGCAGATCACCATCGCGCCATCGACGCTGGACTTCAAGGTCCGCGAAGCCGTGCTGCTCGCCATGCCGCTGGCCTTCGGCCCGGCCGCCGACGCCGCGGAACGGTTCAAGGAGCTCGCGCCGATCTCGCTCGGCACCGCGCCCGAGGGCCGCACCTTCTACTCCGGCAAGGACATCGCCAAGGCCGCCGCGCCACGGCTCGCCGAGATCGGGCTGCCCGCCGACAAGGTCGACGCGGTGACCTGGCACTTCACCAACCTGGTCAGCCTCGGCAACGCCCTCACGGTCAAGGCCGAGCGCCCGGAGGAACAGCCACCACCGTCGTCCGGGCAGCCGACCCCCGAGAAGTCGAAGCCGACACCGACGCCCGAACCCAGCGCGACGCAGCCGCCGAGCCCGACCACGCCGCCACCGGTGGTCACGACGCCGGAACCGACCCTGACCCCCAGCAGCGGGGCACCGGCCGAGATCAGCGTCCTGCCGCCCAGCCTGCGGGACCTCCAGGGGGGATCGCCGCCGTGGGGCCAGGTCCCCGGCCTGACCCCGGACGTCGGCGACCTCGCAAAGCAGGCCCAGGAGCAGCAGAAGGCCCGTGAGCAGCAGGAGGAGATCCGCGCCGCGGGCAGGGCGGAGGCGCTGCCCACCGAGGTGACCGAGCGGGTCGCCGCCCCGGTGCTGCTCGCCGCGATCTCGCTGGCGGTGGTCACCGCGGCCCTTGTCCGAAGCTGGGTCTTCCGCCGCAACTGACCCCGGCCTGCGGCACCCACCCCCCGGCACCCACCCCGCCCGGCACCCACCCCCCGGCACCCACCCCACCCGGCCCCGGCTCCGGTTCCGGTTCCGCAATTTCCATTGAACCCGCCCCTTCGATTTCAATGGGAATTGCGGAACCACGAGCGGCGGATGGCGGAGCAGGGGTGATGCCGGTGCCGTCGGTGCCGCTTGCTAGCCTTATCCAGTTCGTCGACGCGAACGACCCTCCTGCCACGGAGAGCCCGTGGCCGTGAGTCCACAGGAGGTGAATGGTCTTCATGCGTCACTACGAGCTCATGGTCATCCTGGACCCGAGCCTGGACGAGCGCACCGTCGCTCCGTCCTTGGAGAACTTCCTCAACGTTGTCCGCAACGACGGTGGCACCGTCGAGAAGGTCGACGTCTGGGGCCGCCGGCGTCTCTCGTTCGAGATTGAGAAGAACGCCGAGGGCATCTACGTCATCCTGGACCTCAACAGCGAGCCGGCCACCATCAAGGAACTGGACCGGCAGCTGAACCTCAACGAGTCGATCCTGCGGACGAAGGTCATCCGCAAGATCGTCGAGCCCCGCAAGGCCGCGCGCGCCGCCAAGGCCCGCGCCGCTCAGGCGTCCGCCTGACCCGATTCCGCTAAACGACCAGACTGGAGTCCCAGGTCATGGCTGGTGAGACGGTAATCACGGTGGTCGGCAACCTGACCGCCGACCCGGAGCTGCGCTTCACCCCGTCCGGTGCCGCGGTCGCGAACTTCACGGTGGCCTCCACGCCCCGGACCTTCGACCGCCAGTCCGGCGAGTGGAAGGACGGCGAGGCCCTGTTCCTGCGCTGCAACATCTGGCGGCAGGCCGCGGAGAACGTGGCCGAGTCGCTGACCCGCGGCATGCGGGTCGTCGTGCAGGGCAGGCTGCGGCAGCGTTCCTTCGAGACGAAGGAAGGCGAAAAGCGCACCGTCGTCGAGCTCGAGGTCGACGAGATCGGGCCGTCCCTGCGCTACGCGACCGCCAAGGTGAACAAGGTCAACCGCGGCGGCAGTGGCTTCAGTGGTGGCGGGGGCCCGTCCGGTCCCCCGGCCGACGACCCGTGGGGTTCCGCGCCGCCCGCCGGTTCCGGTGGTGGGTTCAGCGACGAGCCGCCGTTCTAAACGGCGCAGCAACGCTTACGAAGTTTTCGCTCAGGAGGAAGACCGATGGCCAAGGCGCCCTTGCGCAAGCCGAAGAAGAAGGTCTGCGTGTTCTGCAAGGACAAGGCGGCGCAGATCGACTACAAGGACACGACGCTGCTGCGGAAGTACATCTCCGACCGCGGCAAGATCCGTGCCCGTCGCGTGACCGGCAACTGCAGCCAGCACCAGCGCGACGTCGCCATCGCGGTGAAGAACGCTCGCGAGATGGCTCTGCTGCCCTACACCTCGACCGCTCGCTGATCCGGAAGGAGACACGTCGTGAAGATCATCCTCACCGCTGACGTGACCGGTCTCGGCGAGTCTGGCGACATCGTCGAGGTCAAGGACGGTTACGCGCGCAACTACCTGCTGCCCCGCAGCCTGGCCATCGTGGCCACCAAGGGCGCGCAGAAGCAGATCGAAACGATCCGCCGCGTGCAGGAGAACCGCCGGGTGCGCAACCTGGAGCACGCTCACGAGCTAAAGCAGCAGCTGAAGGACCTGGGCCTGGTCACGCTGACCGCGAAGGTGTCCTCGCAGGGCAAGCTGTTCGGCTCGATCACCAGCGGCGACGTCGTCGCCGCGGTGCGCAAGGCCGGTGGCCCGAGCCTGGACAAGCGTTCGGTCTCGCTGCGCGGCCACATCAAGTCGCTGGGCAAGCACATCGTCGACGTGCAGCTGCACCCGGACGTGACGGCCAACGTCAGCGTCCAGGTCGCCGGCGAGCAGTGACCCGGTAGTACCGGTTTCCACAACGCGGCATCGTCCACTCCGACATTCGTGTGACGGGTGGACGATGCTGCGTCCGGCGTGCGCACCGGCGGTCATGGCGGTGGCCGAGCCCCGCCGATTCCGACACGCCGACGAGCGCGACACGCCGGGACTTTTCCACGGATTTCTTCCACAGCCTGCGCACGGCGGTTGACCTGGGGTTTGTTGTCGATCATGCCTACTTGTCCCCAAGTTGTCCCCAGGCGTGCGGAAGGCTGACGCGAGTTATCCCCAGCTCGATTCGATCTATCCACAGGTTGTCCCGAGCTTTGTCCACAGCTTGATTTGCTTGCTCCGAGCGGGCGATCTAGCTTCGCGCGCGGGCGGTCGCGCCGATACGCGTGATCGTCTTGGCGCCGGAGGAGGTGACGGGTCCGGTGGCGGTGCCCGACGAGCGGGAGGATCCGTACTTCGCCGACGACGGCGGGTCCAGCGGCGGAACCTTCGAGCGGCAGCCCCCGCAGGACCTCGCCGCGGAGCAGTCCGTGCTCGGCGGCATGATGCTGAGCAAGGACGCCATCGCGGACGTCGTCGAGGTGCTCAGCCCCAACGACTTCTACCGGCCGGCGCACCAGGCGATCTACGACTGCGTCCTTGACCTCTACGGCCGCGGCGAACCGGCGGACGCGATCACCGTGTCGGCCGAGCTGGAGCGCCGCCAGGAGCTGCTCAAGGTCGGCGGCGCGCCGTACCTGCACACCCTGATCGCCACGGTGCCCACGGCCGCGAACGCCGGCTACTACGCGGAGATCGTCTCGGAGAAGGCGATCCTGCGCCGCCTGGTGGAGGCGGGCACCCGGATCGTGCAGCTCGGCTACCACGGCTCCGAGGGTGCGGCGGTCGAAGAGGTCGTCGACCGGGCCCAGTCCGCGATCTACGACGTGACGGAACGCCGGGCCAGCGAGGACTACCACGTCCTCGAAGAGCTCCTCCAGCCGACGATGGACGAGATCGACGCCATCGCCTCCCGCGGCGGGGAGTCTCAGGGCATCCCGACGGGCTTCGCCGACCTCGACGCCCTGACCAACGGCCTCCACCCAGGCCAGATGATCATCATCGCGGCGCGTCCCGGTGTTGGCAAGGCACTGTCGCTGGACACGCCGCTGCCGACCCCGGACGGCTGGACGACGATGGGCGAGGTAGCGGTCGGGGACTACCTGATCGGCGCGGACGGCAAGCCGACCAAGGTTGTCGGGGCAACCGAGGTGATGCACGACCGCCGTTGCTACGAGGTCGAATTCTCCGACGGCACGATCATCACCGCCGATGCCCAACACCAGTGGCTGACCGACACCCGCGCGTCGCGGAAGTCGGCGCAGGCCGCTGCGGTCGGATACGACCGAACCCGCAACCAACGAACTTTCGCGGAAGTGCGGGCGACCGAGGAAATCGCGGCGACCCTGCGCTGCAACACGGCCGATCGACGGCTCAACCACTCGGTGAACGCCGCACAGGCACTCGACTTGCAGGAACGGGATCTCCCCATCGCGCCCTACGTGCTGGGCGTCTGGCTGGGTGATGGCACGTCGATGGCGGCGGCCTTCACGAGCGCGGACCCCGAGATCGCGATGTACGTCGAAGCGGAGGGTTACCGCGCTCCGCTGGTGCACGACCGCTACTACGGGATCCAGTTTCCCGAGCCCGAGCTGGTTGCCGAACGAACGTGCGTCGTCTGCGGTGCCGCGTTCGTGCCGAAGACCAGCCAAGTGCGGACGTGCGGTAGGAGCTGCGGTGGCAAGGCCCGCCTCATCTCTGAACCGGTGCCGCAGCCGACGTGTCCGGACTGCGGAAAACCGACGTGCGGGCTGCAGTGCCAGGCCTGCCGGAATCAGCGCGGAACTGTTCAGGCCCTGCTCCGGACGATGGGAGTGCTGGGCAACAAGCACATCCCGGCCGAGTACCGCCGGGGTTCCGAATCTCAACGCCGCGCCATTCTCGCGGGTCTCCTCGACACCGAAGGCACGGTGGCACCGAGCGGATCCGTGCAGTTCAGCGTGACCAGTGAGCGACTTGCACGCGATGCATACGAACTTGTCGTCGGCCTCGGCTATCGCTGCACGTTGACGACCAAGAGGGTCCGTGGCCGAACGGAAGCATCGTCCACGGCCTTCACGCTCACGTTCACCACCCAGGACGATGTTTTCCGGCTGAACCGCAAGAAGTTGGTTCACAAGGAGCGCAACGCGCGTACCCCGAGGATGGTCGGCACTCGCTTCATCACTGACGTGCGGCCGGTGGCGAGTGTGCCGGTTCGGTGCGTGGAGGTGGATTCACCGGATCACCTGTACCTGGCCAGCCGGTCGATGATTCCGACTCACAACTCGACGCTGGGTCTGGACATCGCCAGGTCAGTGTCGGTGAAGCATGGGCTCGGGAGCGTCATCTTCTCGCTGGAGATGGGGCGCACCGAGATCGTCATGCGCATGCTCTCCGCCGAGGCCCGGATCCGGCTCGGCGACATGCGCGGTGGTCGGATGACCGACGACGACTGGACGCGGCTGGCGCGGCGGATGAGCGAGATCAGCGAGGCGCCGCTGTACGTCGACGACTCGCCGAACCTGACGATGATGGAGATCCGCGCGAAGGCCCGCCGGCTCAAGCAGCGCCACGACATCCAGCTGATCGTCCTGGACTACATGCAGCTGATGACGTCCGGCAAGCGCGTCGAGTCCCGTCAGCAGGAGGTCTCGGAGTTCTCCCGAAACCTCAAGCTGCTGGCGAAGGAACTCGAAGTCCCGCTGATCGCGATCTCCCAGCTGAACCGAGGCCCGGAACAGCGGACGGACAAGCGGCCGCAGCTGTCGGACCTGCGTGAGAGTGGTTCGCTGGAGCAGGACGCCGACATGGTGATCCTGATCCACCGGCCGGACGCGTTCGAGCGGGACGACCCGCGGATGGGCGAGGCGGACCTGATCCTGGCCAAGCACCGTGCCGGCCCGACGGCCACGATCACCGTCGCCCACCAGCTGCACTACAGCCGCTTCGTCGATATGGCCCACGAGTAGCCGCGGGGTTTTGTAGGTTCTCAACGAACTTGGCGCTTTCTCAGATCACTTGGCGCCTGCTTGGCGCTTGCGCCGTGTAGATGTTGAGAAGGCGACACGAGATCACCCGTACGGCGTTAGCGGACGGATGATCGCAGCTGCCACTGTTCGGCAGTCAGGTTCGTGCGCCGCGCCGCGGCGACCGGCATGACCCGGTCTTCCCGCGGAAGGCTCCAAGACCAGCCCGTCCGCACCGCATCGGCACCCTTGGCGGCGCAACACGGTCACCGGCTTGCGGAACAACAGATGAGATCATCAAAACGTGATCAGCAGTTGCGGCGAGGTTCTTAAAATGCGCAGATGGCCATTGTTATAGCGGAGTACGACGCTTCCTGGCCCGAACAAGGAGCCCAAGCTAGCGCGGAGCTGATCGACGCACTGCCTGGGCTGTTCCTGAACGTCGAGCACGTGGGCAGCACCTCCGTACCGGGTCTGGCCGCCAAGCCGGTGATCGATTTGATGGCGTCGGTTACGAGGCTGGACGACGTTACCGCCGACCAGGAAGCCGTGCTGGAGCGGCTGGGCTACCGGCCACAGGAGACCGGGATGACCGAGCGGCTGTTCTACTACCGGAACACTGACGTCGGGTCGCGCAGCCACCACCTGCATATCGTTACCGCCGACACCTGGGGCAGTCGTAACGAGCGGCTGTTCCGCGACCACCTGCGGATGCATCCGGAGGTGGCGGCCGAGTACGGAGAGCTGAAGCGGCGCGTCGCTGCCGAGGAAGACAACGGACTCGCCTACACCAAGCGCAAGACGGAGCTGATCCAACGCGCAGTCGACCACGAGCGTGCCGCCCGCGGCCTGCCTCTCGTGCCGGTTTGGGAGGAGTGAGCCCGACGCAGCGGCTGACGCAGCTTGGCGCGCCTCCGAAGAAATGCCACGAAACTGAGACTGACCTTGACCTGTCAACCAGCGAGAAAACAACAAACGCGCAGGTCAAACGAGATCAAGATGTCGCGAGGTTTGAGACCCTGTGCGTTTTGTGGGGTCTCACGGCTGATGTCGTGAGCTCGCGCGTGAGGTTGACCCGGCACGGGTTGTCTCGCTGGAGCCGACGAGGCGTGGGGCGGAATACGTCGGAAACTTGCTGCGGCTATGGGTATCTGCTGGTCAGCCCAGCTCAGGGCCCACTCGTTGGTATTCCGCGAAATGTCCGGTGACCTTCAAGGCGGTGGTGAGGTCCGGGCGTGGTGCCGCACGCGTGCTGCTTCGCGGGTGAGGTGGTCGCGTTCGGCCAGGCTGGTGGCGGCACGGGCAGCTTCGGCGTACAGGTCGGCGGCGTCGCTGAGATCGCCTGCGCGTTCGCGGAGGTATGCCGCCACCGCGGTGTACCGAGGCAGGGCGGGGTCGATGTCGGCGAGCGCGGCGAGGCCGGCCTGTGGTCCATCGGCTTCGCCGACTGCCACGGCACGATTGAGCCGCACGATCGGGCTGCCGGTGAGGAGCAGCAGTTCGTCGTACCACTCCACGATCTGCACCCAGTCCGTCTCGGACGCGGTGCTGGCGTCGGCGTGCAGCGCGGCGATCGCGGCCTGGGTTTGGTACTCGCCGAGCCGGTCGCGGGCCAACGCGGTCTGCAGGATCGTCACTCCTTCCGCGATCAGCTCGACGTCCCAGAGCGAGCGGTCCTGCTCGGCTAGCGGCACCAGGCGACCGCCGGGCCCGGTGCGAGAAGCCCGGCGCGCGTGGTGCAGCAGCATGAGCGCGAGCAACCCGGCCGCTTCGGGCTCGTCGGAGAGGGCGGCGAGTTGGCGGGCGAGCCGGATCGCCTCGGCCGCCAGGTCGACATCCCCGCTGTATCCCTCGTTGAACACCAGGTAGAGCACTCGAAACACGGTCGTCAGGTTGCCGGGCTTCTCGAACCGGACCCCTGCGATGCGTCGTTTGGCCCGGCTGATCCGCTGCGCCATCGTCGCTTCCGGAACCAGGTATGCCGTCGCGATCTGCCTGGTCGTCAAGCCGCCAACCGCGCGCAGGGTCAGCGCGACTGCCGAACTCGGAGCCAAGGTGGGATGCGCGCACAGGAAGTACAGGCGCAGCGTGTCGTCCGTGGCAGGCACCGGGCCGCCGGACGGTTCGGCCTCCACTGCGAGCTCTCGCTCGCGCCGGGCCTTCTCGGCTCGGGCGGCGTCGAGGAATCTGCGCCACGCGACCGAGATCAGCCACGCCCTCAGGTCGCGTGGCTGTCCCTCCGGCCAGGGTTCGAGTGCCCGCATCAGGGCCTCCTGCACGGCGTCCTCGGCCGAGGCGAAGTCAGCTCCGCGACGGACGAGGACGCCGATCACCGCAGGTACGAGCTCCCGCAGCAGCGGCTCGTTCACTCGGTCACCGCGGGCGGCTCGGTGAGGAACGGCCGCACCTCGAGCCATTCGTGAATCGGCTTGCCACCAACCCCGGGAGCCGCGGACAGCTCCCCGGCCAGCTCGACCGCGCGATCCCAGGACTCCACGTCGATGACCATCCAGCCTGCGATGAGATCCTTCGTTTCGGCGAACGGGCCATCGGTCACCGGTGGGCGTCCCGCACCGTCGTATCGCACGAAGGTGCCCTCGGGGGCCAGTGCCTGCCCGTCCACGAACTCGCCGGTCTCCTCCAAGCGGGCGGCGAAGTCCTGCATGTACCGGATGTGCGCGTCGACCTCCTGCGGAGTCCACTGATCCATCGGCGGCTGGTCCACAGCCGGTGTCGGGCCACCGCGATAGTGCTTGAGCAGTAGGTACTTCACAATGAGCTCCTTCTCGGTTGTACGGCCGGTTAGGGCCGATCGTGCCCCAGAGACGGAGCCGGCGCGCTGTTCTCGACACCGCCGCCGGAAATCCGCACACTTTTCTGGATGTGACGCCGACCACAGAGGCGGCGATGCCCCACCCGTGCGGCATCTCGGGAGCTCACCGGTCAACAGCGGAGAAAGCCCCGGCGGCTGGTCGGCCGCCCGCTCATGACGCAGCGCATGCCCGTCCTCGTCCTGGTGAGCGTGATCTTCGTTTGGTCGCGAGTCCCGTTGCGGCGTGACCGATCGGCTGTTGGTGGTGCGCACCGCGCCGCCGCGATGGCTCGGCCCGACTTGCTGCGCGGGCACCGCTCACGGCTGGACGTCGCGACCAGGCAGGTCACCGGCTCCGCCTAGCCTGCATCCGTGAGGTGGCGTCGGAACCACGCGGTCAGGCCGGCGTCCACCTCGCGGGCCAGTGGCAGCTGTGACGCGGGCTCGATGCCGGGCTCGTCGGCGAGCGGGTGGGCCAACCCGGGGATCGACAGCAGTTCGGACCGTTCGCCCAACGCGTCTACGAGATCCAACGCGTCGGCCCGCAGCGCTGGGTGATCCAGCTCGCCGCTGACGACCAGCAGCGGCGCGCGACCGGCGATGGTGCCCGCATTGGCGACGAAGTCCAGGCTGTCGACGGCTTTCTCGGACTCGGCGTCATACGGGTAGTCGCCTGGGAACAGGTCCACGACGGACCGCATCCGGATGGCGGCGTTCACGATGGCGCCGGCGATGACCGGTATCTCGGTGCCTGCGAGGATCCGCAGCGCGACGGCCCCGCCCAGCGAGCCGCCGAGCACACCGATCGGGCCGTCATCGACCGGCAGCTGCGCACGGATCGACGCCAGTGCGGCCGGGAACTCCTCCGACGCCTGCCGGACGAACGGGTACAGAGCTGACATCAGGACGTCCTTGCGGATCAGCTCCAAGCCGGCGGCCATGCTGCCGTCGACCATGCGCGCCCCGCACATCGGCATGCCGAGGTGCACCCGCCACGCGGGCAGGTCGTTCATCGGCAGCGCGGCAGCGAAGGCGGCGTCCGACCTCGGCGCGTCCAGCATGTGCCAGGTGACGATCAGTGGCGCGGGGCCGTTGTCGGCCGGTGGCAGAGCGGTGAACGGCACGCCAGCGGCCGTGCCGGTGATCGGTGAGTGCATGCGGCCACGGTAGGTCGACGGCCGCGTGCCGGGAATGGGTTACGCCACGGGGGAAATCGGTGCGGCAGGCGGCCGGGTTTCTCGTGCAGGTCGGCGCCGTTTTCGTCGTCAAAGCGGTCCCCGAAACCCAGGTATGCTCACTCGAGCGGGTTGAAGAGCTCTTCCGCGCAGGTAGCCGCGTCGAACCACATGAGTGCTCCCGTGGTGCCGCGTACTCCGAGCGTGAGTGTTGGTGCGTCTTCGCCGGGTTGGTGCTGGAAAAACCAGGCAATACCGCACTCAGCCTTTTTGCGGGTCTGGTCATGCTCCGACAACCCACGCACGAGGTGCTCGATGTCCGTGCTAGGTGACACCAGCACCTCCCCATGATCGAGGATGTCTGAGCCGGGAAGGCTGGTCATGCCTGCCCCTTGTAGCTTCTGGAGAACGGTGTGCCGGCTTGTGTGGTGCCGTGAACAGTCAACGTGTACCCCTTCGGTAAGTGGGCGTTTTGCTGTTTCCGCAAAGGATTTTGCCGAGCTGGCCGCGGTGGGTGCACGTTGGTCGCAGGAGGTGGTCGCGATGACCCAACGGGAAGCTCCGTTCACGAACGAATCGGAAGCCCGCAACTGCGAACGCGTCATGGGCGATAGCCGGCACGGCCTGGTGCCGGAAACGAATCAGCAGGTCTGGGACCAGCGGTACCTGAGCCGCGAGCAGCTTTTCAGTGGCGAGCCGAACGGGGTGCTCGTCAGCGAGGTGGTGGGACTGCCGCCGGGGCAGGCGCTCGACGTGGGCTGCGGCGAAGGTGCCGACGCCCGCTGGCTGGCCGAGTGCGGTTGGCAGGTCACCGCGGTCGACGTCTCGCGGGTGGCGCTGGAGCGCGCCGCCCGGGAGGCGGGCCGCCACGGGGTGGCCTGGACGTGCGCGGACCTGAGCACCACTGCGCCGCCCGCCGCCGCGTTCGACCTGGTGTCGGCCCAGTACTTCCCGCTCCGGCACGAGCCCGACCACACGGCTGCGTGCGGGCTGCTGGCCGCCGTCGCCCCGGGCGGCACGTTCCTGTTCGTCGGCCACGATCCCGGCGACCTCCCGCCGGGCACCGACCACGGTTTCGACCCGAGCGACTACTACCACCCGCACGAGATCGCCGGTCTCCTCGACGACGACTGGGCCGTCCTGGTCGACGAAACCCGCCCGCGAACCGCCTCGCCGCCGCCCGGCACCCACCACGCCCATGACACCGTCCTCCGGGCGAAACGCCTGCGATAACCGTCCTGTGTGGACTGAAAATTAAGGCGGGCCAATCGCCGGCGCCGCGGCAGCGCGGCGGCTTGCCCACCGGCTTCGACCAGGCGATTTACCAGCGTCGTAACGGAAGTCGAGCGAACGGGCAAGGCCCTCTAGGGCTTGACCACCCGTTTCGGCAAACGGACGTAAATCTTCCACGGCGCTGCAACCGTTGCCGCCGTACGCCTTCTGCTCATGACTGCCCGACAACCCTTCACGGGAAAGGCGATCAACCGAGTTGCTTGTCCAAGCGCATGAGGAGATGGCCTCGGCGGTATCGCTCGTCCTCGCGCGGTTCGCGTAGCATCCGGCCGATTTCGGCGAATCCTGCTTCGCCGGCTAGTTCCGCGAGGTCGTCGATCGGCCATCGGTAGGCGGTCGTGACTTTGTGGTCGAACGCGGTAACCGGCCCGCCTTCTGCTTCGAAGAAGGCGAGCAAGAGGTGGCCGCCAGGTGCGAGTACCCGCTGGAACTCGGCGAGGTAGGAGGGCACGTCCTGCGGTGGGGCGTGGATGATGGAGTACCAGGACACGATGCCGTCCAGTTTGTCGTCGGGCAGGTTCAGGGCGTCCATGGAACCGACCTCGAACCGCAGATGCGAGTATGCCTCGCGGGCGAGGTCGATCATCACCGGTGACAGGTCGATCCCGAAGACGTCCAGCCCCAGCTCCCGCAGGTGCGCGGTCATGTGTCCGGGGCCGCACCCGAGTTCGGCGACGTGCCCGGCGTTGGTGTTCCGTGCGAGCTCGGCGAACGCGGCGAGCACCGCACGATCCAGCGCAAGCCCGTCAAGTGCGTTGCGGACGTATTCGGTGTAGAGGACGGCGACGGCATCATAGGCATCCGCTGTCGCACCGAGGTGCGAGGAAGAGTCAGTCACACGCCAGGACGCTAGAGGCTCCACCCCATCGCGCGTACGACTACCCCATCGGGTAGGCCTTGTTCCGACCCGACGCCCCTTTTCATGGGACATGAGCAACTTTCGGGCCAGCGGGACGTCTTCGCGAATATGAACACCTATCAGTTCCGGAACGACTGGAGCGCTCCCGCCGCCGAGCGCCCCCCGCATCGGCGTCGTTCCCGCAGGGGTTTGGTGCTGGTGCTGCTCGCGTTGGTGCTGCTGCCGGTGGTGTTCGCCGGGTGGCTCTGGTTCCACGTCGATTCCTCGATCCGGCGGATCGACGCCTTCCCGGACTACCCGGGCAGACCGGCCGCGGGGGCGGGCACGAACTGGCTGATCGTGGGTTCGGACAGCCGGGAGGGACTGGACCCGGAGGTGGCGGCCGGGCTGCACGTCGGCGACGCGGCCGGCCAGCGCACGGACACGATCATGATCGCGCACCTGCCGGACAGCTCGACCGCCCCGACGCTGCTCAGCATCCCCCGCGACTCGCGGGTGCAGATCCCGGGGCACGGCAAGACGCTGATCAACGCGGCCTTCGAGAGCGGCGGCCCGCAGCTGCTGGCGCAGACCGTGGAGCAGGAGACGGGGCTGCGCATCGACCACTACGCCGAGGTCGGCTTCGGTGGGTTCGCGGCGATCGTCGACGCGGTCGGCGGCGTCGAGATGTGCCTGGACGAGGAGATGCACGACACCAAGACGGGCCAGACGCTCCAGGCTGGCTGCCAGCAGATGGACGGCTCGGACGCCCTGACCTTCGTCCGCATGCGCTACAGCGAGTCGACGCCGCGATCGGACCTGGACCGCGTCGCGAACCAGCGCAAGTTCATCGGTGCCCTCGCTTCGGAAGCGTCGAGCTTCACGACGCTGGTCAACCCGTTCACCGACTACGCCCTGGCGGACACCGGCGCGAACGCCCTGACGATGCTCGACGAGGACGGCACGGGCGACCTGTTCTCCCTGGCCTGGGCGATGCGCGGCATCTCCTCGGGCGGCGTGGTGACGACAACGGTCCCGGTCACCGACGGCACGGCGCACAACTGGGACAAGAAGAAGGCCGCGGAACTGTTCGAGGCCATGAACACGGACACCCAGATCCCCGAGGACCTGATCACGCAGTGACGGGGATACTCGCCGGATGCTCCCGTTCCCGGAACCGACGGCGCCCGCGTCGTCGCGTGGCGAGGTGTTCCTCTGCTACCTCGACTTCTTCCGCGCCACCGCGATCGCGAAGGTCGAGGCCCTGCCGGAGGCGGACCTGCGCCGCAGCCGACTGCCGTCCGGGTGGACACCGCTGGAACTGCTCAAGCACCTGACCCACGTCGAACTGCGCTGGATCGAATGGGGGTTCGAAGGCCGGCAGGTCGAAAACCCATGGGGCGACTGGAAGAACGATCGCTGGCAAGTCGACCCGGGGGAAACCCGGGAGTCCCTGACGACGTGTCTGCGGACCCAGGGCGAACACACCAGCGAGGTCGTGCGGACCACGGACCTGGCGGCGGTGGGCCAACCGGGCCCCCGCTGGAGAGGAGCGGAACCGGCAACCCTGGAGCGGGTCCTGTTCCACCTGCTGCAGGAATACGCCCGCCACCTCGGCCACCTCGACGTGGTCGCAGAACTCGCCACCGGCGAGACAGGTGAGTGATTGTTTTGCCAGACGTCTGACGCTTTGCCTGTGGTTTGGTCGGTGGCCGGGCGCGCGGGAGGGGGCATTCGCGCCCGGCCACCGGGAAGGGCCGGTGCGGCGGAGGTCGGGGAGGACACCGAACCGGCCCGGCTGGGAGGTCAGGTCTCGTGAGTGGTTGTTCCGGTAAGAACCGGAAGGATCACTCACGAGCGTTCAGGCACGCAGGTGGTGCCGCCCGGTCGGCTCGTCGGGGTCTGTGGTGGGGAATCCCGGTGGTATGTGGGGATGTTCTTGTTCCGCGCGGTGTTCTTCGGCCGCGACGCGGGTTTCGGCTTCGATGTCGGCTATGAGGTGCCAGACCGTGTAAGCGCCTTCGCCGCCTCCGGCGTGCTGGCCCGTTGAGAACGCGATGGCTCTCGCGGGCAACTGGGTGGTGAGCATGGCGAGGATCAGCAGGTTGAACAGGACGAACGTGCTGAGCTGAATCCAGAACATCGGTGGTTCTCCTTCGGTTGGGCGAGGGGTGTCAATTTCGCGAGAAATTGGCGTTCACCCGGGTGACGGTCAATTTCTCGCGAAATTGCGCCGTCCCCGGGTGATCACAGCCGGGTGGTGAGGGTGTGCCAGCAGTGCATGCAGGTGTCCTCGCGAATCCAGTCCACTTCGGACCGATCGTGCAGCTCCGCCGCGCCCGCTTCCGCCCCGCAGAACGCCTTCACTCGCTCCTCGACCGGGGCTTTCGTTGCTGCGATGGGAAACGCGTGGCGACCGCCGGTGACCGGGCGCCAGACGTAGGTCAAGTAGTCAGACATCGGGATCTCCCTTGATCGAGATACTGCAAGTCTTGCAATATTTGGAAATGCTTGCAATCACACGATTGAGGGAGATCAAACGCGAGCTCGCTTGCACGTAATCTTGTGTCCATGCAGGACACACCTCGGGCCAGAGCGCTGGCGAAGGAGCTCCGTGCGGTACGCAACGCGGCTGGCGCGACGATGCGGCAGGCCGGTGATGCCTTGGGCTGGTCCGAGGCGAAGGTCAGTCGCTTTGAGACGGCACGGCGCGGCCTCACTTTGGAGAACGTGCGACTGTTCCTGGACGCACTGTCGGTCGCCGGGAAGACCCGTGATCGGCTGCTGAAGATGGCTCGCGAACTTGACCAGCCGGTTTGGTGGGAGTTCGGCGGCGGGGTCCCTGTCCAACTGACCGAGCTCGCGGACGCCGAGAGCCGGGCAGTTCACATCACTTCAGTTGCCGATGTGCGTATCCCCGGCCTCCTGCAAACACGGGAGCACTCTCGCGCTCTGCTGTCGGCGTTCGGTGTCGAGCCGAGTGATCGCATTGAGCAGCTGATCGCTATTCGACAAGTACGCCAAGGGATTCTCACCAAGCCGGACCCTGTTGAGTACGAAGCGATCCTCGACGAAGCCGTGCTCGGCCGAGCGGTGGGCAGTGGTCGGCTAATGGCAGAACAGCTCGACCAAATCGTCAAGATGGCAGCTCGCGACAACATCGCGATCCGGGTCATTCCGTTCTCCGCTGGTGAGCACACCGGGCTGGACGGCGGCTTCCACCTGCTGGAGTTCGTGAGTTCTCGTCCGGTCGTCCATCTGGAGCAACGTCGTAGCGGAGCGTTCCTAGATGACCCGGACGACGTAGCCCCATTCGTGCAAGCTCGGTCTACGCTGCGGCAGACAGCGCTGGAACCGGATGACTCCCTGGAGCTCATCTCGACCTACGCGAAGCGGCACGAACGCGAAGGGTGAGCCTTGATGAACGCGATCAACTGGCGGAAGTCCAGCTACAGCGGCAGCCAGTCCGAGTGCGTCGAGGTTGGCTGGAGGAAGTCGAGCCGAAGCGCCGGGCAAGGAAACTGCGTTGAGGTCGGGGGCGGGCCGGGCATCGTCGGCGTTCGGGATACGAAGGACCGGGATGGGGCCATGCTGATGTTCCCCCGACGGCAATGGGTGGCGTTCGTCTCGGGGTTGCGGGATCGCCGCTGGTGAATTGGGCCGTTCGGGCGTTTCGTGGAGCCGTTTCACGAATGTTGTCCGGGCCGGGACCTGGCTCTTGTGCTATCTGCGTTCGTGATCACACCACCGTGTGACCAGCGGTGATCGCGAACGTGGAGGGAGCTGCGTTGACCACGGGGATGGAAGGCTTAACCGCCGGGGCAAGCGCGCTGGCCGGATAGGCGGAGGGGCTGCGCGCGGCGGTCGACAACGGCCAGCTCGTGATGGACCCGGCAGCAGCCGAAGCGGTCGCGCGGGTCTACGACGAGAAGGCCGACATGCTTGCCACGAAGAGTTGCTCGCCCAGCTCGCCAAGCCGGGCCTGTGGATCGAAGGGCTCTGGATGCCCGACGACACCAACCAATCCCCGACCCGGCTGCTGGCAGCGGCCACCGAGGAAGGCTCGGTGCCAGTCGTCCAGGACCCGGGCGAATCCGAGCAGCACGGGGGTGACCTGCGGATCTCCGTGCATCCGCGGACCTCGGTCGGCGCCGCGGCGGTCCAGGGCATGCCGCCGGAACCGCCAGGGAAACGCCCGCGCCTGGCGGTTCCGGTCGCCGATCTCACACAGCGCGACAACGCCGACGAAAGCTTCGAGAACCTCGACATGATGCAGTCCGCCGGTCCGAAGCGAGCCGCCCCGGCGGCCACGACGCTGCGCGCGATGACCGAGGAAGGCCACTTCCGCGACGGCCAGTTCACCGCGAACCTCCGCGACCGGCTGGGCCGCACGCACCGTTCCCAAGTGCTGAAGTGGTTCGACGCCTTCGAACCGGACGGCCGCTACGGCCTGACCCAACAACACCGCCCAGGCCTCGGCCCAGAACTCGTCCTCGCCCCACTAAGACCAGCAGAACTCGGCGCGGCCCTGGAAAACCGGATCGCCGAAATCCGCACCGCCGCCTGAACACCACCCCGGACCCCTCAGAACCCGCGCGGATCGGAGTGGGGCCAAACGGCGTTTTCGCGCGAAACCGCCGCCTGCACGTACAGGAAGCCATGCACCGGGTCGTGAGTGCACGACCTCGGGCCTCAGCGGCGCGGCGGCTTCATCTGCAGCGGAACGCCGATCAGGTTCAAGGCGTTGATCAGCGAAACCTGGGCGATCAGG
Organism: Saccharopolyspora pogona; assembly: GCF_014697215.1. Classification (GTDB taxonomy): domain Bacteria; phylum Actinomycetota; class Actinomycetes; order Mycobacteriales; family Pseudonocardiaceae; genus Saccharopolyspora; species Saccharopolyspora hattusasensis. The sequence goes on from NZ_CP031142.1 coordinate 6,698,482, forward strand.
TGGCCGAGCTCGGACTCGTCCGGGAACGCCTTGCGCAGCTCCTCCCACTGCTCGTCGTCGATGTGATCGCGGAGGGTCGCCGCCTCGGCGTAACCCAGCGCGGCCCGCTCCCGCTCGTCGAACAGCTCCGACTCCTGCCACACCGGCAGCTGAAGGAGCCGGTCCTCGGTCTCGCCGATCCGGCGGGCCTCCCGGCTGTGCATGTCGACGCAGAAGACGCAGCCGTTGATCTGCGAGACCCGGATCTTGACCAGCTCGCGCACCTTGTCGTCCAGCGGCCCCTTGCGGATCGCGGCGTCGGCGTCCTTGAAGCCCTGGTAGGGCTCCGGTGCCGCTGTGCCGAGGTTCAGGCGTGCCATCGTCGTCTCCCTGTCGTTCTGGGCTGTCACCAGGGAGACGATCGGGGCTGCTCAGATGTGACCGCCTGGAGGTGGGCGAGTTTCTCCGGGTTGAGCAGCCGCCGGTAGTTGCCGATCCGGCCATCGCTAATGGAGACGGTGTCGACGGAGTGGATGCGGCCCTCCCGGCGGAACGCAATGGCCGCTTCGCCGCCAATCTCGACGATGTCGATGCGGCGGGCCGGCCACCGCCGACCCACCCGGACCATGACCTCGGAGATGCGCTGGCCACCGAGGATGGGCACGCGCGCCGCGGCGATCTTCCTGCCACCGTCGGTGAGGTAGATGGCGTCGGGATGCATCAGCTCGACCAGCGCGGCCAGGTCCCCGGTCTCGTACGCGGAGCGGAACGCGTGGAGCAGACGCTCCCGCTCGGCCCGCGGAGCCTCCGGCGCGGTGTCCTTCGCTTCGGCGACCCGGTGCCGCGCCCGCGAAGCCAGCTTCCGGGCGGCGGGCACGGCGCTGCCGAGCACCTCGGCGATCCGCGCAAACTCCAACCCGAACACGTCGTGCAGGACGAAGGCGACCCGCTCCGGAGGGCTCAACTGCTCCATTATCAGCAGCATCGCCGAGCCGACGGATTCATCGACGAGCACGGGCTCGGCGGCGTCCGGCCCGGTCAACAGCGGCTCCGGCAACCACGGCCCGACGTAGCTCTCCCGCTGCACCCGAGCGGATCTGAGGATGTCGTAGGAACGCCGAGCGGCAACGGTCACCAACCACGCCCGAAGGTCCTCGACCGCGCCGAGATCCGCTTTGGCGGCCCGGAGCCAAACGTCCTGCACGACGTCCTCGGCATCGGCAACGCTCCCGAGCAGCCGGTACGCGGCACCGAAGACGGCCGGCCGGTGCTCGGCCAGCTCACGACCCGACGGCCACTCCATGCGGCAATCTTCCTCCCCGCAGGTGAACGGTCCGCTGGCCGAAGACTAACCGCAGCGGCGGACGGCGCCGACCCATCGCCCCGCTGTGGTGACGATGCTCTCCGGCTGCTGGGAAGTGCGGAGTCCACTACATCTACCCGGGTACGCTGCTGACGAAACCCGCCGCAGCCAGCGGGATCCGGTCCAAACAGGAGCGTGGTCGCACGATGTCGGAGATCGAGTGGGCCGACTTCGAAAAGGTGGAGCTGCGGGTGGGGACGATCGTGCAGGCGGAGCCGAACGAGAAGGCGCGCAAGCCCGCTTACGTGCTGAAGGTCGACCTGGGCGAAGAACTCGGGACCAAGACGTCGAGCGCGCAGATCACGGAGCACTACGAACCCGAGGACCTGATCGGCCGCCAAGTCCTCTGCGTCTGCAACTTCGCCCCGAAGAGAATCGCGGGTGTGAAGTCCGAGGTCCTGGTGACCGGTGCCCAGGACGAGGGCAACAGCGTGGTCCTGGCGGGCTTCGACCACCCGGTCCCCAACGGCACCCGCCTCTTCTGACCGGCTCCGGCAAAAGGATTCCCGGCGTTACCCGTTCGGGCTAATGATCATCACGTCATGTAGTCCAGTACCGTTGTCCACGTCCGCTGCGGCGGACTTTCACCGGTAGGCGCGGAAAACGCGGATTCTCCCGGATTTCGCAAGCCCGCCGGTCGGGCCGAGTCAGCACGAGACACCGTTGGCGCGCATCGGGTGTCTTGTGCTGACGGTCCGCATCTCCAGAGACTAGTGCTGCGAATAGCCGCGGCCTTGATCGGAATGAGGAACGGTGTTGGCGAAAACAATGCGTCGTGCCCTGCTCGCGTCGGCCCTGATCGCCGGAACAGTGATCGCCTCCGCATCGACGGTCGCGGCGGCCCCGGCGAATGGCCCCAGCGCGCTCCGGCTCTCGCTGGACACGGGCGGCGCTTCGGTGCGCAGCTTCGCGGTCCTCGAATGTCACCCGGCGGGAGGCACGCACAAGCACGCGGCGCAAGCGTGCACGGAACTCGAAACGGTCCAAGCGGATTTCCGGCAGATGACGCCGGACCAGTCGAAGGCCTGCACCCTCCAGTACCAGCCCATCACGGCGAAGCTCGAAGGCAACTGGCACGGAAAACCCGTGAGCTTCACGGAAACCTACCCGAACAGCTGCGTCCTGAAGTCCGAAACCGGAGCGGTCTTCGACCTCTGACCCGCGCCGACCCGGCGACCCGCGTCCAGTAGTACGGTCACGGCTGGTTGTGGCATGCACGCGCTGCCTCTGGAGGGGCGTTGCCTTCGAACACGGCGAGCGTTCTGCGGCAGGTGAAGCGGTTGGGTTTCTTCACGCAAGCGTTCCGATTTGGCCTGGTGGGGATCGGCGGCGCGGTCGTCGACTACGGCAGCCTCAGACTGATCCTCGCCGCGGGGGTTTGGCCCGAGCTGGCCCGAGTCCTCAGCTTCATCATCGGAAGCACTGCGGTCTACCTGGTGAACCGCCGCTGGACGTTCACCTCGCGCCGGAACCCGCGCGAGGTCGTAGCGCTGACCGTCGTCCTCGCGGTGGCTTTCGCCCTGGTCGGAGGGGTGAATGCACTGGCTCTCCGACTCCTCCCGGACTCGCCCTGGCAGATCACGCTCGCCTGGGCGATCTCCCAAGCGGTGGCGACAACCTTCAACTTCCTAGCCCAACGCACATTCGTGTTCAGAAACCGACCAGGAGAACGCCCAGCCCAACCCGCCGGCGAGTGAGCCGACTGCGGAAGGCTCTCCGGCGGGTCACGGCAACGGATGCAACCAGCGCACCGGGACGGTCAACGTCTGGTCGCTGGGCAGGCTCACGACCTGGCCGGTGCTGGGATCCTTCAGAACGCCTTCAACGACATAGTCGACGTCAGCGGAAAGCCCCAGCTGCTGAGCGATCTCCGGAGGCAGCGGCACGCTGACGTGGGAGGTGTCGGAAACCCGGATGCCGGTAACGGCGGCCTCGCCGCCGAGCGTCTGATCAACAGAGGTAACGGTGAGGTCGAACTCGCTGCTGATCCCATCGCCACTACCAAGAGCCAGTAAGAAGAGAGCAAGATCGCCCTCGCTGCGCCCGGGATCCCCGGAGAGGTACTGAGCAGGGTTGTCCCCCGGCCCAACACGAACCCGGTAGGTCGCACCCAACCGAACCTCTGATGCCCTCACCCCGCCAGCATGACGGAAAACCCTGCTGCCTCGAAGTTCCTAGGCAAGGCTGCGAAGGCAAGTTGCTCGGAGAAGCCGGTAACTTCTCGGGACCTACCCGAGCAGTTGCGATCTGGAGCCCGAAACCGGAGTGGTCTTCGACCTCCGCCCCGAGCGGGGATTCTCTCAAGAGGCGCGACTACGAGCACCTCGTCGAGGCGGCAGCGGACACTTCGCCCTTCCAAGATCACGTCAAACCCGCGGGCGCACCTGGTCCAGGTCAGCCGTACTGCGGCTCCTGCCATTCGAGGTTGGTGGGCCGTTGGCTCGTGGTGAGAAATTCGCGAGCGGACTGGATTGCGTTGTCGGTGGGGATAGCTGAATTGCGTGGCGCGTGGGTCAAGGTTCCGCCGAAGTCGAAGCCCATTCGTCGGATGGATTCTGCGCTGAGCTCAGCGTCGTGACAGCGGTGGTAACGGTGTCGGTGTCGCCAGAAAGTTGCTGAATCCATCCCTTTTGGTTTGGGTGGCACGGCAAGTGTCCTCCTGACTTGGGCCACGAATCGGGGCTGATTGGCGACGCGGTTAGCTGGCCTGTGGGTTTGTCGTCGAGCCGGGCGGAATGAGCCTTTCCGGGTAACCAGTGGTGACGTCGGGTAGTGGTAGCTGATGATGCGCCGAAGGGTGTTGCGGTGCAACACAAAGACGCGGAACCCCGGTATGAAGATGGTCCTTCCACAGATCAACTTCATAGAGGTTCCGTGTCCTGATGAATGGTCAAGTGGGTTGAGACCGTCGCCAAGTTGGGGGTGCCTGGTCTGCACTTCCACGACCTGCGGCACACGGGTAACCAATTCGCCGCACGGACCGGAGCGTCCACAAAGGAACTAATGGCGCTGACGGGACACGACGACATGCGTGCTGCGCTGATCTACGAGCGTGCGACCAGCGAGGCGGACAAGGAGATCGCGGACCGCATGAGCGGCATGGTCACCGAGTAGCGCGAAGGCCGGACGGACGACGACGGCACGGCCGGTGTTCCCGGTCCGGCCAGCTAATCGCCAAAGACGATCGCGCGTCGCAGGTTGTCGGCAACCTGCCGAGAGGCGGGTCGCTTGTCGGCCGGATTCAGCCCTATGCGGCGAGAGTGGCGCTCGCGCCTACTGGGCGACAAGATGCCAGCTCGATCCATGTGCGGGTGGCGCACACGGAAGTGAAGGGCAAAGGGATCGTCGTCGGCCCGCCGAAGTCGGTGCCGGGGTCCGGACGATCACCGTACCGATGGCGATTCGGCGGGAGCTGATGGAGCACTGGAGAAGTACGTCAAGGCTGCTCCCGAATCGCTGGTGTTCACCGGCCCGAAGGGCTCGGCGCGCGGAAACTCTGTTGGAGCGGATGACGGGAATCGAACCCGCGTTTCTCAGCTTGGGAATCCGATACATGTGGACGGTCAGAGGCTTTGACCTGCGGCTGGGGCTGGTCTGGGTGACCGTGATTGACCGCTTCTGGCCGGTCCTAGTGGCCCGTGTGTGGCCCGTTGTGACCCCCTACCCGCCGTCCGCTTCGTGGCTGTTTCCCCGGCTCTGTCCGCTCGGCCTAGACCGCCGCGACCGGCGCTGACGGGACCGTGCCAGCCCGACCGGGCCGTTTGGCCGCATCGAGCGGAAGGCGTGTCGGCGGCCACATCGCCTGTTGGCAAGCCGACCCGGACCGGAGCGGAGCGAGGACCGGAAGCGGTGCGGCAGCGAGCGCCAGGACTGCGGCACCAAGTCCGGCAGGCTCGGCGCTCGTCGGACGTCTGTCGCTGGAAGCCGTGGGCGCCTGAGCTCTCGCGACATCGGCGCTTCGGTCGGCGGCCGGGCGGTGGCCGGCGCGCGAACGGCCGCCAGGCCGCACGCGCAAGCGCCGTGCCACACCGCCCGGCCCGCGCCGCCGAAGGAGGCGCCTTGATCCCGTAGAGCGCAATTCGGCAACGAAAGCGTTGGCTCAGTTGCGGTCTCCGGATCTTTCCGGGGATTGTTCTAGCTGCAATTCGCGTTTACGCTGCTCTTCCTTCAAACGCTCTGCATATCTTGCGAAACGCTCCAGTCGCGCTTGCTCGTCTTTGTCGTTTGCGAAATCGTCTAGCTTGAATTGTGCAGCTGTGTAGTGCTTTTCAAGTTCGTCGGCTGTTGTCTGAAGACCATGGCCGCGCTCGCGGAACTTAAAGTAGGCGGTAAGCCCTGCTGAAACTGTGACAGTGGCGCTCAGAACTGTAGCCGCCCATCGCATGGGAGGAAATTCTCCGGTGATGGCCGTAGCTGTTGAAGCCACTGCGGAAGCGACAATAATAATTCCCTGAAAGAGATTATTTATGCGGCGGCTTCGAGTGGCTCGCGTGCGGTAGTGATCTATCCAATCTAGCGCGCTCTCCCTGTAGATTCGAAGGGCTTCGGGGGTGTCCAGTGGTAGTTTTGCTGCCAGCGTCTGTTTGTCGTGAGCGAGATTTCGAAGGTTTAGGTTTTGCTCAGTAACTTCGGGACTGTTTCTCCATGCCAGCCATCCGCCCAGTACCATAATTAACACGACGAGAATTAGCCCGACGTACTGGGTTATCAATGGCTTTTCGCGCCAGAGTCCTATAATGACGGAGTAGCCGAGAAGCAATGCAAGTAGTCCGCCGGCGATTATCATTCCCCAGTATGCACGCTGGGTGGACTTAAGATGAGAAAGGCTGTTTGCGGCGAGTTCGTACTCTTTAACTTTTTCTCTGTATTCATTTAGGCCGTCGGCTGATTGCGTCATATATCCCCTTGGTTTTTCCGTAGAAAATTAACGCAGGTCAGCGATAATCAATGTTTACTCTACTTTCCGGTACTGCCATATGGGTATCGTGATGATGATCACGAAGATGCAGTGGGTAGGGTCCATGAAGGCTCTTAGAACTTCTTGCTTGGGGCGTAGTACTTTGGTCTTTCCGCCGGAGCGCCGTTGCGGGGCGTTGATCATCGGCAGCTGAGTACCGTTGCCGGCTCATTGCGGTTTGTCGCAGATGGAGACTGGATAGCGAAACTGGCAACTGGGTCAGCGTGGTCGAGCTGGTGACACGTCAACCGGTTCGGTGTGTCCTCGTCCGCTCTGGTGTACTGAGTGGATCTCGTTGCGTGGGCGAGGGAGTTGGCTGAAGAGCATTTGGCTATGTCGTTGCCGCGTCGTTGGATGCATGTATAAGGCGTTGGTAGCGCAGCGATCCGGATCGCTGGGTGTTACGAGCCTGACTCCGAGCTGCTGATAGCTGTGGCGGTCGTGCATGACGTCGGTTATGCGCCAAACCGCGCGCGGTTCCTTCGGTCGGTCGGTGCCGATGAGCGGTTGTGCGCGCTGGTGGCGCATCATTCGGGGGCTCGGGTTGAGGCTGTGATACGTGGACTCTCCGATGAGTTGGTGGAGTTCACTGATGAGCTGGGGCCGCTGCGGGATGCGTTGTGGTACTGCGACATGACGACCGGGCCAGACGGGCAGCGGTTGACGTTTGAGGAGCGGATCCTCGAGGTCGAACCGGGATCGGTGACGCGACGGTTCCTGGCTGAGGGCTATGACGAGTTGGAGGCCGCGGTGCAGCGGACGACTCGGCGGCTCGTTGCGGCGGGCTTGGTCGCGGCTGATCAGCCGATGTAGGGCTCGGCGCGTTGCTGCAAGCCGTGTTCGATGCGGAGGCGGTTGGCCCGGCCGATGTTGAGCGTGGCAATGTCGGCGGGGTCTACCCAGTGGACCTCTTTGCTTTCGCTGCTGGTGCGGGGTGTGCCGCCGATGGGGAGGGCGCGGAAGCAGAGGGAGAACTCCTGGCGGACTTCTCCGTCGTCGTAGGCGATGACGTGGCCGGGGTCGGAGTAGACTCCGATCAGGCCGCTGACCTCGATGTCAATGCCGGTTTCTTCGGCGGTTTCGCGGATGGCTGCCTGTGCGACGGTTTCGCCGATGTCTTGTGCGCCTCCGGGGATGGCGTACTGGTCGTTGTCGGTTCGGCGGATCATCAGGACTCGGCCTGTATCGTCTTGGACGAAGGCAGCGACCGCGACGACGATGCTGTTAGCCGGCGGGCCGTCGGGGTCGTTGTAGTAGTCGCGTTTGGGCACGTCAGCGTGTCTACCACTTCGGCGGTTTGGCTGCGTTCCAGACCGCTTCGAAGCTCTCTGAATAGGTCTCGAACAGGTCCCCCGCTGACAGTCGCCGCAGGTGCAGGGCCGGGGCGTGCGGGGCCTGGAAGCCGTAGACGTGCGGGTTGACGATCATGTCGTCGTCGTAGCGGTAGATCGAGTTGTACAGCGTCGTCCCGTGGTAGCGGACGTCGATTCCCTCAACGCTAGAGACTGGTTCGAAGAACGCGAGGGCCTGGCGGATCTTCGCCGAGATGGTGCTCTTACCGATGTTTTCTTCCGAGCTGCGGCGGGTGATGGCTACGCTTGCCGGGTCGCCGAACAGGAGCCGGATGCGGGCGCCGTTGTTGGCCTTGTCAGTGAGTTTCCGTAGGATGTTGCGGTCCTCGGTGAGGAACATGCCGACGTAGACGAGGATCTCGACTTCGCTGGTGGCGCGGTCGAGTAGCTGCGTCCAGAGGTCGCGGGGTACGGCGTGGCGGTGCGGGTAGACCTTGACGATCTCTGAACCGCTGACTTCCGCGCTGCGTTCTGGCTCGATGGCATCGGGCCAGAGATAGGTCTCGGACTCGCGCACCATCGCGGCCACGGCATGACGGTGCTTGGGGTAGGGGGTCCTGGACCGTGTGATCCACCGTTCGACCGTCTTGGGGTCGACCTTGGTCGCCTCCGCTACCTGTTCAGGTGTGATTCCGTTGCGCAGCAAAGCATCACGTAGCCGCTCGTTAGGCATTTCAACCTCAAAGGGACGAATAGGGACGTCTTGAACGCTAGCAAGGACGTCCCTAGAAGTCCCGCTATGTGGTGCTCGTGTCCCGTGATTTCGCCGAAAGTTGTAATCAGACGCCGAGAACGGCTCGGCGTAGCGCAGGGAGGACCACGATGAATACCCCGGACGACTACCCGCCCCACGTTTGCGAAGCGGAGAGATAGGTCGGGAGATGCGAGACATGGTGCATGTGCACGTCACGACGGAGCTTCCGATCCGGGCTCGCGCTCTGGCGTTTGCCGATCGGGTCGAGGTCAGGTTCGGCAAGGCGTTTCCGGTTGCATTGCTGGTCGACCGGGGCGCGGTGGACACGCTGCGGCAGGCACTCAAGGACGGAATGGACGCGTTGGCCGCAACCGATGAACGGCCGGGGAAGGCGTGAGGACCGAGATGCCGATCTTTGTCACGGTGCAGCCGGACGACGGCACGTACGCCGAGTGCCTGATTTACGCGACGGGGACACCGATGTTGGCGATTCATGATCCGTCGGCAAGCGTGATGGTCACGATCGGCCAGGACACGGGATCGGCGTTGCGGGCTGCGCAGTTTGCGGCGCAGTTGGTTCGTGCTGGTCAGCAGTTCGAGCATGAGGCGCGGCGGTGCGCTGGTTTCACCGGCATCACGGCTGCGGGCTCGCTGAACACGGTGCCGCTGGATACGGAGGCCCCGGCAAGTATGTGGCCGCGTGAGGACCTGTCATGACTGATCCACTCGGACGGCCGTTGCCTGCGGAGTTCCTGAACGGCGTGGCGTTTCCGGTCGGCAAGCTGAAGCGTTTGTTGGTGGTGGACCGAACTGGGATCGAGGTACAGGTGTGGCCGGATTTCAACACGGTTGATCTGCTCATCGACTGCGCGACTCCGATCGTTTACACGATGGCTCGGCGGAACCTGTTGCGGCTCAACGAAATGATCGCGGCCGCAGTGGCCGGGTTCGAGAGGTTCGACGAGCGGGAAGGCGGACGTTGAGGTGTTCGTGAAGTTCCTGCGGCGCTGGCGGAAGAACCGCGAATGGCGGCGTATGCGTCGTCGCCGAGTGCGGGTCTACCTGTAGAGGCTTGGTCAGCCCGCCCTCCCGAATGTTCAACGGGCTGATCACGGTTGGCGGGGCGGCATTCCCCCGGCTTGCCCCGCCAACCATCCAAGGACGGGATCACCACATGGCAGAAACCACAACACAAACTTGGCAGAACTACGCGCAATGGCGCTGAAGATCGTGGGTCAGGTGGCAGACCTCAGCGTCCGCGTTTCCGTGCTGGAGAGTCGTCTTTCGACTGCTCAGAAGGAAGATTCGCCTCAAGGGAGGCAACCCGCTCGGTGAGCTGCTCGACAGCCGAACTGAGCTGCTGGAACAGGCCGGCCAAGTCGTCAACGGTGAGTTCGGACTTGGCTGCAGCGCCTTCGAGTACGAACGCGCCTTGGCCCTGCCGGACCACGATGAGCGCGGCGGTGCTCAGCTCTTTGATCGCCGCGCGCGGTCATCGCTGCAATGCCGTACTCCGAGGTCAGTGCGGAGACCGACGGCAGCTGGTCGCCCGGCTCAAAGCGCGCCGGAGACGATCGCGCGTCGCAGGTTGTCGGCAACCTGACGATAGGCGGGTCGCTTGTCGGCCGGATCCAGCCCCATGCAGCGAGAGTGGCGCTCGCGCCTACTGGGCGACAAGATGCCAGCTCGATCCATGTGCGGGTGGCGCACACGGAAGTGAAGGGCAAAGGGATCGTCGTCGGCCCGCCGAAGTCGGTGCCGGGGTCCGGACGATCACCGTACCGACGGCGATTCGGCGGGAGCTGATGGAGGACTGGAGAAGTACGTCAAGGCTGCGCCCGAATCGCTGGTGTTCACCGGCCCGAAGGGCCCGGCGCGCGGAAACTTCAACCAAATGATCAAGTGGACTGAAACCGTGACAAAGTTCGGCGTGCCTGGTCTACGCATGGCTCCCGCGAGCTAACCACGCGGACAGCACGAAGCGGGTCTGAAACGTCAGAAGGGGTGCTCCCGAAGATCGGGAGCACCCCTTCTGACGTGCTAAAACTCTGTTGGAGCGGATGACGGGAATCGAACCCGCGTATTCAGCTTGGGAAGCTGATGTTCTACCATTGAACTACATCCGCATACCTCTTCGGCTTGCTTTGAGGCGTTGTCAGCCTAACACGGTGGCGGGCGAAGATCGTAACCAGGCTCCCGATACGCTTGGGGTGTGTTGCTGAGTGACCGGGACCTGCGCAAAGAGCTCGATGACGGTCGGCTCGAACTTGATCCGTTCGACGCCGCCATGATCCAGCCGTCGAGCATCGACGTCCGGCTGGATCGCTTCTTCCGGGTCTTCGACAACACCCGGTACACCCACATCGACCCGTCGAAGCAGCAGGACGAGCTGACGTCGTTGGTGGAGACGCCCGGCGACGATCCGTTCGTGCTGCACCCGGGCGAGTTCGTTCTCGGGTCGACCTTCGAGTCGGTGCGGTTGCCGGACGACCTGGCCGGCCGGCTGGAGGGCAAGTCGTCGCTGGGGCGGCTGGGGTTGCTCACGCACTCCACCGCCGGGTTCATCGACCCCGGGTTCACCGGTCACATCACGCTGGAACTTTCCAATGTGGCCAATCTGCCGATCACCTTGTGGCCGGGGATGAAGATCGGTCAGCTTTGCCTGTTCCGGTTGTCGAGCCCTGCGGACTTCCCGTACGGCTCGAAGGAGGCCGGGTCGCGCTACCAGGGGCAGCGCGGGCCGACGTCGTCGCGGGCCTACCTCAACTTCCGGCGCACCGACACCCGTCGCTGACTCCGGTTCCTTCGAGCATCGCCAGCACCTCGGCGGTGGGGCGAACATCGCCGAATGATCGGTAGATGGTGTGCAGCGTGGCGTTGTGGTCTTCGTCGCGCCCTGCCGCGTTGCCGTCCGCGATCATGATCACGCGGAAGCCCAGGGTGCTCGCGTCGGGGGCCGAGGATTCGCAGCCACGTTCGTGACCGTCCCGGTGATCAGGACCGTGTCGATTCCGCGGCGCGTCAACAGTTCCGGCAGTGCGCACCGGCCGGGGAAGAAAGCGCTGGGCGCGGACTTCTCGACCAGCACATCGTCGTCGTGGATCGTGAACTCCCGCCAGACGCGTTCCGCCAGCGCTCCCGTGCCGCCCGCGGTGCGGAACGCCTCTTCCGCATCCGGGCCGTAGAATTCCTCTGCTGCCGACGTCCGTTCGGTGACCGCCGGTAGGACCCATGCCACCGTGCCACCGGCCGCGCGGAGGACCTGGGCCAGGCGGTCGATGTTGGGCACGATGCCACGGCAGTAGGGGTTGCCGGTCACGAAGAACGGCACCATGTCGATGATCACCAGCGCGGTCCTGGTCGGGGCGAAGCTGGGGAACGCGAAACGCCGGCCACGGCGCGCCTCGTGCCGGGCGTATTCGCGATCCTCGATCCGCCACGCGTGCAGCTTCGCGGCCGAATCCTGCGGCGCTCCGATTCCCGGCATGATCGCCAGTCTCCCGCCTCGCCGATTTCGGCCAGATCGCGCGCCCCAGGGGCAGCGCCGGCGGCGGGTGTTTCCTGACACGACGACTACTTTCGGTAGTGTCGCGGCCACCCCCAGGCGGCATTTCCCCAGGTCGTGCCGGTTTTGTGATCTCACGCCCCGCTCTCACATCGCGGTGAGCTAGTCCACCCTGAATCGAGTAAGCAAGCTCGTGGGGCGTCGTGATGTGGGTGCTGCTGGGAGAGATGTTCCCGGCGCGCATCCGGGCCGCCGCGCTGGCGGTCGGGACCGCGACGAACTGGATCGCGAACTGGCTGGTGACGGTGAGCTTCCCGAGCCTGCGGGACTGGAACCTGCCCGTCACCTACTTCATTTACGCCGCGTTCGCGTTGATCTCGGTGGTGTTCGTGGTGAAGTACCTGAAGGAGACCAAAGGCCGATCCCTGGCGGAAATGGTCCGATGACCTGGTCCGATGACCTGGTCCGATGACCGAGGGCGTCCCAGCTTGGGGGGCGCCCCTCGAATTTTTTTCCCGCTTCGGGAACAACGCGGGCGCCTTGCGCGTATTACGTACCGTACAACGTACGAAGGAGTGTGCATGGCCTCTCGTGACATCACCCCGTTCCGCCTCGACATCCCGGAGCACGACCTGGACGACCTCCGGGAACGGCTGGCCCGGGCCCGCTGGACCGACGAGGTGCCGGGGCTGGGCTGGAGCTACGGCCCGCCGCTGGGCTACCTGCGGGAGCTGGCGGAGTACTGGCGCAGCGGCTACGACTGGCGGGCGCAGGAGGCACGACTGAACGAATTCCCGCAGTACACCACCGAAATCGACGGCGAGAACATCCACTTCCTGCACGTCCGCTCGCCCCGGCCGGACGCCCTGCCGCTGGTCCTCACGCACGGCTGGCCGAGTTCCATCGCCGAGTACCTGGACGTCATCGGGCCGCTCAACGAGTCGTTCCACCTGGTCATCCCGTCGCTGCCGGGCTACGGCCTGTCCGGGCCGACCCGCGCCACCGGTTGGGGCGCCAACCGGGTCGCCCGGGCCTGGGCGGAACTGATGAACCGGCTCGGCTACGAGCGCTATGGGGCGCAGGGCGGCGACTGGGGCACGTGGATCTCCCGCGAGCTCGCGATTCTCGCGCCGGACAAAGTGATCGGCGTGCACACCAACGGGATGATCACCTTCCCGGGCGGTGACCCGGACGAGATGGCCGGGCTCAGCGACGTCGACCACGCTCGGATGGGCGCGTGGCAGCGCTACACCGACGAGCTGTACGGGTACAAGCTGATCCAGTCCACGAAGCCGCAGGCGTTGGCGTATCCGCTGGCGGACTCGCCGATCGGGCTGCTCGGCTGGATCGTCGGAGTGCTCAAGGAGTGGACCGACTGCGAGGACACGCCGGAAGACGCGATCGACCGCGACCGGATCCTGACCACGGTGATGCTGTACTGGCTCACCACCACTGCGGGTTCGGCGGCCCGGTCCTTTGTGGAGACTCCGGACAATTCATCCAAGGCGGAGGAGGAAGGCGTCATCGCGGAGCTGCAGAACGGAACCGTCCCGCACGGTGTCGCGGTGTTCCCCAAGGACATCCTCGCGCCGGTCCGCCCGTTCGCGGAGCGCATCAACAACATCGTGCGCTGGACGGAGTACGACCGTGGCGGAACCTTCCCGGCGATGGAGGAACCCGACCTGTTCGCCAATGACGTCACGGCGTTCTTCGCTTCGCTGCGTAGGTGACAGGTTCGGCCCGCTTGGGTGCGTGTTTCAGTGGGGTGAAGCGAACGGCCTGTTGACTTCGTCTAGCGACGCGAACGGGCCGTTCGCTCCATCCCCGACCGGCGTCACGGCCAGATGAGGGTGAGGTCGAAGAGGGTGCCGAAGCGGGATTCGGCGCTGGCCGCGTCGTTGAAGACCGCGAACTGGTTCCGGTGGTCCTCGGGCCAGTACATGATCGCGCGGTCCGGGAGCTGCATACCCCAGATGCGGACACGCGTCGGGTCGGGTTTGCCGGTGTCGGTCTTCTCGGCCAGGCCGAAGATTTTCGGTGTCATGGCTGCACCTCCCGGTTGATTGGGCGTGTCACCAGCGTCCACACGGGAATCCGGGATCGGGATTACCGGATGCGGGAATCCCGATCCCGGATTCCCGGTGGGATCATGGATCGATCAGTATCCGGTCGGGGAGGTCCCGTTGGCACGCTCGAGCCCCACTTTCCGCCGTCGCCGACTCGCGCGCCGAGTTCGCCAGCTGCGCGAAGAAGCCGGTATGACGCAGGAGAAGGCCGCAGCAGGCCTGGACATGTCCACGAGCGCCTTGAGTCGCAAGGAAACCGGCGAGGTAGCGACATCGGTGCACGAGATCCGCTCGATGATGGACCTCTACGACGCCTACGATCCGGACCTGCTCGACCTCGCCAGAGCAGCGCGGGAGAAGCCTTGGTGGCATGCCTACGGGATCAGGGATCGTGGCTACCCAGACCTTGAAACCGAAGCTTGCCAGGTCCGCGAGTTCACTCTCACGTACATACCTGGGTTGTTCCAGACGGAGTACTACATGCGCACCCTGTTCGAGACCGGCAATCCGGGATGTGCTGCGTCCTTCATCGAAAACGCTATTGCGCTGCGGTCGGCGAGGCGTGAGCTGATCACACGCCAGGATCCACTGGATTACTCGGTGGTGATCGACGAGGTGGTCTTGCGCAGACCAGTCGGCGGGGCGGTCGCCATGCGGACTCAGCTGCTTGAGCTCAGGCAGTACGCCGAACTTCCCAATGTCAGCATCCGAGTCCTACCGATCTCCGCCGGAGCGCATGGTGGAATGGAAAGTGCATTCTGCCTACTCAGCTATGCAGAACCGGGCGAACCGGATGTCGTCTACGTTGAGCACGTGGCAGGCTCGATCTTCTCCAGCAAAGCGCACGATGTGCGGAGAGCCGGAGTCGTCTTCGCAGAGCTGCTTGATATGGCGTTGGAGTCGGGCCCGTCCATCGACCTTGTCGAGAGGATTGCCCGCGAGCTCTGAATAGGAGGGTTGTCCAGCATGAACAAGGCAAATTCTGGTCCGGTGGCCTGGCGCAAGAGCAGTCGCAGTGTGGGCAGTGGGCAGGGCGGCAACTGCGTCGAGGTGGCGTTCGCCGGCCCTGCTGTTGCGGTGCGGGACTCGAAGGATCCGGGTGGTCCGGTGCTGGCCTTCCCGGCCTCGTCCTGGGCGGCGTTCCTTGCCCGGGTTGCGGGGCGCTGAGGTCGTGAGTGCGACAACCGGCTCTTACCGGCATTCGCACTCACGACCATAAGCACGCCTTACCCAGCAGATCGACTTCATGCAGCATGCCTCTGACCTCCGGGATCAACGCATCTCCACCGGCATGCCCCCGAAATGAGCGTCCATTGTGGATGCGATTTGCGGCTGGGTGAGCCTACCGTTGGGCGGCACGGGGTTGGACAGTGCGAAGGCCATCGCGATGGCCAGGACCAGGGCGCTGAGCAGGAGGAGCAGCCAGGGCGGGAGGCTCTGCGGCTTTCCGCGGTACGGTCGCCGGCCGAGGGCGGGGGCGTCGGTCGGCTGGTCCAGCGCCAGTGGCCCGATGATCGCTCGGATGCCGCTGTTGACCTCGGCGACCTCGTCGGCCAGCGACCGGCACCGATCGCAGCCGTTCAGGTGGGTTTCCACGATGATCACGTCGCGCTTCGACAGCGCGTTGCGGGCCCAGCCGCCAAGCCGGTCGATCACCGCCCGGCAGCGCTGGTCGGACACCTCGGCCAAGTGCGCGTTCAGGTACTCCCGGCGCAGACCTTCGCGCGCGCGGTAGGACAGCGCCGACACCGCGTTGGGGCGCAACCCGAGCAGCGGGGCCGCTTCGGCGGGGGTTCGCCCCTCGATCTCGGTGTGCCAGAGCACCTTCTGCCAGTTCGCCGGCAGTCGGGCGAAGGCCGTCGCGGCGAGCGTGCGCTCCGCCGCGTTCACCGAGGAGTCCTCGACGGGAGCCACCGAGTCTTGCACTGCCAAGTTCCGGGCGTCCGCCACCAGCTGGACCTTCCGAGCGGTTCGGGAGCGGTCGTAGGCGAGGTTCCGCAGCGTGGTCAGGAGGTACGCGCGGAACGCCGTGGTGGGCCCGCCGCCGGTGTCCAGGCTGTCGAGGACGTTGGCGAATGCCTCGGACACGAGGTCGTCGGCTTCGGCTTCGGAACGCGAGAGCTGCCATGCCGTTCTGTAGGCCGCGGTGACGTGCCGCTGGTAGAGCTGCCCGTAGGCTCCCTTCTCGCCGGAACGAACCAGTTCGACCAATTCGTAATCGCTGAGCTCGGCCATCGTTCCTCCGCATCCGGTACCGGGTCGATACCGGGACTGACGCACCGCTGGCATATGACGCCGGAATCGGCAACTCACTGTGCGCGACCGGATACCGAGGGTTCGATCTAGTGGGGTGCGAGAGCCCAGGAACCCGCCAACATCGAAAACCCGCTGGACGACGGGATGATCCGCGTGGCGGTGCAAGCCGGCCGGATCCACGGCGACGTTGGTCACACGGGCCAATGTCGCAGAGGCGCCGCGGGAGCGCGGTGAGTAGAAGCGGGCCGAAGCGGAAGTCCGCGTTAGCTCGGGCCTTGGAAAGTCTCGTGACAAGACGATGGGCGCCTCCCACCGGGAGGCGCCCATCGGTGTTTCTGGCGTCAGCTGCCCGCGGGTGCGGCCGTGTCTTCCGCGGACTTCTCGCCTCGCTTGACCGCCGACAGCAGCAGCTGGGCCACGTCGACGACCTCGACCGACTCCGGGGCGACCTTTTCGCTTTGGCGGGCCGTCAGGCCGTCGGAGAGCATGACCTTGCAGAACGGGCAACCGGTCGCGATCTTCGTCGGCGCCGTGCCCAGCGCCTCGTCGACGCGTTCGACGTTGATGCGCTTGCCGATGCGTTCTTCCATCCACATCCGCGCGCCACCCGCGCCACAGCACATCGAGCGGTCCGCGTGCCGCGGCATCTCCCGGAACGTTGCGCCCGAGGCCCCGACCAGGTCCCGCGGCGGGGTGTAGACCTTGTTGTGCCGGCCCAGGTAGCAGGGGTCGTGGTAGGTCACGTCCTCCGCCACCGGGGCGACCGGGACCAGGCGCTTCTCCCGCACCAGCTTGTTCAGCAGCTGGGTGTGGTGCACCACCTCGAAGTCACCACCGAGCTGCGAGTACTCGTTCGCCAGGCTGTTGAAGCAGTGCGCGCACGTCGCGACGATCTTGCGCTTGCCTGGCTCCCGGCCCTCGAAAACGCTGTTGAGGACCTCGACGTTCTGCTGGGCCAGCATCTGGAAGATGAACTCGTTGCCCGCGCGCCGCGCCGGGTCACCGGTGCAGGTCTCCTCCGGTCCCAGCACCGTGTACTTCACGCCCGCCATGTGCAGCAGCTCCGCCACCGCGCGGGTCGTCTTCTTCGCCCGGTCCTCGAACGCGCCTGCACAACCGACCCAGAACAGGTACTCCACGTCGTCGGCGAGTTCGCCGTCGAAGACCGGCACCTCGAAGTCCAGGTTCTCGGTCCACGCCAGGCGGTCCTTGGCGTTCTGGCCCCACGGGTTGCCCTTGTTCTCCAGGTTCTTGAACATCCCGCCCAGTTCGGTCGGGAAGTTCGACTCGATCATCACCTGGTACCGGCGCATGTCCACGATGTGGTCGACGTGCTCGATGTCCACCGGGCACTGCTCCACGCACGCACCGCACGACGTGCACGACCACAGCACGTCCGGGTCTATGACACCCATTTCCTCGGGCCCGCCGATCAGCGGCTTCTCCGCCTCCGCCAACGCCAGCACGTCGACCTTCGCCAACCGCGCTTCGGCGTCGTCACCGGTGATGCCGACCTCGTCACCGGCCATGTCCTTGCGGCCGCCCGCCAACAAGTACGGGGCCTTGGCGTAGGCGTGATCGCGCAGCGACGTGATGAGCAGCTTCGGCGACAACGGCTTGCCGGTGTTCCACGCCGGGCACTGCGACTGGCACCGACCGCACTCCGTGCACGTGGTGAAGTCCAGCCAGCCCTTCCACGAGAAGTCCTCGATCTTGCCCGCACCGAACACATCCGTGTCCGGATCCGCCTCCTCGAAGTCCAGCGGTTTGCCCGCCGACATCATCGGCTTCACCGCGCCCAGCGCCACATCCCCATCGGCCTCGCGCTTGAAGTAGATGTTGAAGAACGCGCTGAACCGGTGCCACGCGATGCCCATCGTCATGGTCCTGGAGATCACGATCAGCCAGACCGTGGCGCTCATCAGCTTGACGAAGGCGAAGAACGACACCAGGTTCGGGCTGGCCGGCAGCAGGGATCCGATGGGGCCGGAGATGAACTCGGCCCACAGCGGCATCTCGTGCACGCCCAGCGCGGACTTCGCGGCGCGGACGCCGAGGATGCCCACGCCCTCGATGAGGACGACCGCCTCGATGAAGTAGGCCCAGGCGAAGTTGGACCCCTGGAAGCGCGAGACGCGGCCGGCGCGGCGCGGGTGGTTGCGCTGGCGGATCGCGATCAGGACCAGGATGCCGACGACCGTGCCGACGCCGAGAACCTCCATCAGGAGGTGGAAGATCGCCAGGTCGTCCAGGATCGGCCAACCCCAGGTCGGCACGAAGACCTCGCCGTAGGCCTCGAACAGCGCCAGGGAGCCGATCAGGAAGCCCCACATGACCAGCCAGTGCCAGATGCCGACGTTGCGGAACTTGTTCATCCGCGTGTGCGCGGCGAATTCCTTGACCACGGTGGCCAGGCGGGCCAGGACGGGGCCGTTGCGGGTACCGTCCTGCTGCCCGAGGCGGATGATGCGCACGAACTTGGCGATCGTCGCGGCGAACATGCCCCAAGCGACGATGCCGAGCACGACAGCGATCCCGCCGAGCGTGATCTGTACAGCGCCCATGGTTCGGGTGCCTTTCCTCCGGGTGCGGTGGTGGTGCAAGCAGCGTACGCCGTGTTACTCATCGGTAACTATGTGGGCGTCGCTGTTGTTGGGAACAGTCGGTGATTCTGCGAGACTGCTGGGCGAAAAACTAGTTGTGCAGTCGTACAAGTTTTTCCGCTATCCTGGGCTCCGCGGGCGGTCCGCCTGCCGCCGGGGGACGTGGCGATGTTGCTGGGGTTTCGAGAGTTGTTCCTGTTAGACGCGTGCGACGCGACGGCGGGATTCTGCCGAGCACCGGACGTTTCCGGCGTCGATCACGGCAAAATCGGGATCGATCGTGCGATTTTCGCCACGTATTCGTTCGAGCGAACGGTCTGTTCAGTTATGTCATCAGGTGGGCGCGGATCAGGGGGTTTGGCATGACCGAATCGGGCAGCGGATCGATGCGCGCGTCGGACGCGGACCGGGAGGCGATCGCGCAGCGGCTGCGCACGGCTCTGGACGAGGGCCGGCTCTCCATCGTCGAGTTCGACGAGCGCCTGCAGCGCGCTTACACGTCAACGACGTTGGGCGAGCTGCAGCCGTTGGTCGCCGATCTGCCGGAGCCGGTGCCCGCGAAGCCGTCCGCGGAGGTCGTCAAGCAGGAGCGGCACAAGAAGAAGATGGTCAAGGAGTGGCGGGACTGGGCGAGCGTCACCTTCATCCTGGTCGCGATCTGGGCGGTGACCTCCGTCGCCTCCGGTGAGCCGCACTTCTTCTGGCCGATGATCCCGATGGGCATCTGGGCGGCGGTCAACGTGGCCTCGATGATCTCCGGCGGTGGCGGCGACAAGAAGGACAAGAAGGACAAGAAGTCCCACTTCGACCACTAGGAACCCGCGTACCCGCGCCGTCGGCCACCCGTACCCTCAACAAGTAGGGCAGTCGTTCAAGTTTCTGGGGAGGAAGTGTGGCCTACCTGCTGCTGGCGGTGGCGATCCTGAGCGAGGTGCTCGGCACGGTGTCGCTGAAGCTGTCCGACGGGTTCAGCAAGACCGTCCCATCGATCCTGGTCTTGGTCGGCTACGTGGTGGCCTTCAGCGCGCTCAGCGCCGTGCTCAAGCTCGGCCTGCCGGTCGGCGTCGCCTACGCGATCTGGGCCGGAGCAGGGGTCGCGCTGGTGGCGATCATCGGTGCGGTGTTCCTCGGAGAGGGGATCACCGTGGTGCAGATCGGCGGCATCGTGCTCATCATCGGCGGTGTCGTCGCGCTCGAACTGGGCGGCGCGCATTGACGGCGGCACGGCGAAACTCCGACGAGGCGGAGACCGACGGCCGCCGCGCGAAGGGCGAACGCCGCCGCCGCGCGATCATCGACGCGACGCTTCGGGTGGTCGCCCGCGACGGCGTGGGCGCGGTGAGCCACCGCAACATCGCCCGCGAGGCCGAGGTGCCGCCGGCGTCGATCGCCTACTACTTCGCGGGCATCGACGACCTGCTGGTGGCCACGCTGCTGGAGAGCTGCGAAACCCTGATCGTCGAGATCGACCGGCTGCGCGGGCAGGTCCGGGAGAACTCCGACTGGCCGCGGCTGATCGCCGAGGCGCTGGCGTCGATGGTGCGCGACCAGCGCGAACGCACCGTGGGCGAGTACGAGCTCTACCTGCTCGCCGCCCGCCGCCCAGCACTGCGGCCGGCCGCCCGCCGCTGGATCGAGGTCGCCACCGGCTTCATCAACGATGGCGCGGGCGGCGACGAGCCGGTGATGCGCGCGCTGTTCGCCGCCATCGACGGGCTGCTCATGCAGGCGCTCATTGCCGACGAGCCGCCCACCGCCGACGACCTCGAACCGACGCTGCGCTTCCTCATGCAACCCGTGGACTACCTGCGGAATTCGACCGGCTGATCAGTTGCGGTTCGTGTTGTCCGGCCCCGGCCGGACCACGCCCACCGTGTCGTAGGGGTTCCGGTAGTAATGGCCGAGGAAAGGACGAATATGCAGGTCACGGGCTACGTCAGGCAGTCTTGGCCGGCACCCCTGAACCGCGAAAATGAATCACCGGCGGCCCGCCGTGCCGATCGTTTCGCTCGTTGATCCCTGACAGCGGGCCCTCGGCGAGAGGAGAGGCTACTCCGTGCCGGTGACGCTCTTCATCGCACCGATCTTGGTACCGTTCACGAAACGTGTCAAAACGTTCCGTGAGCAGATGACTTGCGCCACCTGCGTTGACCATCAGGAAGACTGGTGGCCTTCACGCTTCCTCGACCACTGCCAGCACGAACGCTGGTCTGACACGGTCTCCACGTGCGTTTGGCCGCGCCGTGGGCACGGGCGGTTGGAGGTCGCGCCGGATCACCACGGTGGTCGACACGCTGCACTTCGCGCCGTCGGAAAGCAACCGCCTGGTCCAGGCCGCCGACCTGATCGCGTTCTTGTGGCACGTCGGGCCACGAAGCCGCCAGAGACGACCGACCCGCGGGAGCTGCAGGCCAACACACGGCTGTGGGAGCACATCGAGGACCGGGTGCACAACGTGCACGTCTGGCGCCCCTGACCCGACCCCGGATGCACGAAGACCCCGCACTCGGCGGGGTCTAAGGCGGGTTAGCAGACCCGGAGGCCTACCAGGACCCATGCTAATAGAGGGCAGCCCCGGAAAGCGGGTGAACACCCTCGGTAGGAGGGCGTAATGGGTCCGGCTCGTATCTGCCATCGATCGGCGGGGTCGGCTCTCCTTGTTCCACAGGATCAGCGTTGGTTGACGACGTCCACGCTGGCTGTCTTGGTGCGTGGCGCGGTGTGGGTGTCCTCGTGCAGGCTGACGACTGTCGGCCAAGGGCCAGGTGAAAGAGCTGCGAAAGCTCTATCCCAAGTATTCGCCTAGGCTGGGGAGACGGCCATTACTACCGGAACCCCTCGTAGTCCGCATCCGAGGCGTGCGGAGCCGCAGGTTCGAGCCGAACGTTGTGATTCGCGTCATAATCAGCGGGGTTGGGCGTGCTGGCGCACACTCCCCCGCATGCGGGTCACGCTGATCCAGGGCGACATCACCGAGCAGGAAGTCGACGCCGTCGTGAACGCGGCGAACTCCTCGCTGCTGGGCGGTGGTGGCGTGGACGGCGCGATCCACCGCAGCGGCGGGCCGGCGATCCTCCAGGAATGCCGGCTGATCCGGTCCTGCGAGCTGCCGGAGGGGCTGCCGACCGGGCAGGCGGTGGCGACCACCGCCGGCGAGCTCCCGGCGCGCTGGGTGATCCACGCCGTCGGACCCACCTACGCCGCCTCCCAGGACCGGTCCGGGCTGCTGGCCTCCTGCTTCCAGGAGTCCCTGCGGGTCGCCGACGAACTCGGCGCGAAAGTGGTCGCCTTCCCCGCGATCTCCACCGGCGTCTACCGGTATCCGCTCGACGACGCGGCGCGGATCGCGATGCGCACGGTGCGCGAAACCCCGACCGATGTCGACGAGGTGCGCTTCGTGCTCTTCGACGCGAAGTCCCTGGCCGCATTCGAAGCCGCCTACGACGAGGTCTTCGGAGCGTGAAACTCCCGGCTGCGGCGGGAAACCCGAGGGGTCCGAAGTGGATGGACGTTCGCGCAGGTGAATGCCCGTGAGCGTTTTTTGTCGCTATAGCCACCAAAAGTGCTCACGGGCATTGATCAGGCAGCCCGGGGATCAGCCGATGACGGTGTTGTTGACGCCCGCCTGGACCACGCCGACCTTGGCGAAATTGGACTCCGAGCCGAACGTCGTGCAGGACTTCACGTTGGGTAGCGGCAGGAACATGGCTTCCGTGCTGTTCGGCGGGTACACCCGCAGGCCATCGGCGGCTTCCGCGCCGCAGTCCTCCGGGTTGACCTGCGCACCCGGGCTGAACAGGAAGGGCGCGGACGCGGTCTCGCCCGGCGCCAGGCTGATCACCGGGCGGTTGTTGATCACGCGCTCGGCGGGCTCGCCGATCTGGCGGCCGCCGGTGCCGACGTAGGAAACCCCGGGAGCCGAGGACAGCGTGCAGGCGGCCGAACCGGTGTTGGTGAACTGGATCGGAGCGTAGATGTGCCCTGCGGCGCCGTCGGATTCGCCCAGCGTCAGCTTCAGGGTGTTGACCTTGCACTCCCCGACGCGGCTGGTGCCGGCGGACCCGCTGGTGGCGGCGGACTCGCTGCCGTTGGTCGATTCGCCGTTGCCGCTGCTGTTCGAGCCCGGGGTGGAGTTCGCCTCGATCGCGGTGCTGGAGCCCGGCTGCGCACCGGAAGTCGCCGCCGACTGCTGCGGGCTGCACGCCGTCGTCGCGGCGAGGACGGCGACCCCCGCGACGAACATGCCGACTCGAATCCCACGAGAATTCTTGAACATTGGTGCATCTCCTAGCTCTGTTCGCTGAGCCCGATCAGGAGACGCACCGGCGAGAGCGGGGTTGCGTCGGGTGCGCTGGGCCACCAGCGGCGGTTTTCCCGGGGCGTGGCGGAAATGTCGCCAGATGGCCGAAGGCGAAGGTTTCGGTGGCTGCGCCGAAGGTCGGTTTCGGGGGAAATCCCGGGGTGTTTCCGGGGTGTCCCTGAGGTGCGGGCCGGACGCGGTGCGTAACTTCGTCCGCGCGGAAGTCGGCAAGCTGGGGGGATGACGATGGCTCGGGTTGGGCTCGCGGTGGGCGGGGCGGCGCTGGTGCTGATCGGGGGAGCAGCGCTGTTCGGGTGGCCCTCGTCATCCGCGCAGGAGCGCTCCACCGGACTGGACGGGATCGACCGCGTCGAACTCGCCGGCGGCGCCGGCAACGTCGAGGTGCGCCACGCTCCGGGCGCCCGCGCCGAGATCGTGCAGCGGGTCCACCGCTGGGAGAGCGCCTTCTTGGGCGGTGGCGGTGGCGGTGGCGACGCCACCGAGATCAAGCACCGCGTCGAGGGCGGCGCGCTGGTGCTGCCCACCGGCTGCGGCTGGAACTGCTCCGTCGACTACCAGGTCACGCTGCCGGTCTCGGTGCCCGTTCACGGCAACCTCGACTCCGGCGACCTGGACGTGGTGGGCATGCAGTCGGTGCAGGCCGAGACGGGTTCCGGCGAGGTGCTGCTGAGCGAGATCGGTGGCCCGGTCGACGTCCGTACGGGCTCCGGCGGCGTGTCGGTGACCCAGGTCCGTGGTCCGGTCGACGCGGAAACCGGCTCCGGGGAGATCACGCTGGCCGAGATCGGCGGCGAAGTCAGGGCGCACACCGGGTCCGGAGGTGTGTCGGTGAGCGACGTCGACGGTCCGGTCGATGCGGACACGGGTTCCGGGGAGATCACGCTGCACGAGATCGGCGGCCGGGTGGGGGTCGAGACCGGCAGCGGCGGGATCAGCGGGCGCGGCCTGCGCGGCGCGGGCGTCGTCGCGAAGGCCGAGTCCGGCGACGTCGAGCTGGAACTGGTCAGCCCGCAGACCGTCGAGGTGTCCACCGGGAGCGGCGGCATCGAATTGACCGTGCCCGGCGACCGCTACCGCGTCGATACGGACAGCGGCTCCGGCGGCGTCGACGTGGACGTGGCGCAGGACCCGGCCGCCGTGAAGCGGCTGACGCTGTCCAGCGGCAGCGGCGAGATCCGCGTCAAGCAGGCCTGACCCGCTCCGAAGCCGACATGTCGACAAGCCGACGTGTCGGCTTCCGGCCGCCGATTCGCCGGGTTCCGATCACGGCGGCGGTGTCGGCCACGTCACTCCCCGGAACTCTCGTGCCTGGTCAACCGTTGTGTTGGCAGAAAGCTTGAGTGACCCGCGCTCAATCCGGATTGACGATGATGACGAGCAGTGGGTAAAACTTGAGTGAGCAAGGCTCAAGGGCCGGGATGGCGCTTGGGCGCACAGGCAACAAGTCGGGAGGAAAGCAGCATGGCGCGAGCGGTCGGTTTCGACCTGGGGACGACCAACTCCGTCGCTACCGTCCTGGAGGGCGGTGAATCGACGGTGATCACCAACTCCGAGGGCTCGCGGACCACGCCGTCCATCGTGGCCTTCGCGAAGAACGGCGAGATCCTCACCGGTCAGCCAGCGAAGAACCAGGCGGTCACGAACGTGGACCGCACCATCCGGTCGGTCAAGCGGCACATGGGCACCGACTGGAAGGTCCAGATCGACGACAAGACCTACACGCCGCAGGAGATCAGCGCCCGCGTGCTGATGAAGCTCAAGCGGGACGCCGAGTCGTACCTGGGCGAGGAGGTCACCGACGCGGTGATCACCGTCCCGGCCTACTTCGAGGACGCCCAGCGGCAGGCCACCAAGGAAGCCGGCCAGATCGCCGGCCTCAACGTGCTGCGCATCGTCAACGAGCCGACCGCCGCCGCGCTGGCCTACGGCCTCGACAAGGGCGAGAAGGAACAGACCATCCTGGTCTTCGACCTCGGTGGCGGCACCTTCG
Source organism: Saccharopolyspora pogona (assembly GCF_014697215.1). Classification (GTDB taxonomy): domain Bacteria; phylum Actinomycetota; class Actinomycetes; order Mycobacteriales; family Pseudonocardiaceae; genus Saccharopolyspora; species Saccharopolyspora hattusasensis. The sequence goes on from NZ_CP031142.1 coordinate 6,723,568, forward strand.
ACGTCTCGCTGCTGGAGATCGGCGAGGGCGTTGTCGAGGTGCGGGCCACCAGCGGTGACAACCACCTCGGTGGTGACGACTGGGACGAGCGCATCGTCGAGTGGCTGGTCGACAAGTTCAAGTCCTCGTCGGGCATCGACCTGACCAAGGACCGGATGGCCATGCAGCGGATCAAGGAAGCCGCCGAGAAGGCCAAGATCGAGCTGTCCAGCTCCTCCACGGCGAACATCAACCTGCCGTACATCACCGTCGACGCGGACAAGAACCCGCTGTTCCTGGACGAGACGCTGTCCCGCGCCGAGTTCCAGCGGATCACCTCCGACCTGCTGGAGCGCTGCCGCAAGCCGTTCGAGGCGGCCATCCGCGACGCCGGTGTCAAGCTCGACGACATCGACCACGTGGTGCTGGTCGGCGGTTCCACCCGCATGCCCGCGGTCAGCGACCTGGTCAAGGACCTGACCGGCGGCCGGGAGCCGAACAAGGGTGTCAACCCGGACGAGGTCGTCGCCGTCGGCGCCGCCCTGCAGGCCGGTGTGCTGCGCGGTGAGGTCAAGGACGTCCTGCTGCTGGACGTCACCCCGCTGTCCCTGGGCATCGAGACCAAGGGCGGCATCATGACCAAGCTCATCGAGCGCAACACCACGATCCCGACCAAGCGCTCCGAGACCTTCACCACCGCCGACGACAACCAGCCGTCGGTGCAGATCCAGGTCTTCCAGGGCGAGCGCGAGATCGCCGCGCACAACAAGAAGCTCGGCATGTTCGAGCTCACCGGTCTTCCGCCGGCGCCGCGCGGCTTGCCGCAGATCGAGGTCACCTTCGACATCGACGCCAACGGCATCGTGCACGTCTCCGCCAAGGACCTGGGCACCGGCAAGGAGCAGTCGATGACGATCACCGGCGGCTCCGCGCTGCCGAAGGACGACATCGACCGGATGGTCAAGGACGCCGAGTCGCACGCCGACGAGGACAAGAAGCGTCGCGAGGAGGCCGAGGCCCGCAACCAGGCCGAGACGCTGGTCTACCAGACCGAGAAGGTCCTCAAGGAGAACGACGAGAAGCTGCCGGCCGACGTCAAGGACAAGGTCAAGGCCGCCGTCGGCGAGGTGAACGAGGCGCTCAAGGGCGACGACGTGCCCGCCATCTCCGCAGCCGTGGAGAAGCTCGCCACCGAGTCGCAGGCCCTCGGCCAGGCGCTGTACGCCGACGCGGGTGCCAACGCCGCGGCCGGTGCCGGTGCCGCCGGTGCCGGTGCCGCCGGGGCGAGCTCATCGAAGGACGACGACGTGGTGGACGCGGAGATCGTCGAAGACGAGGACGAGAAGAAGAAGTGACCGCGGACAGGCCGGAAATGTCGCGCAATGAAGGCGAGCAGGAGCCGGTGGTGGTCCGGGATCGGCGGCGCATCGACCCCGTGACCGGCCAGCGCCGGGTGCCCGCTCCGAGCGGAGAAGAGGCGCAGGTGGCCGAAAGCATGTCCGGCACCCTCGACGAGGACATCGTCGGGAACGCCGAGCAGGAGGCCGCGCAGCCGGCGGCCGAGCAGCCCGAGCCCGAAGAGGCGGCGGGCGACTCGGCCGGGCTGCAGCAGCAGGTCGACGAGCTCACCGCCGACCTCAAGCGGGTCACCGCGGAGTACGCGAACTACCGCAAGCGGGTGGAACGCGACCGCGAAGCGGTGATCGCCGGTGCGAAGGCGTTGGTGGCCGCCGACCTGCTGACGGTGCTCGACGACCTCGACCGCGCCGAGGCCCACGGCGACCTCAACGGCGCGTTCAAGGCCGTGGCGGACAAGCTGGTCGCGACGCTGAACTCGGCCGGGCTGGAGCCCTTCGGCGCGGAAGGCGACGAGTTCGACCCGTCGGTGCACGAGGCGGTGCAGCACAGCACCTCCCCGGACGTGAACGGGCCGACCGTGACGACCGTTCTGCGCCGCGGCTACCGGTTCGGCGACCGGGTGCTGCGTCCGGCGATGGTCGCGGTGACCGACCACGAGCCGGCCGCCGAGCCCGCCGAACCGGCGACCGGCGAGAACCAGGCCGAGCAGGGTTGATGAGGAACGGAGGGAGGAGCGCCCGGTGAGCGCCAGGGAATGGCTTGACAAGGATTTCTACGCCGAGCTGGGCGTCTCCTCCGCGGCTTCGGCCGACGAGATCAAGAAGGCGTACCGGAAGCTGGCGCGGGAGAACCACCCCGACGCCAACCCCGGCAACGCCCAGGCCGAAGCCAAGTTCAAGGCCGTCTCCGAGGCCTACGGGGTGCTCTCCGACCCGGACAAGCGAAAGCAGTACGACGAGGCCCGGAAGCTGTTCGGCGCCGGCGGTTTCGGCGGCGGCCAGGGCGGTTTCGGTGGTTTCGGCGGTCCGGGTGGCACCGGCAGCTTCGACATCGGTGACCTCTTCGGCGGCGCCGGGGGCGGTGGTGGTGGCGGCGGCGGGCTCGGCGACCTCTTCGGTGGCCTGTTCGGCGGTCGCCGCCCCGGGGCCACCACGGCGAATCGCCCGAAGCGCGGCGCCGACGTGGAGACCGAGGTGCGCATCGACTTCGCCGAGGCGGCGCGCGGGGCCACGGTTCCGCTGCGGCTGTCCAGCCCGGTGAGCTGCCCGACCTGCCACGGTTCGGGTGCCAAGCCGGGCACCCGGCCGCGCTCCTGCACAACCTGCTCTGGTTCCGGGCTGGTGACCCGCAACCAGGGTGCGTTCGCGTTCAGCGAGCCGTGCCCGGATTGCCGGGGTCGCGGTCAGCTGATCGACGACCCGTGCCCGGACTGCCGCGGCGAAGGGGTCAGCACCCGCAGCCGGACGCTGACGGTGCGGATCCCGGCCGGGGTTTCCGACGGACAGCGGATCAGGTTGGCGGGACAGGGCGAACCCGGTCGGCAGGGCGCCGCCGCGGGCGATCTGTACGTGGTGGTGCACGTCAGCCCGCACCGGGTGTTCGGACGTTCCGGTGACGACCTGACGATCACGGTTCCGGTCACCTTCCCCGAACTGGCGCTGGGCACTACGTTGACCGTGCCGACCCTGGGCGGGAAGGTGACGCTGAAGGTCCCGGCCGGGACCGGCAGCGGCCGCACCTTCCGGGTGCGTGGCAAGGGCGTGGGCAAGAAGGACGGCAGCAGCGGGGATCTCCTGGTGACGCTGCAGGTCGTGGTTCCGTCCAAATTGGACGACAAGGCGGCCGAGGCGCTGGCGGACTACGCGAAGGCGACCGCCGACCACGATCCGCGCCGCGACCTGAACGAGCTGCTCGGGAGGTAGTCATGGCCGGTCGCCCAATGGATCCGGGCTTCGGGTTCCCGCCGGGGGCCAACGAGGACACGCCGATGTTCGTGATCTCGGTGGCCGCGCAGCTGTCCGGGCTGCACGCGCAGACCCTGCGCAGCTACGACCGGCTGGGCCTGGTCTCGCCCGGGCGCACCCCTGCGGGCGGCCGCCGCTACTCCCTGCGAGACGTCGCCCTGCTCCGCGAGGTGCAGCGCCTCTCCCAGGAGGAGGGCGTGAACCTGGCGGGCATCAAGCGGATCATCGATCTTGAGAACGAGGTCGACGCGCTCCGCGCCAAGGTCCAGGAACTGGCCGAAGAGGTGGCGGCGGCCCATGCGGCGGCCGAACAGGCGGCGGCCGCGGTGCACGCCTCCTACCGCCGGGACCTGGTCCCGATCCGCCAGGAAACGGCCCTGGTCGTCTGGAAACCAGACCGCAAACGGCGCTGACCGCTGGCGATAGCAACGCTGGAAGGGCGCCTGATGGCCGCGAGCCGGCCATCAGGCGCCCTTCGCGTTCGTGCCGCCTGCCGGGCCGGCTCCCGGCCCGCGTCCTGGCGCGTTACCTGGAGCGGAGCGTGGTGATTTCGCGGGCGCGGCTTCCTGCTCGAACCGCGCGCTGCCGACGACTGAGGGGCGTCTTCGACCAGATCGGTCGAAGACGCCCCCCGTCGCTCGGTCGTCAGGCGGTGATCAGTCCAGGGTGAACGGGTCGTAGCGGATGTGGTCGAGGGGCGTGCCCGCGACGAGCATCCGGGAGACCGTGGCCCGGATCATCCCCGGCGAGCCGCTGACCAGGACGTCCCAGTCCTGCCACGCGCCGTAGCGGGTCACTGCCTCGGCGAGCGTGCCGTGCTCCGCACCCGAGACGCCCGGGTCGTCCTCCACCACCGGCGTGATCGTCAGCCACGGGTTGTGCATCGCGACGCGCTGCAGGTTCTCCAGGTCGTAGAGGTCCTCGCGGGTCCGGCCGCCGTAGAACAGCTGCACGCGTGGGTTCTCCCCGTACTGCGCGAGGTCGTCGATGATCGCGCGCATCGGGGTCACTCCCGTACCGCCGGCGATCATCAGGACGTCCGGCGAGGTCTCCCGGTTCACGGTCAGCCGACCCATTGGCGAGCCGATCCGCCACTGGTCGCCGGGGCGGGCGTGTCCGACCAGCGCGCGGCTGACCCAGCCGCCTTCCACTGAACGGATGTGGAACTCCATGATCCCGTCGTCGCTCGGCGCGTTGGCGGGGGTCAGGTAGCGCCACAGCCGGGGCCGCTGCGGCACCTCCACGCTTACGTACTGGCCAGGCTGGTACGGCACCGGGTGGTCAGGCTGGACGCGGATCACCGCGACGTCCCAGCTGAGCCGCTTGTGGTGCAGAATCTGGCCGGTGTACCAGGCGGGGCCGTCGTCGGCGGCGGCCGCCTCGGTCATCGCGGAGGCCATCACGGTGTAGGCCTCGGCCCAGGCGCGCTCCACGCTGTCGGTCCAGGCGTCGCCGGCGTACCTCTTGATCGAGGCGAGCAGCGCGGTGCCCACAGCCTCGTAGTGCGCGGTGACCACGCCGAACTTGCGGTGGTCGCGCCCGAGCTGGTGCAGGAACGGCAACAGCTCGTCCGGCCTGTCGACCATCTGGATCACGTGCACGAGCGCTCGCAGCAGCCTGCTGCGCTGCACTTCCATGTTCACCGCGAACAGGTCGCGGGTGGCCGGTGAGAGGCTGAAAAGCATGCCGTAGAAGAACCTCGAAACATCGTCGGTATGCGGCTCGACGACTGCGAAGCTCTCGCGGATGAGGCGAACCATCTTGCTCACACCGGAGTTCGACGGCTCGTGGTTCGGGGGTCCGGGGCTCAGTACGGCGTTCGCTGTCATGGTTCGGGGCAGCCTTCTCCACGTTGGCGGTCGTACCCAGGCAGGCACACCACTACTTGCAAGCGTCCCCCGACACAAGGTGGACCCTAACTCGTGCCTCGTGACGCGTCTGCCTTGATGCCACTTTTGAGTGCTTCATAACTACTTCACGTAGATAATGCATGGAACTGTCCGGGGGAACCTAGTATTCACCGTTGTTAGCAGAGAGGTGGACGTGACACGGTGACGCGCGTGATCCCCGACCACCTACCCCCGACCGGTACCGCCAACGCGGCACTGCTGGAGCTGGAGCTCTCAGAACCGCCCACCCCGAACGAGCCCTGGCAGGTCACGACCCCGATCCAGCAGCGCGGCCAGAAGTCCGACGCGCCACCGCGCCACCCGTTCGTCGAGAACGGTCCGGTCCCGCTGCCCGGTTCGGCTGGTGAACACCTGCTGCAGCGCGCCTACGGTACCGAGAAGCGCGCCCGGAAGTTCTACGACGACCAGGTGCTGGATCACCTGAACCCGCTGATGAAGGAGTTCATCGGGCGAATGGAGCTGGCGTTCGTGGCCACCTCCGACCGGCACGGTGAGTGCGACTCCAGCCTGCGCGCGGGCCCGGCCGGCTTCATGCAGGTCCTCGATGACCGGCACCTCTGCTACCCGGAGTACCGCGGCAACGGCGTGCTGGCCAGCTTGGGCAACATCAGTGAGAACCCGCACATCGGGATCCTGCTGGTGGACTTCGTGACCGATCTGATCGGCCTGCACGTCAACGGCAAGGCCCGCATCGTCGAGGACGCCGGCCTGCGCGCCATCCACCCCGCGCTGCCCGCCGAGTTCGACCACGGCCGCACGCCCGAGCGCTGGGTCGTGGTGCAGGTCGAGGAGGCCTACATCCACTGCCGCAAGCACATCCCGCGGATGATGCCAGTGCTGCGCCAGCGCAGTTGGGGCACCGACGACGTCAAGCGCAAAGGCGGCGACTACTTCGAGTCCAAGGGCATGCCCCGGCCGTGGCACCGGCCCGAACCGGTGGGCAGCCACGACTGCTGAGCCCACGATCGCAACCGGCACCGCTGGGGGCTCTCAGGTGTGGTCTGGCGAGGACAGCGCCGATGCCGCGTATTTGGTCATACGCAAGTTGGGGATCCCGCAGTCCAGGCGGCGTCTGAGGTTCCGCTACCCGCACCGCCACGCAAATTGAGTTCGGGACAGGCGCTTAGAGTGGGGCGAAACGGACTAGCGTTGGCTTGCGGGTCGGCGATTGGTGCCGCCGGGGTGGTCGGCGGTGCGGGTTGGAGAGCTGTGATCGAGGACGAGGCGCGGAGTTCGACCGGCGGGGTGCGCGAGGAAGGCGTCGACCGGCGTTCAGCGGCTGAGTCCGTCGAGCGCGAGTTGGTGCTGATGTTCCGCCGTGCCCGGAACCTGTCGACCGCCGTGGCCGCGCACGTGCACCCGGACCTCGATCCCGCCTCGTACAGCCTGCTGCTGATGGTCGACGACGCGGGGCCGCTGCGCGGCATGGACGTCGCGGACCGCACCGGGCTGGACAAGTCCACGGTGAGCAGGCAGATCGCGACCCTGGTGGACCTGGACCTGCTGGAGCGGGTGCCGGATCCCGACGACGGCCGGGCCCGCCGCATCCAGCTCTCCGACCTCGGGCGCGAGCGGCTGGCGCAGGTGCGCGCCGAGCGCCGCAAGCACCTGCACGGCCAATTCGCCAGCTGGTCCACCCAGGATCTCAAGGACCTGGCCCGACTCCTGGGCAAGCTCAACGCCATGATGTGAGCACGTTTCACGAGGTGCGGGGCACCCGTGACCCGGTAACCGGGGCACGGGTGCCCCTCTCGCATTTCCCGGCCGGGTGCCCTTGACCCGGTTCTTGATCCTTCCGGTGGGTGGGGTCACAGTCCGACAAGTTGTGTCGCGCAACTAAATGGGCTTATAGTTGCGTGCGGCAACTAAAGGATTGGGCTCATGGGACCGACACACGAGACCTGTGCCGAGCTGCTCCGACCGCTTCGAGCGATGCTCGGGCTCAAACAGGTGGCAATGCAGCGGGGTCAGTTCACGGCAGAGCACGTGCCGTACGCCGCCGCAGGGTTGCTCACCGAACTCGTCTTCCGCGGCGAATGCCGGGCCTCGGACCTTGCCCACCACCGGATCGTCGACGCATCCGTGGTGAGCCGCCAGGTCGGCCAGCTCGAACACGCCGGCCTCATCACCCGCCGGCCCGACCCGGCGGACCGGCGCGTAGCGCTGCTGCGCGCCACGCCCGACGGCGAGCGCGCCGTGGCCGAGCTGGAACGCCGGAAGGCGGAGTGGATCGGCGAGGCGCTGGCCCACTGGGACGACGACAAGGTCCGCGAACTCGCCCGACTGCTGGGGGAAGCGATGGACGACATCCGTCGCTACACGATCAACGACGGAGTCTGCGCCGCCGGCTCCGTGACCAAGGAAGGAACTCGATGACCACCTCGACGGAGACGGCGCCGGACGCGACAGCGCCGGCCCGCCGGGACGGGCGCGACGAGCCCGCCGCGGGATCGTCGATGACGCATCGGCAGATCCTGGAGGCGATGTCGGGTCTGATGCTGGCGCTGTTGGTCGCCATCCTCAGCTCGACGATCGTCTCGAACGCGCTGCCCCGGATCATCGCCGACCTGGGCGGCACCCAGAGCCAGTACGCCTGGGTGGTCACGGCGATGCTGCTCACCTCGACCGCATCCACCCCGATCTGGGGCAAGCTCTCCGACCTGTTCAGCAAGAAGCTGCTCTACCAGCTGGCCATCACGATCTTCACGATCGGCTCGGTGCTCGGCGGGTTCGCGCAGTCGATGGAGACGCTCATCGGCTTCCGCGCCCTGCAGGGCATCGGCATGGGCGGCCTGCAGGCGCTGATCCAGGTCGTGATCGCGGCGATGGTCTCGCCGCGCGACCGCGGTCGCTACAGCGGCTACATCGGCGCCACCTTCGCGGTCGCCACGGTCAGCGGCCCGCTGGTCGGCGGCCTGATCGTGGACACCTCGTGGTTGGGTTGGCGCTGGTGCTTCTGGGTGACCGTGCCGATCGCGGTGATCGCCTTCATCGTGCTGGGCCGGACGCTGAAGCTGCCGGTGATCAAGCGCCCGGTCAAGATCGACTGGTTCGGCGCGCTGTTCCTGGTCGGCGGCGTGAGCCTGCTGCTGGTGTGGGTCTCGCTGGCCGGCAAGCAGTTCGAATGGTGGTCGGTGGAGACCGCGTCCTACGTCGGTGGCGGCCTGCTCGCGCTGATCATCGCGGTGATCATCGAGACCAAGGTCAGCGAGCCGATCGTGCCGCTGCGGATGTTCCGCAACCCGACGGTCGCGCTGGCCACCATCGGCACCGTCGCGGTCGGCACCGCGATGTTCGGCGGCGCGGTGTTCCTGGGCCAGTACTTCCAGATCGCGCGGAGCTTCACCCCGACGACCGCGGGGCTGATGACGCTACCGATGGTCGGCGGCCTGTTCATCTCCTCGACCGTGTCCGGCCAGATCATCTCCCGGGTCACCGGCAAGATCAAACCGTTCCTGGTGATCGGCTCGATCGTGATGACCGCGTCGATGTGGCTGCTGAGCAGCATCGACCACGAGACGGACCTGGTGCTCGTCGGGGTCTATCTGTTCCTGATGGGCGTCGGCGTCGGCCTGCTGATGCAGAACCTGGTGCTGGCGGTGCAGAACTCCACCAGCGGCAAGGACATGGGGTCGGTGACCTCGGTCGTGACGTTCTTCCGGACCCTCGGCGGTTCGGCCGGCGTCTCGGTCCTTGGCGCGGTGCTGGCCACCCAGGTCTCGGACTACATCATGCGCGGCCTGTCGAAGATCCCCGGCGCGGCGCAGGCAGCAGGCTCGGGCGGCGGTGGTTCGCTGGACGTCAACCACCTGCCGGAACCGGTGCAGACCATCGTGCGGGCGGCCTACGGCGACGCGATCGGCGACATCTTCTTCGTCGCCGCCTGCATCGCGGTGGTCACCTTCCTCGCGGTGATCTTCATCAGCGAGACGCCGCTGCGCACCACGATCGACAGTCACGAGGAAAGGGAGGCGGCTGCCGTGGCCGCGCACGACGACGCTGTGGACAACCTCGCCCGGCCTGTGGACAACTCGGCCGTGGCGCGTCCCGCTGCGAACGGCTCTGCCCAGGTTGGGGGCGTGGGGGCGCACTCGGCGCGACTGGCCGCCGAACCTGTGGACAACTCTGTGGATGGTCGCTCGGATGCCTGGTCAGAGCCTGTTACGGCGCGTCGTTACGCGACCAACGGCAAGCACCTGGCCGGCGACCTGACAGCCCCGGGCGACGGTGGCGGGCTGTTCGTGCACGGCACCGTCCAGGACTCCGTCGGCACCCCGGTCTCCGGGGTGGTGCTCACCCTGACCGACGCCAACGGCCGGCAGGTCGAGCGCGCCCGGACCGCCCACGACGGGCAGTTCCAGCTCGTGGTCGACCACGGCGGCACCTACGTGCTGATCGCCTCCGGCGGCGGCTACCAGCCGACCGCGTCGATGGTCGTGGTCGGCGACCGCCCGGTGCGCCACGACGTTCAGCTGCTCGGCGCCGGGCGGCTCACCGGGCTGGTGCACGTCGGCGGGCAGGGCGTTGCTGGGGCGATGGTGGTGCTCACGGACGTCCGCGGCGAGGTCGTGGCCAGCGCCGGCACCGGACCGGACGGTTTCTACCTGTTCGCCAACCTGGTCGGTGGGGCCTACGCGCTGACCGTCACCGCGCCCGGCTGCCGGCCGGTGGCGAACTCGGTCACGGTGGCCGACGGCGACCAGTCCACGCTGGACGTCGCGTTGCAGTCCGGCACGCAGCTCAGCGGCGTGGTCCGGTCGGCCAATCTCGGGGTCGCGGTGCCGGATGCGCGGGTGACGCTGCTGGACACCGGCGGCGCGGTCGTCGGCGCGGCGACCACCGACATCGACGGCAACTACAGTTTCACCGACCTGCCGGACGGCGAGTACACGGTGATCGCGACCGGATACCCGCCGGTCGCCACCTCGCTGCGGCTCTCGGGTGAGCTGAGCACGCACGACGTCGAGCTCGGCTACCCGCAGGCCGACTGACCAGCGGTCGTGAGTGGTCGTTCCGGTTCTTACCGGAACTCCCGCTCACGACCTGAACGAGAGCCCGCGGATCGGACTGCGCCTGCTCGTGAGTGAAGATTCCGGTTCTTACCGGAACTCCCGCTCACGAGCGGCAGGTGATCCGCAAGCCACGGAGGGGATGTTCTAGATGGATCTCGGCCAACAGCAGGCCGAAGCGCCCGGCGTCGCCGCCGGTTCGGGGGCGGTCACCGCGACGGTGCGCGGCGGCGACGGCTGGCCGGTGCCGGAAGCGGTGCTGACCGTCATCGACGGCACCGGCACCCAGGTCGCCAGGGTGCAGGGCGACGCGCAGGGCTCGGTGGTCGCCGCCGGGCTGAAGTCCGGCACCTACACCGCCATCGTCATGGCGGTCGGGCACGAGCCCGTCGCCCGGACCACGCTGGTGCACGACGGGACGGCGGCCACCCTCGGCGAGGTCGAGCTGCGCCGGGTCGGCGGGGTCGACCTGCCGGCGCCCGGGCTGTGGCGGATCGACCCGGTGCACTCGTCTATCCAGGTCACCGCCAAGCACCTGGGGATCAGCAGCATCCACGGCCGGTTCAACGAGTTCGCCGGCGAGGTCCGCATCGGAAACCCGGTGGAATCGTCCGCAGTGGATGTCCAGATCGTGGCGGCCAGCATCGACACGGCCAACGGGATGCGCGACGACCACCTGCGGAACGCGGACTTCCTGGACGTCGAGCGGCACCCTGAGATCACCTTCCGGTCCACGGGGCTGCGCCCGCGCGGCAGCGACTGCTGGGACCTGGACGGCGAGCTGACGCTGTGCGGGCTGACCCGGCCGGTGCGGCTGGACACCCGGTTCGCCGGGGTCGGCCCGGACCCGTGGGGCGGCACCCGGGCCTCGGCGACGGCGACGACGCAGCTGCGCCGCGAGGACTTCGCGATGACGTTCAACCAGGCCCTGCAAACGGGTATCGCCGCGATCGGCACGACGCTGAAGGTGGAGATCGACATCCAAGCCGTCCGCGAGGACTGAGGTTTCCCCGCAATTTCAATGGAAATCGGACCCTCGATTTCCATTGAAATTGCGAACCCCACGGCGTGTCGGGGCACGACACGCCGTGGGTTGTGGACAACTGCCGCAATTTCCATTGAGGTGATCTCGGTAAGAAGTGGCTGAAGGCGGCCTGCCGGAATGGGTGTGTGATCGGGTAGGGCTGGCCTGGGGAGAGTGGGACGTGGGGTCCCTGGTAGAAGAAGTTCGACCAAGAAACGATCTTCGACCAGGGAAGGCCCCACGTGGTCACGTATTCTGCCAAACTCGATGTTCCCCGTGAACTGGTGCTCTTCCTCAGCAAGCTGCTGGCCGGTGAACGCCGCCGGAAAGGGACCCGCAAGGGGCGCCGGGCGTTGACCACGTTCTGGCAGGCTGTGCTGGTCCTGCGGTGGTTCCGCGACCGCTGCCGACACCACCAAACTGGCCCGCGATCACGGTGTCGCCCGCGCGACCGGCTACCGGTATGTCGACGAGGGCATCGAGGCGCTGGCCGCGCAGGCCCCGGATCTGCACGACGCCCTGCAACGGGCCAAAGACAACGGCGACGCCTATCTGATCCTGGACGGCAAAAACTTCTCCTCCGACCGTCTCGGCGAAAAGACCACCAGCGCCAAAGACACCGAGATCGACCTGTGGTACTCCGGGAAAACCCGCGAACAAGCCGGCAACATCCAAGCACTGACGGACCCGGACGGGTTCCCGCTGTGGGTCTCCGACGTCGAGCCCGGGTCCGTCCACGACATCACCGCCGCTGAAAACCACGTCCTCGGCGCCCTGTACTGGGCTTACTCCCAGCTCGACCTGCCCACCCTGGCCGACGGCGGCTACCAGGGTGCCGGAGCCGGGGTCCTCACCCCGATCAAACACCCCAAAACCAGCAAAGGCCGCCCACTCGACGTCGACAACCAGACCTACAACAAACTGCTGCGCGGCCTGCGCGCCCTCGGCGAACGCGGATTCGCCCTGCTCACCGGCCGTTGGCGCGGCCTGCGCGCCCTCGGCGAACGCGGATTCGCCCTGCTCACCGGCCGTTGGCGCGCCCTACGACACTTCACCACCAGCCCCCGCAAAATCGGCCCCATCGTCAAAGCCGCACTCGTACTCACCCAATTCGAACATGGCCGACTCGCATAACCCCCTACTGAGATCACCTCATTGAAATTGCGGACCGAAATAGCGGAAGCCCCTGCGCGTCAGACCTTTTCGGACCTCCGGACGGTGACGGCGTCCGGGGTATCGCCGCCGGCCAGCACCTGCTGCTGCGCGTCCATCCAAAACTGCGTCTTGGCGATGACGATGGTCAGCGCCGTCGTGGTGCAGATGATCACCGTGTCGATGAACGGCTCCAGCAGGGCGACCAGGCCCTCGGTGCCGGGTGCTTGGTGCACCGCGGAGTGTGAGATGGGCGCAGAGCCGAGCCCGGCCTCGTTGGAGAAGGCAGCGCGCTGGAAGCCGGCGATCGGCACGCCGATCAACGCGCCGGGCGGGCACGGCGTCGAAGTTCACGTCGATGACGATCAGGCTGGCCGTTGATGGTCATCGCCGGGACTAGGCGGCTGGTGACGGCGCCGATGGTCTTGATGCCGCTGATGATGACGGCGAGCCCAGGGCATTCCGCCCAGTCCGACACCTCTTCCGAATCCGCGTGCCCGAACTCACCTGCCTTGAGTGGAACTCGCTCAACTTTCCTCACGTTGACGATGTATAAGATGACGGGTGCGAGAGATGACAGACTCGCACCAGCCGCCCGGCGACGAGGTGAGGAATGGACGCGTTCAACCCGACGACCAAGACCCAGCAGGCGATCTCGTCCGCGGTGCAGGCTGCGACCGTGGCCGGCAACCCGGACGTCGACCCCGGACACCTGCTCGGCGCGCTGCTCGCCCAGGGCGACGGGCTGACCGCGCCGCTGCTGACCGCCGTCGGCGCCGACCCGACGGAAGTGCGCCGCGAGCTGGAACAGCTCATCAACAAGCTGCCGACGGCCAGCGGCAGCACGGTGTCCGCGCCGCAGCTCTCCCGTGACGCGGTCAGGGCGCTGACGCACAGCCAGCGGCTCGCCACCGAGATGGGCGACGAGTACGTCTCCACCGAGCACCTGCTGGTCGGGCTCGCCGCCGAAGGCGGCCGGGTCGCCGACCTGCTGCGAAAGCACGGCGCGACGCCGGAAGCGCTGACCGAGGCCTTCAGCAAGGTGCGCGGGTCGGCGCGGGTGACCAGCCCGGATCCCGAAGGCACCTACAAGGCGCTGGAGAAGTACGGCCAGGACCTCACCGACCGCGCCCGCAAGGGCGAGCTAGACCCGGTGATCGGCCGCGACGCCGAGATCCGGCGCGTCGTGCAGGTGCTGTCCCGCCGCACCAAGAACAACCCGGTGCTCATCGGTGAGCCCGGCGTCGGCAAGACCGCCATCGTGGAGGGCCTGGCCCAGCGCATCGTCGCCGGTGACGTGCCGGAATCGTTGCGCGGCAAGCGCGTCGTGGCGCTGGACCTCGGCTCGATGGTGGCCGGCGCGAAGTACCGCGGCGAGTTCGAGGAGCGGCTCAAGGCGGTGCTCAAGGAGATCACCGAATCGGCCGGCCAGGTCATCACCTTCATCGACGAGCTGCACACCATCGTCGGCGCCGGTGCCTCCGGCGAGGGCGCGATGGACGCCGGCAACATGATCAAGCCGATGCTGGCGCGCGG